>CAVODE010000018.1:0-26238 GCA_963694535.1 Dehalococcoidia bacterium
AGGTGTCGAGGAGCAAGTAGCTGTAGCCAGAATAGCCAAGTATTCAGAGATATTCCATTTTGGTGATCATTTGGGCACTTCGATACGAAAACTAAGCCGGTCTCAGGCACGGTGTCTTGTTTTTATTGGAGCTTTGGTTCACGATCCGGCGCTTTTGCTGTTAGAAGAGCCTGTAAAGGATTTTGATCTGGGGATGCGAAAGGTCGTGCGACGCCTCATTAGAGATCTTTCCGCTGAAGGAAAGACAATTATTATTGCGACTGATGATTTACCCTTTCTCGAGCAAGTGACTGGGGATTTGGCTATCTTTGTCGATGGCCATATAGCCTTTCAAGGGCCCTTAGCAAGCATAAAAAACATTAAGGATACCCCAACGGTTTCAATTAGATTTGCTGGATCAGTGGATAGATTTGAGAGTGAACTTCGTATTCATGTGAATCGAGGTATCCTTTCGTATCGTTTTGCAACTGACACATGTTATATATATTTTGACCCTGAGATGTTTTTGTCAGAGAGACTTAGATTATTGCTCGACATTATTGAGAATAGTGAAATCGTTTTGTTGGATTTGCGCCCCTCTATCGTAGATTTAGGAGATGCAGTTGATGGCGTAGTGAGTAATTTTCGAGAGACGAGAGTATCCAAGCTCTTGGGATTGCATGAGCCTGGGCCACAAAGAAGTCTCGATCACAGCCCGGTTGATGGTAGTTGAACTAGGGTACTAATATGCAGGATATAATTAAGCCATATTTCCATGTGGGTCTGAATGAAGTACGGGAAATCGTTGTCAACCCTGTGCTTATGACGATATTTCTAGTTCAGATAATTCTTTCGGTATTATTTGTCGTGATCGGAACTTTTGACGAATGGATGACGTCGGAACCGATCACGTGGTTTGTTATTTTGGTGTTGATTCCTTTTTCTATAATTCGATTGATTATTTTGTTTTCTCTTAGCTTTAGATCGCGCGATCGGTTCATGACTGATTTGATTTTGGTTCGTGGAATTTCTCGACTAGAGTATTTTGTGGGTAAAATTGTTGCTATATACGCTTATTTTTTTGTCGAGAGTCTAGTCTTTATAGGCGGAGTTACGTATTTTTCAAGGGAATTTTCAGTTCCGGAGGCAAACGACATCAACTTAGTTGGATTGTTGTACGCTTACATTATTGTGCTGATCAGTCTTGGTTTAGCAGGTTCTACACTAAGTTGCCTGAGTGCAAGTGGGCTGGGAACACTAAAGACCGTAGCTGTGTTTTTCTTAATACTCTGCATCACCTTGCCATTATGGGTGTTGATTGGATCCGTTAGTGTCGTATTGGAGGATATTTTTGGGAGTTATGGAAATTTTGTCCGCGGCTTGAGCAGCCCCAGTTTTTTTCTCATACCACTTTTTCTGGTGGGCGTAGTTAGCACTGTCGGCGCCTACCATTTTTTTTCACGACGGGATTTTTAGGAAATTCTTTATTAGAATAGTCTTAGTAGTCATTGAGTTACGCTATAGATAGATAGGTAAAGGTGTATGAAGAGTTATTTGTTCGTTGTGGTGATACTGACTATCGGGCTGTTTTTTGATGCTGGGCTGGTGTACGCGGCGGGAGGCTCAGAGGCGAATGCCACCAATCAGGGCTTGATACTTTCCGATAATGCAGTGCAGGTCTTTTTTTATGGAATTGGCGCAACCTTGATTTTATTTGGGCTTGCGAGTGTAGGCTATCTATATCGAATGAATCGTGGTCTCAGCTGGAAATTCCAGCAGCCTGATACTGATATCTCAGGCGAGAATCACTAGCTAATGGGCTTGGCACTTAATGTACCTAGGCCATTAATCCTTTAATACCTAAGGCTCTAAGTCGGTCAGGATCTGAGTCCGCCGAGCTCTCTGCAATAATCAGCGGGAGTCCCACTGCTTCGTTAAACCGACGGAGATTTAGCTGGTTTTTTATCGTGCCCAGGTCCTCAGAGAGGCTGCCAGATAACAAAATTGCGTCTAATGGAAGAGCTTGTTTGCCTTGTAGTAGTTGAATGAGCTCGGTGATATCGTTTGTTTCTTCACTTAGGTCGAGTTCAAGTATTAGTCCGCAGTCTTCACTGTCGAGCGCTTGCCAATTACTACTTAAGCGTACGAGTGCGAAGTCTATTTCCTCATACTGACTCTTATTAGAGATTTCATTTTGTTCACGTAAATCGAGCCCAATAACTAAAGATGGCGGTGGGCTGTATGACTCAAGTATTGAATTGTCAGTGATCAGAATTGCAGAAACGTCCTTAACCGTAAGAGATTGAAGCTCGGTTTTATTCTCGATTGAAAGAAACGTTGCAACCTCTAGTTTTTCGACATCTTTCTGACTTACGAAGCCCAGAGTGCCTGGCCGATCACCTACCTGATTAAGCATTTTTGATAATTTTCTCATCGATAATACCTCCTACTCATGTGGTTCCACTTAAATCATGGAGCCACCGGTGGGAATCGAACCCACGACCTACGATTTACGAAACCGTTGCTCTACCCCTGAGCTACAGTGGCCTTGAGGATCGCTCGTGCGATGTCTGTGGCATGAAGCGAATCTTTTGATTATGGAGCCACCGGAGGGAATCGAACCCTCGACCGACGGTTTACAAAACCGTTGCTCTACCGCTGAGCTACAGTGGCGCTATAAACATAGGTTAGGATACACGAGTCTGGCCGTGTGTTCTCGCCCGTAGTTGGTTGATGAATTTGGCAGAAGGTTTGCTTTAGACAAAGGGGGAGATTAGAATCTTTAGTCTGCCTACTTGAAATCAGTTTATGGCATCGGTGTTGTAGGAAGGTGATTAATTGTGAAGAGGACTTGGCAACCTAAGCGCCTTCCGCGTAAGCGAAAGCTAGGATTCAGAAGTAGAATGTCCACTAAAGGTGGAAGAGCAGTAATTCGTCGCAGGCGAGCTCGCGGTAGGGTTCGGCTGTCGGTTTAGAGCCTATAGTCAACAGCAGGCCTGTTGTGTTGAGAGCATAATTAAGCTGATTTGTGATGTCCAAACATAACGTAAGTTTCGAAACTATGCGGAGTCGTGTGGATTTTCAGTTAGTAATGAGTCATGGCAGTCGATCTCGAGGTAAATTGGTTACCGTTCTAGCATTGCTACGGGACGATGATCAGTCAATAGGTCGAGTTGGAATTACCGTTAGTAAAAAGGTTGGTAATGCGGTACAACGGAACCTCGTGCGTAGACGAATCAAGAGTATTATCAGAAATTTTTCTTTGAGTACAGATTATTTGGTCGTGATAATTGCTCGACCAGAAGCACGCCTGGCAGCTTTTGGCAATCTAAGTCAAGAGATTGAGCACTGCTTTTCAAAGCTTGATTTGGAAGCACCGGCATCAGTTACTGTCGCGCGTAGCAGCCTAAAGCATTAGTCTCTTATATCTAGGTAGTCTGTCGTCTGACATCACCGAAACTGTATTAATTTAAGTAAGACGCAGGCGTTTGAGCTGAGCAACAAGCACGAAAATTCTTATTCCTAGATTAGTGAGCAGGTTGAGTTAATGACCGTAATTAGTGGTTTGGGTAGTAGGGCACTCTTGTTGCTTGTACGTTTGTATCAAAGGTACCTATCTCCACAACTGAGTCCCGCATGCCGATTCGAACCGACATGTTCAGAGTACGCAAGAAATGCGCTGGAGAATTATCGGCCAATTGAAGCTTTAATAAAGATTTTTGGACGTCTATTAAGGTGTCGCCCAGGTGGCGGTAGCGGATACGATCCAATTAGATAAATGTTCAAGTGGATAGGCGTTTAGACATTTGAGGTTTGGAGTGTAACAGTGGGTAAGATGTTTCACGTGGAACAATCCTTTTCTGCAATTTATGCAGTTATGGGCGTAATGCTTATTTTGCTTTTAAGTTCTGCTTGTGGTGCACGACTCGCTAATCCTGAAGGCTGGTCTCCTCCGCTAGAGTTAGCAGACTCGATTCTGCTAGCCCAAGTGGATAGAGGCCGTATTTCTGGTATTGATATATCGGAATCTTCAAACCGTATGCTGCTTTGGTCTTTTCCAGAAGTGCAGCTTGAAGATATCGCCGACGAAGGCGGTGGCTTTTTGAGCGGCTTGTTCGGCGGAGGGTCTGGTAGTAAATTTTCTGAAGATCCGTTTTATGCAACGCCTTTAGTGGTTGGACGAGATGATATATATATAGCATCAAATTCTGGTGTTGTAAGAAAATTATCTCTTTTAGGTGGCGTAAGAGATAATCCTACTCAGATTTGGGCTAGTGAGTTAGAGGAAAAAGTCATTTCGAGCCCCGTTCTTGCCGATGGTTATCTCTATATAGCGACAGATCAGGGTTCGATTTTTAAGATAATGGCTAATTCAGGCGAGATACTTCAGAGATGGGCCACTGGGACTGATCGAATTTGGTCAAGCCTTCATGTGTTTGAAGGTAGCCTGGTTTTAACGGATATGAGGAAAGGGCGGATGATTTTTCTGGATCTGATGTCTGGTGAAAGAATGGGTGAATTAAATTTGAACGGTGGTGTACCAGGTGATGGCTTGTTTGTGAATCAGGCAGGCTATATTGGTACCTTTGGATCAGAATTATTGAAAGTTGATCTGGATCGGCCCGAAATTGACTGGAGAATCTCGACAGATGGCTGGATTGTAGGCCAGCCGGTGATTGATGGATCGAATTTATACGCGCCCACTACCCGTGGGACTATATATTCGGTTGATGTGAATTCTGGTCGTATTTTGTGGTTTCGTAGTTATCCTGAGTCAAATTTTCGTGCGAGGCCAGTGATTTACCGGGATTCGATAATACTCGTCGACAGAGATGGACTTGTTTTAGCGTTGGAACTTGATACTGGGAACAAAATGTGGGAATCCGTTACTGGTCGGGATATCGATGCAAATCCTATTTTGATCAAAGATATGCTTGTCGTGCTTACAAAAGATAATCAATTACTAGAGATAGATGCTTTAACCGGCTCTGCACGGCTTCTTTTTTCAGGGCGGCAAGGTAATACTGATGATTAATATCGGAATTAGGAGATTGTTGTGCCTATAGGAGCAATTTGGCGAACATGTTTAGAGACCCCTCTGGTAAATGTAATGGTGGGTCTCACTAATGTTTCGTTAGGTGATTATGGTTTGGCACTTCTGCTCTTTACATTTTTGTCTCGTGCGCTTTTATTTCCCTTGACGATTCGAATGTTGAATTCGATGAAGAAATTACAGGAAATTCAGCCGCGTATGCAGGAGATTCAGAAGAAATACTCGGATCCTAAGCGACGGCAAGAAGAGACTATGAAGCTTTATCGGGAGGCAGGAGTTAATCCGTTGGGGTGTTTGGGTCCGCAACTGATACAGTTTCCTATTTTCATCGCACTTTACCAAGTCATCAGAATTACTCTCGGCAGCACGCCTGAGTCAGTAGTGGCGTTATCTGATCGTTTGTATGATTATGCGTGGCTACAGAATAGTATTCCTTTATCAAAAGACTTCTTATGGCTTGATCTTGGTGAAAATGGTGATTTCACCTTAGCTGCACTAGTTTTTTGTTCTATGTGGCTTCAACAACGAATTTCCTCGAACAGAAATTTAGCGAGCCGTAGCGACAACCAGCAACAGATGAATACGATGATGCAGTGGATGTTTCCATTGATGTTTACTTGGTTCGTCCTTGCAACACCGGCGGGATTAGGTTTGTATTGGGGAAGTAGCACGCTCATAGGAATAGTGTTGCAGTGGATTTTTGTTGGCCCTGGCGATTTCCGTTGGGGTTCATTGATTCCAAATTTAATTCGGCGCCAGATCGGGATGGACGATTTCGTTCCACCTAGCACCGAATCAAGTGGTAAAGAAAAAACAGTTTCTCAAGATAATGATGAAGAGAACTCAGAGAAGGAGGGCGATAATGACGAATCAGAAGGATCAAGACAGTCGGCAAGTGACGGTAAGCGCGAAAAGCGTCGAGGAGGCGATAGAGCAGGGTCTGGCAGATCTAGGGATCAGCAGGGATCAGGCAGACGTCGACGTCGAAAAAGACGCTAAGGAGGGTTTTCTTGGGATAGGCGGACAAGATGCGGTAGTAGTTATTACTGCGAAGGCGGATCGAGCGAAGAAAGAACGAGGTAAGCGCAGTCCGCGTTCTGGTGATTCTAAGAGGCCTAATCGAGATAAGGATAAATCTGGTGCTGGTCGTGCCAGGAAGCAATCCAGCGGTGAAGATGATGCTGGAGACTCGAGCAAGCAAATTGATCGTAGGTCTTCACAAGACGATGATTCTGCGGCTGAGAAACCTGAAATAATAGGAGTCTCTCAAGATGATGAGATTCCTATTCCGGGGTCACCGCAGGATCTGCCTTTGCAGCCTTCGGGAACGTATGAGGACGAGGTAGATGAGGCTGGGAGCACTCTTAGGGATGTACTAACTCTTCTTGGCTTTACGGGTACAGAAATAACGATGAGTGAGAATGAGGATTCAGATACTGATCGGGAGCGTCGTGATGTCACACTTGAAGTCGACGCGACTGATGAGGAATCAGCAGATAATATAGGCGTGTTGATTGGTAAACGTGGCGATACCTTGAGTTCACTTCAATACCTGCTAAATACCATAGTGGGTAAGGGAAAACAAGGTTCTCCTATTTTCTCTGTAGACATAGAGGGATACCGTCGAAGGCACCATGATAGGTTGCGTGAGTTGGCCGAAGAGGTAGCAAATGATGTTAGTGAGACTGGCGACATTATTGAGTTAAAGCCAATGTCTGCCGGTGACCGACGAATAATTCACTTAAGTCTGCAAGAGCGTACAGACATAGCCACCCAGTCTATCGGACGGGGCAGGGACAGGAGAATTGAAGTACTGCCAGCAGAGGATAATGACGAGACAGATGAGGGATCTGATGGAGGGTTCGACGACGAAGAAGAGTAATACTTAGGTTTAAGTTACTATTCTGTTCAGATAATGCTTATTATTGTGACTCATTTATAAGGGTCTTGATGGTTTGGCAGTACCGTTGGAAGAGTTAGATCGCCTGAATATGTCAGAAGTGTCACATGCTGCAGAGCCTGTTTTGATAGTGGGTCTGGTTACCCGCGATATGTTTTCAGCAAATGAATCAACTCCAGGTGGGGTTCCAAGCTACGCCGGTCGAACGGTCGCTGCGCTTGGTGTGCGGGCAAATATCCTAACTATTGGGTCTCGAGATCTGGACCGTAGTGCACTAGTAGGTCACACGGTTAAAATTGTAGAAGACTCCGAGACGCTTACTTTTCGTATTGGGCAGACGCAAACTGGTGAACGTTCGCTGCGTTTAGTTAACAGACCTACAAGGGCGCTTTGTGCGTCTGATTTACCAGTAGAGTGGCCGAATCCGAAGAATATTATTTTCGGACCACTTCTCCCGGACGATATTGATATTGAGTCCTTTTATAGGAGATTTCCAGACTCTAAGATGTGGATTATTGGGCAAGGTCTGCAGCGTACTATTGAAAGTGATCAGAGCATTGGAATGAATTCGTCACCGACGGATAATCTCAGGCAATTGTGTCGGTCCGGCGTGACTATTTTTTTGTCTAGTAGTGAGACGAGTGGTTGGTCGGAATCAGATATGGATGAATTGGTCGCAAGCTGCGAATTAGTAGTTGTTACGAATGGGGATCAGGGTGCAGACCTTAGATCGCGGGGCGCAAGTTATACTGTTGATGCGATTCCAGCGCGAGCTGTAGATGCAACAGGCGCTGGAGATTCGTTTGCTGCCGCATTTGCTATAACTAGAGAGATTAGTCTGGTTGCAGCAGTGAAGACGGCAGTAGGTTATGGAGCGATGGCTGTGGAGAAGTCAGGTCCAGCACCGATGCCACGTTGGCCGGAAGTTCGGTCAATGCTTCGTGACTCTAAAGTGAAGAGCGAAGTTAGTGGGAGAAACCACGTAGAAAAGCAAGCGGTGATTATCGCAATTGCTAATCAAAAAGGTGGAGTTGGTAAGACGACGACAGCTGTGTCTATCGCTGCAATACTCGGTGAAATGGGATTGCAGGTTTTATTGGTTGACTCGGATCCGCAAGCTAATGCTACGTCCTCATTGATTGGCAGAGAGGCTAGCGAGTCCAGTGACGCTCTTTACCGTGTCCTAATTGAGGGTGAGGATGTATCTAGGCTATTAGTTGCGACTCAGTCATCTGGATTATCCCTGCTAGGGAGTTCCACGGCATTGGCCGGAGCTGAAATCGAGCTAGTGGGTACCATGGCTCGAGAGACGCGTTTAAAAAGTGCGCTTTTTTCGCTGCAAAGTGATTTCGACGTGATCATCATAGATTGCCCTCCCGCACTGGGCCTTTTGACTATAAATGCCTTGGTGGCGTCAAATTTTGTTTTAATACCTCTACAGTGTGAATATTTTGCACTTGAGGGGTTGAGTTCACTTCAGGAGACTATTAAATTAGTGACGGAAAATTTGAATTCGGAGCTCAAAATTCTCGGTATCGTGCTCACTATGGTTGATAACCGAGCGAATCTTGCTGCTGAGGTGGAGCGAGAGGTGAGATCACGATTTGCTGCAACATTTGAATCAGTAATTCCAAGATCTGTGAGACTTGCGGAGGCACCAAGCCATATGCAAACAATTTCTGACTATGCGCCTGATTCGGCTGGCGCGATTGCTTATAATTCATTGGCGCTTGAAGTCATCGAGCGACTTGATTTGAAGCCGTAACGAAGAGAGGGATGGTGTATATATGGGTGGTTCACCCCGTCTAGGAAGAGGATTAGATGCTTTGTTTCAAGGCTCTCCTCAGAAAAATGAGTCGTCAAAGACTACGAGTGAGAGTAATCTGATTCAAGTCACCCTGATCTCACCAGATCCGGAGCAACCACGAAAGCATTTTGATGAGGCAGAACTTGAGACTCTAAAGCAGTCGATAACGATTCATGGCGTTTTGCAGCCTATTTTGGTCACTAGATCTCATTTGGATAATTCCAGATTTCTCATTATTGCTGGCGAGCGCCGATGGCGAGCAGCGCGAGCAGCTGGTTTGGACAGCATCCCGTGCGTAGTGCGCGAGATGGGAGAGAATAATCATTTGATGTTGGCCTTAGTGGAAAATCTGCAACGGGCCGACTTGAGTACACTTGAGGAAGCTGAGGCATTTAGACAACTGCAGGAAAAATTTGGGTTAACTCAACAGGAGATTGGTGATCGACTTGGTCGTTCGAGGAGTGCAGTCGCAAATGTTCTACGACTTCTTGATCTTTCGGGCGGAGCTCAGGGATATTTGCGTGATGGATCTATTTCCTTCGGTCATGCTCGAACTTTGCTGCAGATTCAAGATGGGTTGGAACAAGTAAGGCTATGCGAATTAATTGTATCCAAGCAACTGAGCGTTAGAGATCTTGAGCGATTGCTGGCTCAAAATGTGGCAAAGCCAATCGTGAAGTCACAGCCTAAGAACCGAGAGGATGCAGGGCTTGAGGATGCCATCCAACAAGCATTGGGTACAAGGGCTAAGCTGCGCCGGAATTCGAAAGGTGCCGGCGCGCTTACAATTTATTTTTATTCTGATGAGGAGCTTACCGGAATCCTTGATAGTGTTATTGGTGAGAATCAATTGTAGTTATTGCGGTAGGTCGTTCGTATGTGAAAGGAGATAAGAATGGAACCATCTGTATATTCAAACGATGTAGAGGCGAAACTGGCAGAATTAGGAATTTCGTTACCAGAGATAACTAGCCCACTAGCGCTATATCAACCAGTTCGACGCGGAGGTTATTACCTCTACGTATCCGGACAGATCGCAATCAGTGAGGGTTCACTTGTGCACCCAGGGGTAGTTGGAGACAGTGTGGGAGTTGATTCGGCAATTCAAGCAGCTCGTATATGCACGATTAATGGTTTAGCTGCAGTGAAGAAGTTTATAGGTGGATTAGATGGAATTCGACTTATGAAGTTGTCAGGCTACGTCGCCTCAACACCTGATTTTCACCAACAGCCCAAAGTTATAGATGGCGCAAGTCAGTTATTAATTGATGTGTTTGGCCCCGAGGTGGGTATGGGCGCTAGAGCGGCCATCGGAGTTTCTGCTTTACCTCTTGGTTCTTCAGTAGAGGTTGAGCTAATGTTTGAGTTGGATCCGGCTGTTTATAGTTGAGAATTGAATTATGGTTTTCAATAGACTGATTGTGAATTGAGGCTAGCATGTCGCGTATTGATTTTGTGACCGGAGCCCCGGAAAAGTATGCTCATCTTGTCGATGATTTAATTCAAGTCAGGACAGAGTTAAGGGCAGTTGTGAACTCGTTTTCTGAGGCGGAGATGCGATTGGGGAGAGCTGACGACATCTGGTCAGCTAAGCGCACGCTTGCTCATATTGGCGTTTATGTTCATGTAAATGGCATATTCATTCATCGTATGGTAACTATGACTGATCCACAAAGAGTGGGCGTGAGCGAGGATCAGGAAATACAGGCGCGTGGTTTTATGAACCGGTCAAGTCTCGAGCTTTTGGACTATATAGATCAAGAAATACAGGAAACCGTTGAGCTATTGGCTCATACTCCTGATGCAGCGTGGGGCCGCCGAGGAATAGTTGAGGGCAATAGTCGTTCACTTAGACAGCGGGTAGTGAGTCATGCGGATCATATTCGCGATCATATGGCCCAAATTAGTGCCTGCAAGTGACTAATTAATTTGCCTCAATTGGTAAATGTTCGAGGTAGGACCATTCTGCCCACGACCCATCATAATTTTTCGTGTTTGTCCAGCCTAGGAGTTCAGACATCACAAACCAAGATACTGCTGATCTAATACCTCCGCCACAGTAGGGATAGACTGGCGTATTTCCGTCGACTCCAGACTTCGCATATAGGGCGATAAGCTGTTCGGTATCAAGCAATTGTGCATCCTCATCTAGTAAATCTTCCCAATTCAAGTGTGAGGCTCCAGGGATCCGTCCATACCTTGTAGCAGGATGCTCGCCTGGCAGACCAAGATATTCTTCGCTTGAGCGGCAGTCGAGGATTAGGCCGGTCTTTTGGTTATTACTGACAGCTAGAACGTCTTCCTGATCTACTATTATATTTTGATTTGCCGAGTCAACTTCGCAGATTACCTGTGTTGTATCTATTTCAGATGTGGTTGTAGGAAATCCAATTTTTTCCATGGCGGCGACCGATGTAGCCGCGATAGATACGTTTTCGACACCGAAATACTTAAGTACCCAGTAGGCTCTGTACGGCCATGGTGATATATCTCTCGCCATGCAAACTATCTTTTGCGATCCATTTTTACCTAAGATACCCATTCTGCCCAGAGTGGATTCGAGTTGTTGTTGTTCTGGTGCAAGCGCTCGAATTCCATTACGTTCAGTGGTAAAGTCTCCATAGCCATCTGCCCATACCGCTTTCAACAGGTGTCCTTCATGATATTCAGTTTTCGTGGCGCCAACGTGAAGAAAAATGATTTCAGGATCGTCGAGGTTATTCATAATCCAATCAGCAGACGCAATTGCACTATTAGAGTTAGTCATTGTTTATTGTCCAATACAAATCAATTAGTCTGTTTTCGAGCTTTCATTTTCAGGATTACGTCGTTTGCCCCCACGCTTTCCTCGGCGACGGTTTTTAGTTTGGGGCGAATTGCTTTCTTCGGATGAAGTTTGTTCTGCCTTTGTGCCGGCGGGTCTCCGCCGAGCGATTTGACTACTATTGCTCTTGCTAGAGGTAGTACTACGTCGAGGCCTACTTTTATTTTTGTCTTGTTTTCGCTTCTCTGGCTGCTTGCGATTCGGATCGGAGTCTTTTTCAGCTGGCGTATCTATCGGCGTGAGCACGGCCAGTAAATTCTTTTGTCGTTCTTCATCCTCTAAACGAACAGCTGCTTCGACTTTACTATCGAGTTCAATTGGTCTCACCGTAGTACCCATCTGAGAGCGTAATTCCGCGGCAGATATCTGAATAATTTCTCCCGTATCTTTGAAGTGAAGTCTCACTGTTTCACTCAGATAATTGATTGAGAGAACCTTCGCTCTGCCTGCAGGGGTGCTGATGGTTTTGCCGATTTTAGGAAGTGTTCCGGCAATTTCTCTGTAGGCATCTACTTCGAAGGTTAGGCAGCAGAGTAATCGGCCACATACTCCGGATATTTTTGAGGGATTGGGGGCGAGGCCCTGATCTTTAGCGAGTTTAATTGAAATGGATGGAAAGGTAGTCATCCAAGAAGAGCAACAGAGTTCTCGGCCACAAACGCCGAAACCACCAGTTTCTTTTGCTCTATCACGATCCCCAATTTTCGTTAAATTAATTGTTTCAGAGTAATTTTCGGACAGAATCTTTAATAAATCATTTTCTCTACGATGTTGCTGATCGGGTGCCGTATATTTAATATCAAGGTAATTTCCGGCAAGGTCATAGTGGAGACTCGCGACACGTATCTTTGAGTTTATACGTGCCGCATACGCTTGTGTGCGGCGGATTTCTTCCTTTGCTTTGTCTTTTGCTTGGTGTTCACGAGACATATCGTCCTCAGTTGCCAAGCGTTCAATTACTCGGATAGGACCCCTTGTGCTCCCGGCCATGACTTGGTCAGGTGTCAGGACTACGCGACCAACACGTTCGCCGCGGTTGGTGCTGATTATCACATAGTCACCGATTTTTAAGTCAATTTCTCCGGGGCTACAATATAAGAGCTCTGCGGCAGTAGACAGGCGGACACCTGCTATTTTTTCCATGATTTTTCCAGTCAGTATGCGAATACTCTGTAACTTACAAAGTGTCGTTATTTAATGGTCAGACTTGTATTCTAATGAGTGTTGGAGAGTTGTGGTATATCAATCATCATTACGTCTAGTGCAAGCCTTGCGTTGACATTTACCTGAAGATTATTTTCAGCTTCTTCGAGTGCCGTAAGTGCCTGAAGAGCGATTTGGGAAGTCAGTTGCGAGTCAGACTTATGGTGAAAAATAGAAAGTTCGATTGAGACAATATTCGCTGCTATCTGGAGCGCTTCACGCCACCAGGCCTTCCAAATATTTAGTGTTTCAAGCACCACCTCAGGTTCGTTACGCCAAGCTTTACCTAATCTTTCACTATAATTCATTCGGTCCCGGCTTCCAGCACGGGCGAGAATTTCGATATCTTCTAGTATTGAGTTAAGTGTTATTTCATATGCTGGGTCGGTTAATTGGGTGTATGCACGGCCATAGCACCCCTTGGTTATTGTTGCGTATTTATTGGCAGACTGAATGTCATCGGTTAAGTTAGATTTCAATATTGCGTCCGCTAATAAATCTCTGGACATTGCAGGTATTTGCACTAGTTGGCAACGCGATTTTATGGTGAGATTAAGATTGCCAGGATTAGCTGAAAGCAACAGTATTGTGGTGTGCGGTGGGGGTTCTTCAAGTTGTTTGAGTAAAGCATCCTGCCCACTTGGCGGGACGTCATCTATGGAATCAATAACAAATACTTTATGAGTTCCGGTGAAAGATTTAAGATTCATATCTTTATTCATACTTCGGATCTGGCAGACTCCGATAGATCTTGTTGGGTGAATCCCGCAGCCACCTTTGCATTCTCCACCGATTCGAACCCACTGAACATCACCAAATTCTTCTTTTTCAATTGCGTCGTAAATTGAGTATGAGTTGTTTTGTTTACCGTTCGGTGAAAAAAGTTCCTGAGTAAATCGAGTTGCAAGAGTTCTCTTACCGACAGCTTTAGGGCCAGTAATGAGATAGCTTCGGCTAAACTTATTGTTTTTGATGTCTTCCTGCAAAAGTTTTACTGCTTGTTCAGCCCCATGCATTCCCCAGTTGGTTATTTCGCCGTTGGACTGGACTTTTGCCTCGCTATCGAACAACACAACTAAGCTCCTACGGACTATCAGTCGATATCAAGGGGCCAATTTGATCTGTGACATCTAAACTTGTGAGGTCATCATATGTTTCTCTTCGCCGTATGACGTACGCTTTGCCGCCTTCAACCATGATAACGGCTGGTTTTAGGGAGAGATTATAGTTTGACTCCATGGCCAACTGGTAGGCACCAGCAGCTGGAATAGCGATCAACTCGTCTCTTTTAAGGACAGGCAATTTTACATCTCTCGCGAGGACATCACCTGATTCACAGAACTTTCCTGCAATAGTTACTGTTTCTTGGGCAGGATCGAATGGCCTTTCCGCAGCCATTACTTCATACTCTGAGCCATAAATGGCCGGGCGTATATTGTCAGACATGCCGCCGTCCACCGCTACATAAGTTCGAATACCAGGTATTTCTTTTCTTGAACCGATTGAGTAGAGAGCAACTCCGGCCCTAGCTACTAAAGCTCGCCCTGGTTCAATGATTAGTCTTGGTGGAGGAAACGAGAGCAGATCTGCTTGCTCTGCAAGTGTTTCGCAAATTGCGCTGGCATATGCTGAGGGTTCGGGGGGATTGTCGGAGTTGGTGTATGCGACCGCGAAACCTCCTCCTGGAGAGAAATCAGATACAAGGATGCCTATATCTGAAAGGTGCTTTATTAATTGCGCACCGACTTTGACTCCAGCTATATAAGGCTCCATCCCGAATATTGGGCTGCCAAGATGCATGTGAACTCCCCGAAAGTCTAGATGCTTCGCCTCATTAATTTTGATGCATGCGTCATATGCTTCGTTATTTTCAATTGCCACTCCAAACTTAGAGTCCACGAGTCCCGTCGTAGTGGCTGCATGCGTATGTGCATCGACACTGGGTGAAATTCGAAGCATTACTTTCTGGATTATTCCCATTTCTTCAGAAATTGACTCAAGCAACTCTATTTCATCGACACTATTTATAACGATGTGGCCTAATTTATTTTCTAAGGCTTCTCGTAACTCGTTCGCTGTTTTGTTATTTCCGTGAAAGGCTGAGTGGGAGACATCAACGCCTGCTCTTTGTAAAACAGCCATTTCGCCACCAGACACGACATCAAATGAAAGTCCTTCGCCCGCTAGGAATTGAGCCATCGGAACATTGATCCATGCTTTTGACGCATAGTGAACTTCGACTCCATATGGCCACTTTGCATTAAAGGCCTTTATATACTCCGAGGCCTGATTTCGTAATGTTTTTGCGTCGTATATATACAGTGGGGTACCAAATTCATTTGCGAGATCCCTTGTGGAGCAATCACCAATAGTCAAAGTACCCTCGTCTGACGTGGAGCTACTGAGTGGCAATATTTTTTTGAGTGGTAAATCTAGTTCGGTAGTCATAAAACCTCAATTTATTAATTAACTATGAAAAGGTGACGCCAGTTATCCAGAGACTTGGATGTCCATGTCACGATGTTCTATCCCTGCGTCTAAATATATCTTGCCTCGTGCCTGATAGCCTAATTTTTCGTAAAATCCCAACGCTTGTACTTGTGCCGAGAGAGTGACTATTGAATATCCTCGGTCAGCTGCAACTTGGTGGCATTTGTCCATAACTAATCTTCCTACACCAGTTTTCCGAGCGTCGTATCGAACTGCTACGCGGCCAACATGAAGATGGGTTTCCTTAGAGCTTGAAATGATGGAGTTGCCCTCAACAAACATTCGCGCAGTAGCGGTAATCTTATTATTTTCTTTTGCAATAAGATGGATGACTTTATCATCGACAATTGATTCGAGCGTATCTAGATCGTCAATTTCTTCCTCTTCGGGTACCAGTTGTTCATCTATGAAGACAGAGGATCGTAGATCCAGTATTGCATCTAAGTCTTCTTGAGTTTTGACTATTTCGATAAAAATTGGCACTTCTAAGAAACCTTCATTCTATTTATTATACTAAGTGTGTATAGCGAGGTGGGTATTATTGTGAATATTGATTGGTCTGACGTGCGTCATGAAGCAGAAGGTGCATTTGTCCGGTACCTACAAATTGATTCATCAAACCCACCTGGACGTGAGACTCCTGCGGCGCAGTTTTTAGGTGAACTTCTTGAGAAAGAGGGAATTACTCCTGAGTACATTGAAATTAAGGATGGGCGTAAGGCTGTTTTTGCTCGTTTGAAAGGCTCAGCCCATAGTCGGTCGTTAATGCTAGCGTCGCATACTGATGTTGTTCCAGCCCGCAAAGAAGACTGGAGGGTAGACCCCTTTGGGGGTGAAATTATCGAGGGTAAGATATATGGCCGAGGTGCTGTAGACATGAAGAGTGTCACAATTTTTCATCTTTTTTGTATGATACTGATTAAACGTTTTGATATACCTTTGAGCCGAGATTTGGTTTTTCTTTCGGTACCTGATGAGGAAACTGGGTCTCGATTTGGAATGAAGTGGTTAATTGATAATCGACCGGAACTTTTTGACTGTGAGTTCAGCCTTAATGAAGGTGCATCTGGGCTGGAATCGTTTACATCCATTCCACTAGACATATTTCAAGTGGCAGTTTCTGAGAAGCGCATGGCGCCGTTTAAGCTCACAGTGAAAGGCACTCCTGGACATGGCAGCAAGCCAACGGTTGACAATCCAATTGTTCACTTAGTGGAGGCGTGCGAAAAGCTAGTTAATTGGAAACGGGATCTTGATATTTCCGAACAAAACACCCTACTCGTTCGAACGTTAGCTGATAAAAGTTTAATTAACAAAGACTTTGACTTTAAAAAGTTGCGCCAAGACGGATTAATGTCTCCCGATATGGAAGCTGGTCTCACCAATACCATTAACCTCACTATTTTTAATAGTGGGTTTAAGTTTAATGTGATCCCAGGAAGTGCGGAGGCTCTTTTTGATTGCAGACTGCTTCCGGGGATGGATTTGGGTGATTGGCAGGCACAAGTTGAGAGCCAAATTAATGACGATAGAATAGTATTTGCGTATGCGTTAGAGGAAATTCCTAATGAGCCGGACCCAGTGATATCTGAATGGGGTAACGAATTATCAGTCGCGATCGAAAACTCTGTTAAGGATTTCTTTGAGGATGCTGTCGTGTCACAGACTACCTCAACTGTCGGTACGGATAATCGATTTTTGAGAACCTTAGGCATACCGTCTTATGGTTTTATACCTTGTCTTTTTTCCCAAGCGGAGCTGGATGGTTTTCACGCTAATGATGAATTTTTAACACAAGATAATTTTAAACTGGGAGTGAAACTCATGTGGAGTGTGGTGGCTAAAGTAGTGTGCGCAAAGTAAAACTGATTTCAAATTAAAGGCCAAGGCACGCATCGTTCGTAGAACATTTCTGGTAGGGTGCCAGCTTTGATAAGATTTTCTATCCTGTCTAACATTGCTGAAATCTCGCTTTCTGAGAGCATTGAAAATATTTGTCGACCACTGTTTGAGTCTGTAATCAGGGCGTGAACTTTTTTTAGATCGGCAGACCAGTTAGCTGGAATTTCTAATCCGCTGTAGTCCCAGATGACTGTGCGAAGCTTACGCTCTGTATGGAAGCTCAAGCCATTGTCGATTCCCCATATATTATCTTGCTGATCTCGGAGTATATGCCCTGCTTTTCTATCAGCATTATTTATAATAATGTCCAGTATTGCAAGCCTCAGGAAGGAATAATCTAATTTCACTAAAGGGTTACTCCTTTTGAAGGAGCTACTTTTTTCGTAGTTGATCTCACCTGATAAACCAAGTGTTTCCTGTAGATAGAAATAATGTTCATTTGGGTCGTGGTTTATGAACAGTTGTATTGAGCCGATTCCATGTGGCGCATCAGGTTGGATAACCGTAGGCGGAATGATGTTCCAGTTCAGCAGTTTTGATAACTGGTACGCTGCCACTTCACGTTGATAGAGGTTAGGAGGAAAATCCCAGAGCGGTTGTTCTCCTTGCGCAGGCTTGTATACCACTAAACCTTCTTGAAATTCAGCGTGTGTAAGAGTCGCAAGGAAAACGTAGTTAGATGCTCGACTGAATTGCCTTAAATCTTTAAATTCGGAATTTAACATGATGTTTTCAATTTCGTCATCATGTGGGTCCCATGAATTCGCTATTTCAGTGAGTAGAGTCATGTACGTGGCCGTAGTCCTTCAGTCTTTTTTTGATGAACCCGGAAATGTGAGTTCGAAGTCAGCTAAAACATTGATTTGTATTTTAATAGGATCAGTCGTTGCGTTAGGAGACCAGATGGTCACGGTACCTGTCGAGTATGAACCAGGAAGTAATGTCGGATTAACTTCGATTCTGAGTGAATTCTTGGCGCACAGAGATGAATTACATTCGTAATCTGAGCCTACAGCTATTCCTGTGGGTGGCGAGAGTTGTAAAAAGCCTGAATCTGACTTAGCCCGCCAGGTGGAGAGCCCAGTCCCAAAGTTTTTTACTGGTACGTCAACCCACATAGTGGCAGCTGGGTTATTTATGCGGATTGTTTGAGTTCGGTCGGATGCCGAGAAAATAGGGCTTCCAACAATTACTTGTATTTGATTTTCTGCCGGCGATGAAATTGATTCAGCATGAGACGGTTTTGGGGTGATGAGGTCCATATTTGTATAGGGGGCGAAGAAATTACTTGGTGCAAGTGCGGATCTCACGTTCGGATTATTGAGGTCAGGAAGTGAAGCCGGAATAGAATCCCAGAGCGTGCTGCCACTCACTGATGGAGGATTTTTTATACAACCCCATACTAATTCTTGATAAGGAAATTGGTTATGGCTTTGTGAGCCATTACATAGGTAGGGCGTTCGTGGCCAGGGGAACATGGGGTCAAGTGGATGGTTACTGCTCGAGGATCCAGCACCCGTGAATCCGTTATAAGCCCATGTTGCGTAATACCAATTTTCTATGATTTCAGGAGATGAATTTGTATCAGTCCCCATAATCGGTGCGCTTTCCGGAGCATTGTTCCACTTGGATCCAAGTATTTTGACGCCTCGTGCGATGTTGTACGCAAAATGTGTAGCAGTTAGAGCCTGTGTATCAGATGGTTGATTGTCTACTCCGAGAGGAGTAGTCATTCCCGATGTTACTTGCATTATCCCATGTCCACAGTCAAATGAGATGGTGGAATCACCCACCCCACTCCACATAGTTGATTTTGTTGCCATGGTCATTCTGGTTTCGATCCATGCTATCGCCTTGATGAGTGTTGCTGGAATATGACCACCAGTCGTCGTGCGACTATATCGATCTCCTTGTTCCAGAATATCTAGAGAAAATCGGTTGTCTGTAGGAAATAATCTATTGGTAGAAGCAGCCTCAATAGCTGTTGTGTATAGGGTTCTATCTTCAGCACCTTCGTAAGTTGCGGGTCTATACACTCCGAATGCACATGCACTCGTGTTCTCAATATCCCAGTGAGAGAGAAATCCGAAAACAGTGCAAGAAAAAACTAGAGACAAAATAAAAAAAATGCTCACTCGAAGCTTGGTCAGGAATGTTCTAGTCATTTGACCACCACCCAACGATCGTTGTCTCAGATGCACTTTCTAACAGTGTACGGGTTCCTAAACTACGATCGATAATCATCAGGGAACTACTCCCTGGCTGTAATCCAGACGTTCCTGAATAATTTTTTATACTTAGGTATCTCCCGTCGCGTGACCATGAAATTGGAACATCAAACCCACGCTTCGGCGGAGGTAATTCTTCTAAGAATTTTTCGGAGAAAAGTATTACGGCACCAGATCGATTTTTCATATTAATCTGCCCGATAGATAGTAAATCTGTACGGGGTACCCATTTCGGGGAAAATTGTTCGTAGCTGTCTGATGTATAAGTGGTCAATTTTTTGCTACTTAAGTTATATATGACAGTTTGGTAGTTTAGCCGTTCAAATTTTTCCATGGCTACGAGATAGCTTAGCTGTGTTTTACCAGGGCTCAGGGAGAAATCTCTTGCGAATTCGTTCGAGGCGTGAAATAAGTTAGTAGTGTCCTTAGTGATCCTATCTACTGCGAGGACATCAGTACCACTCGACGTAAGTTTTGCAAAAATAATGTTATTTGTTGTGTCCTGACCCACGGGATAGACACCACCAAAGTTGGTACCGTATCCCGACTTAGCGAAGCTTTCTGAAAAGATAATGTTTTTGATTCTACTTTCCAAGTTAATAGTGATAAGTTCTTGGTGATTAATTTTTACGCGTTTATAAAGCAGAGTGTCTCCGTCATCTAACCATTGTGGCGAGCTTGTCGGATCAGCATCTGTGGCTAGTGCTGTACGTTCACCAGTAGTTAAATCGAGCGTCCACAGTGTCCCCAATAGAGTTGATTTGTTTGATTTCGTTGGCACGGCTATATAGGTAATTTTATTTTTGTATATTCCGTTCCCAAGGGTGATGGAGTGTGACGTAAACCTTCCAATTTGGGCGAGAAGTCGTGGCGGGCTATCACCCTCTGGACTTGAGAGATAGATTTCATCGAATTGTTCGTGAAAAACTGAATAAACAAGTGAATAATTTTTGTTATCCGATGTGAATACATGTTTCAGGTTAGACCAAGTCAGGGGTAGAAGAAGTAAGCCAAACAGCACAATTATACATATCAGAATTACAATGAATTTGGGCCAAAGTTTGTTAAATGAGCGTGGAATAAAAGCCATATCAGGTAATTCTGTGTATCGTAATCATCACACCGTCTTTTGAGGTTATCCTTAGTTATTAGTGGTTGCATCGGGGTCCACGATTTGTTGATTTAATTAATGGAGCGTCTCTCAGATGTTACTTTACTATTACATAGAGCTGCTGATGAAATCTCCAGTGGCCTTTGTGGTTTTTGTAGGGGCTTTTGCTTGTTCACTGCTAACCGCATTGATTTTACACGAAGTTTCCCATGGACTTGTGGCCTTGCTCCGAGGTGACCGAACAGCACTCGTACTCGGTAGATTGACGCTGAATCCTCGAGCTCACTGGGATCCTGTGGGAACAACCATGATGTTTATTCTTGGTTTCGGTTGGGCTAAGCCAGTACCTGTTAATCCTTATAACTTATCAAACCCGGTGAGGGATATGGCTTTAGTCGCCCTTGCTGGGCCAAGTATGAATTTTCTTATTGCTATTTTGGCGGGATTACCAATTCGATTAGGAATGGTGCCATTGATTCATCCATTTGCGAGCCCAGGGTATATGTCCTTAGGGTGGGAAAATCTGGTTGGTCTTTTTTTGGGAACTGTGATGTTACTTAATATCATTATCGGGGTTTTTAATTTGGTGCCTATACCACCTCTGGACGGGTCAAAAATTGTTCCCTTGTTTTTACCAAGCGTTCTACGGTCTGGATATGAAAAATTTTCACACTACGGGATGTTTATTCTTATTTTATTGATTATGCTTCCTTGGTTTGGTCTTCCAGGGATAGGTTCAATCATCGGGCCAGTAATTTCTAACTTGGTCCCAATTTTTTCTGGTGTAAACACGGTAGTATTTTAGATGAAAGAGAACGGGGTTTAAATATGACGGTAATAGCTATTTTAGGGACTGGACTTATTGGATGTTCAATTGGCCTCAATCTCAAAAAAATTTATAAAAGCGATAGTAAGAAGGCATCAGATCTAGTGATTCGAGGATTTGACAAGTATGGAGATGTTCTTAAAAAGGCAAAATCACTTGGCGCTATAGATAAGATTACATCTTCGCCCTTGGATGCAATCGCTGACGCAGATCTTATCGTTCTAGCAACGCCGATTTTGGCAATGAAACCACTTATCGAGGAGATATCAGGAAGTATTTCGAGGAAGTCAATCATTACTGATACTGGATCGACCAAAAGTGAGATACATGGCTGGATGAACGAATACTTGCCGGACCACACTGGATTCGTTGGAGGTCATCCTATGGCTGGAAAGACGGATACTGGTCCTGATGCTGCATCAGAGGATTTGTTTACTGGAGGTAGATGGGTAATTAGTCCACGGGTGAATAGTAGTGAGGCGGCTATCGCTACAGTACAAAATTTAGCTAAGCAGTGCGGCGCGAGCGTGATGACCATGGATCCTGAAGAACATGACTCGTATGTAGCTGCAATCTCTCATTTACCTATGATGGCTGCCACGGCGTTATTTTCTGTCGTTCGCGCATCTGAGGCCTGGCCCGAATTGTCTTTGTTGGCAGCTGGAGGTTTTCGAGACACTACCCGTCTTGCGGCCTCAGATCGGGATATGTCTTATGACATTACCTCGACTAACGCCGCTAATATAGTGCACTGGATTAATCGTTACATAGCTGGCCTTTCTGAGTTGCGTGATCAAATCGATTCTGGAGAAGCTTTGAACGAGGATCTCTACAAGCTGATTGCGGCAACTCAATGGGAGTATGATTTATTTCGAAACGGTAAGGTTGGTAGAGAAGAAAAAGGATTGTCTGATACCAAGGATATGGAACCAGGAATGCTTGACTTTCTAGCAGGTGGTTGGGTTCGGGAAAAATTGGGCCAGCTAAATAAAGATGCCGAGGATCGAAGTGCGCAAAGTGATCTAGAGAGATTACAACGCAGAGATATTTAGGAACGGTGCTAAGGATGAATCAGGATGAGCAGATAATTACTGCCCCTGCTAGAATCCGCGGAACCATTGCTGTTCCTGGCGATAAATCAATCAGTCATCGATCTTTGATGTTTGGAAGCCTGGCTGTGGGTACGTCAAGAATTACTGGGATTCTTGAGTCTGATGATATTGCCTCTACTATTTTTTGTCTCACGCTTTTAGGAGCGGACATTCGTATGGATGGGGAGGATGTTTTAGTTACTGGAAAGGGATTTGGGGGAATAATTGAGCCTTCAATTCCTTTGGACTGTGGAAATTCGGGTACTACTGCAAGACTTCTAGCTGGGATTATTTCAGGGTTACCATTTTCCTCGATTCTTACGGGCGATGAGTCTTTAAAATCTCGCCCGATGGCTCGAATTATTGATCCCTTAACTAGGTTAGGGGCTTCCATAAAATCAGAGAGTAGCGATAATTTATTACCTCTTCGGATTTCTCCTCCTTCCGATATTCAAGATAATTTGGTTATTGAGACGGGTGTAGCATCAGCTCAAGTGAAGAGTGCAATATTGCTGTGTGCTCTTTCGGCCGGCGTAAGTGTGACGATTAAAGAACCGCTACTATCACGCGATCACACAGAAAGATTATTAACCGCAATGGGTGCTGAATTCACTTATCCAACAGAGTTGTCGGATCATAGTGTGAAGCTACTTAAGAGGAAAAGCGAACTTAAATCTATCGATATGGCAGTACCTGGAGATATTTCGACGGCAGCACCCTGGATCGTCGCTGCAACATTGCATGAAGATGCTGAGCTTTTGCTTGAAGGTGTCGGAATCAATAAAACCAGAACAGGAATCCTAGACATTATGGAGATGATGGGCGCGAGCATAACGATTATTTCTGAGAAAAATATGGGTGGAGAGCCAGTTGCGAATTTGCTTATAAAAAGTGCTGATTTGAAAGGCGTCATTGTCGAAGGTGAGCTAATACCGCGGTCAATTGATGAACTGACATTAGTCGCCTTGGCAGGATCAAGGGCTTCAGGCCAGACCATAATTCGAGATGCTGGCGAGCTGCGTAATAAGGAAACGGATCGCATTGGGCGCACTGTCGACATTTTGCGCGGATTTGGAGTTGATATTGTCGGAACTGATGATGGATTTGTGGTCAAAGGTGGGAGTAAACTCAGACCTTCTGTATCGGACTCTTACGGTGATCACCGATTGGCTATGCTGGCGGCAGTCGCTGGGATTCTTGTTAAAGGGCAGTCACGCGTAACTAATGCGAGTGCTGTGAATATATCCTATCCAGCATTTTGGTCGGAATTTGAGCGAGTATGCGGCGATAATACGATCTAGGGTGTTCGAAAATAATATGTCTAATCTACTAATTTTGACTGGACCCTCAGGTGTGGGAAAAGATGCGGTTGTGGATTTACTTATTGAGATGAACTACCCGATTCTCAGACCACCAACTATGACGACTCGTACACCTAGACCTGGTGAGATAGAGGGGGTTCATCATTTTTTTGTTAACGCTGAGAAATTCCAAGAGCACGTAGATAACCGAGATCTTTTAGAAGATGCTTATGTTTATGGAAATCGATATGGGGTACCAAGAAAAAGCGTAGATTCAGCACTTCAAGACGGAAGTGATGTTGTTATCCGGGTCGATGTGCAGGGAGCTTTGTCGCTATCTAGGCTTTTTAAAGAAGCTTGTTTTGTTAGTTTAGAGACTGAATCATTAGAAATATTGAGAGATCGGTTGAAAGGTAGAGCTACCGAATCGATTAAAGTAATTGAGTCGAGAATTGCGGTGGCTGAGGAAGAAATTCGTGCAGCCAGAGAGTTTTGTCAGGTGTTAGTCAACTACGAGGATGACTTGGGGCGAACGGTCAGAGAACTGATTCAATTACTTCAGCATCATTCCGGTAAATCGGGGGCAAATTGACGCTTCTTTGTTATGCGGATAGGATTTATTCAAGAACTGGTGACTTACTAGCTTAATTAGGGGTATTTGGGATGATTCAAGCATATATGTTTCTGTGCGATTCATCCCGTAATTGGCTTAGCTCCTGAGATTTATAAATATTTCAAAGTGATTGAATTTATTCACACTGATTTATCTCACGGGCAGCGGGGTACCAGATGAATATGCCGAATGATAATTCCTTGGAGACTAATCTTTACCATCCAACGTTAGATGATGTCTTGGCGCTGTCTGATCCATATACGGTTGTGCCAATTTTTCGAGAGGTACGAGCGGACTTGGAAACACCGGTTTCGGCCTATCTGAAAGTGGCCCAAGATCGCGAATATGCGTTTCTTCTGGAGTCAGTCGAGGGTGGCGAGCGGCATGGTAGATATTCTTTTATAGGAACTGATCCGTATAAGGTCGTGTCATCAGAAACCGAGTCAGGTGATCCTCTTCTTGTAATTCAAGATGAGTTGGCTGAGTGGCGCGCCGCTCCGGTCGAAGATCTGCCAAAATTTCATGGTGGGGCAGTTGGCTATTTAGCATACGAATGTGTTACTCATTTTGAATCACGTGTGGAATCGAATAAGCCTTTCATCATTGCAATGCCCGACTCGAAAGTTATGTTCATCAAGAATCTTTTAGTGTTTGATCACGTAAGAAACACTATCAAGGTTGTATCTCATGTTCGATTAGAGGGTGATCGACGGTCTAATTACAATCAGGCTATAAGCGAAATTGATCAGTTGATAGAAAATTTAATGATGCCACTTGGAAATCTTCCATATAGCCCAAATTCGAAAATTCTGGAGTCACCAATTGAGCAGAATTGGTCAAAGAAGGAATACATAGATGCTGTTGATCGGGCGAAGCAATACATTATTGATGGTGATGTTATTCAAGTAGTGCTTTCGATGCGATTGTCGAAGAATACAGGTGTTCCGCCTTTCGAAGTATACAGAAGCCTGCGTGCTATTAATCCATCACCCTATTTATTTTTTCTACGATTTAAAGATACATATTTGGTAGGGTCATCACCTGAACTATTAGTTAATATTGAAGATGGATTAGTTGAAGTGCATCCGATCGCAGGCACGCGGCCTCGAGGCTCCTCAAAAGCAGAGGATGCGGCGCTCGCGGAGGAACTCAGTAATGATGCTAAAGAACTTGCCGAACATGTAATGCTTTTAGATCTAGGTAGAAATGATGTTGGTAGAGTAGCAAAGCCAGGATCGGTTCAGGTTACTCAGCAATTTGATGTTGAATACTATTCTCATGTCATGCATTTGGTGTCACATGTGACAGGCGAACTTCAGGAGAATATTACGGCGTACGATGCCTTACGGTCTGCTTTTCCAGCTGGAACAGTTTCAGGAGCGCCAAAAGTACGTGCTATGGAGATTATTAATGAATTAGAACCTGATCGTCGTGGTTCTTATGCCGGAGCAGTTGGCTTTTTTGATATGTCGGGCAACATTGAAACGTGTATAGCAATTCGCACTATTGTTATGCAGGATGGGAAGGCTCATGTACAGGCTGGAGCCGGCATAGTTTACGACAGTGATCCAGAGCGTGAGTATGAGGAATGTTGGCATAAAGCCGGGGCGTTATTAAAGGCACTTGATGATGCTGAAGTAAGGCAGGACTTTGAACTGACACAAGCCTTGGGTTACTAGGCAGATGATTTTGGAAGAATAATAAAATGACGGGACAGCAGATTCTTGGCTCGATGGCACTCTTGGTGCGTGAGGATCAAAAGGTACTTCTTGTTAAACATGAAAGAGGTCCATTTGCAGGTGAGTGGACGATGCCATTGATTCTCGTTCCAAATGCTCTCACTGCTGAAGAATCTCTTGAGAAATTATTGACGGATTCTCTTTCAATTACACCTGGACCCTATGAGTTTT
>CAVODE010000019.1:0-25652 GCA_963694535.1 Dehalococcoidia bacterium
GTCTAGTTCGCTCACCGAAAATCGTCGATGACCTCCGGCAGTCCGGTATGATGGAACCTGCCCATTGTCTGCCCAACGCCTTAATGTGGACGCGTTCACACCGAGACGCTTTGCGGCGACTGTCAGGCGGACTCTACTCTCAAGTGATTCTTCTAACCGGACCATTCTAAACTCCAAAGAATATTATTTGGCGTTCCCTCAAGAAAAACGAATTTTGTTACTCGTTGGATCCGAAACTTCTTAGGAATACTAACTCAGAAACACTAATTTTGATCATTGGAATAGATGCGGCTTTTGAAATTTATTCCGACTGCTTTTGAGGATCACTGACGCGAGTGGGTTATGATGAAACGGAAGTTGTGGATGACCTTATGGAACAGCGTATTGCGCATTTTGACTTGGACTCGTTTTATGTGGCTGTCGAACGGGCGGAGAATTCGAAACTTATGGACGTGCCAGTATTAGTAGGTTGGCCGGGGCCACGAGGAGTGGTCGCAACCGCTTCATATGAAGCGAGAGTCTACGGCTGCCATTCGGCTCAACCAATGAGTCAGGCTATACAAAAGTGTCCTCAGGCAATTGTCATTAGTCCGGATATGACAAAGTATCGAGAATACTCGGCTGCGTTTCATCAAATTTTACTTGAGCGAACCCCGCTCGTCGAACGAGCAGGACTTGACGAGGCGTACGTCGACCTTTCTGTGCTGGCTGCGAACGGACTCGGCGAACCACTTTCTGTTGCGCGAGAGTTGCGGCAAATCGTTCTCGATACTCTTAAGCTCACTGTGTCGGTATGTGTGGCGGGATCGAAACCCACTGCAAAAATAGGTTCTGCATATTCCAAACCAGATGGCTGTTTAGAAATTCCGGTGGGGACAGACGCATTATTTTTATCGACTCTGCCTATTCGAAAGATGCCGTCAGTCGGGCCGAAGTTTCAGAAGGCTTTAGTAAAAATGGAAATTACTACTATTGGTGAACTTGCGAACGCAGATTCAAAATGGCTTGAAATGCGATTTGGCAGACAAGGTTTATTAATGAAGAAACGGGCTCAGGCAAGGGATAAATCTACGGTAAGACGTTCACCTGGACAAGCAAAATCGATTTCAAAAGAATCAACATTTCCTAGAGATTTACTAGTTGATACTGATTTATTTGTAGAATTACTCAGGCTGAGCCAGTCGGTTTCTAATGAATTACGTGGGAACCATAGAGCAATTAAGACGGTTTCACTAAAGATTAGATGGTCCAATTTTGATCTTACGTCGCGCCAAAGAACTGTTGAAGACGGCGTACATAGTCATAAACAAGTCTACGAAATTGCAAAGGACTTACTGGAAACGGAATTAAAAATGAATCGAAGTCGTGGGGTACGATTACTGGGCGTGGGATTAAGCAATTTTATCGATGAGCAATTTCAGCTTCCCTTATCTTCTGAATTGAACAAGAAATTCGTTCGAGATAAATCTATCGAAGTGACAATGCGAGAAATTCACGGTAAATTTGGCTCGAATTCTATCAGGCGGGGTCACTAATAGGCGAATCATTACTTACGTCATGGTTTGGATTTTCAAGCTCATCTGCTGTAATTTCGGCAACAGCCTCGGTCTCAGTAGATCCGGATTTTACCCTTCGTACTATTGCCACCGCAGCCGCGGCTATTATGGCAGAGGATAGCGCAGCTCCTCCGGCCACGACCATATGTCTTCGTTTTATTTCTGGAAATCTATCAAGCGTTTTATGAGCCAAACGTATCGCATTTTGCGCTACATCTTCGATATGCTCGCCGCCGGAGTTACCTGGGTTACTTGCCATCGCGGGTACTGCCTCTGATCTGTTGAAGTAGATGCGCTGAATGAAGAACCGCGTACATGGCCTCAGATCCCTTGTTGCCGACCGATCCACCCGCACGTTCTAGCGCATCAGCTAGGTTATCAGTGGTTAATACACCAAACGAGACTGGGACACGACTTTCTGTTGTAGCTTTCATAAGCCCTCTGGCAGCCTCAGTGGCCACGAACTCAAAATGAGGAGTACCGCCTCGGACTATGGCACCCACGGCACAGATCGCATCAAAATTCTTAGAGGTCGCTAGTTCGAGGCTTATTAGCGGCAATTCAAATGCCCCAGTGGTCCAATAAATGTCTATATCTGATTCAGAAACGCCTAACTCTAGTGCAGTCTCAACTGCTCCTTGGCTGAGAAGTTTTGTTATCTGATCGTTGAAAAGTGGAACTACAATAGCTACTTTGAGTCCTGCCGCTGAGAAATCATTAAGGCCAAGCGTTCGCACTATCTTAAACTCCGCTACCAGGCATTTGCTGCTCAAGGAGATGACCCATCTTGTCTCGCTTAGCAGTTAAGTAGCTGATGTTGTGTGGGTTTGCCGTCACTTCGATAGGGACTCTTTCGACCACTTCTAGCCCATATCCGTCTAAGCCGGCGCCGCGTATCGCTCCTACCGCTTCAAGCTCCTTTATTTTAATGGGACTGTTAGTCATTAATCGCATTTTTCGAACACCAAGATCTACTAGGATTTGCGCACCTATCCCATACTCTCGGCTCTCGGCTGGTAACCCGAGAGCTTCGTTTGCTTCGAAAGTATCCAGACCTTCGTCTTCTTGCAGGCGATATGCTCTCAATTTATTGTGAAGACCGATTCCTCGACCTTCTTGATCCATATAGAGAATCACACCCCGACCAGCCTCTGCTACGAGAGTCATAGCTGAGTTTAGTTGCTCACCACAGTCACATCGAAGCGAACTGAACGAATCCCCTGTAAGGCATTTATCATGGACGCGCACCAGTATTGGGTCAGGCGAGTCCAGATCTCCCATAACGAGAGCCACGTGTTCTTTTGTATCAATTAATGTCCGGTACCCAATCGCTCTGAAATCTCCATGTATTGTTGGGAGTGAAGTTTCTTCGACTCGTTCAATAAGGCGCTCTTTGGCAAGCCGGTAGGATATCAAATCAGCAACCGTGACGATTTTCAGTGAATGCTTTTCCCCGAAAACTTCGAGCTCGGGCATTCTGGCCATAGAGCCGTCGTCATTCATTATTTCACACACGACAGCCACTTCCTGTAAGCCGGCTAATCTGCAGAGATCTACGGAGGCTTCCGTCTGGCCAGCTCGAACTAACACTCCCCCTGGCTTCGCTCGGAGTGGGAAGATGTGACCAGGTCGGGAAAAATCCTCAGCGATGGCATTAGGATCGGCTAATAATTGAATGGTGCGCGACCGATCGGACGCGGAAATACCTGTAGTGACACCTTCTCGTGCTTCGACTGAAACCGTGAATGCAGTACCTAATGGCGCTGTATTCTTCTCAGCCATGGGTGGCAGATCGAGATTGTCGGCACGAGCCTCAGTGAGTGGTACACATATTAACCCTCGCGCATGTGTGACCATTAGGTTGACAATTTCGGTCGAACAAAATTCTGCTGCTATTACGATATCGCCTTCGTTTTCTCGATCTTCATCATCCGTAACGATGATGGCTTTTCCAAGTCGAAGTTCTTCAATGGCTTCTTCAACCCTGATGTGTACTGAATCGTGTGTAGCTTGATCAGACATGTTACGAGACTCCCCGATTCTCTAATTCTCTTTCAATCGCAGCTTGTATCATGGGCTGCATAAATTGTGCTATGTATCGCGCCATCATATCTGTTTCTAGATTTATGAGATCTCCTGGAATTCGTTCAATTAGATTCGTATGCTCCTGAGTATACTGAACTAATGATACTGAGAACGAGGTTTCATCCTTCGCCATTACAGTCAACGAGGCGCCATCAATACAAACAGGGCCTTTCATGGCGATGTATTGTAAATATTCCTCACTGACTTGATACCGCGCAATTAAAGCATCGGCATCCGCAGTAAGTGACACCAAGGCACACGTAGTTTCGACTACGCCGCGCACAATATGCCCAGAGAGCGATGTTTCAGTCGTTACTGAAGGCTCAAGATTTACATGAGTTCCTGCCACCGCTTGATCAAGATTTGATCTTTTAAACGTTTCAGGCATGACGTCAAAAATTAAGGAATCTTGGTTAATCTTTCGGACGGTTAGGTCAACACCATTGACGGCAATCGAGTCGCCTAATTTGGCATCATCTCTAATTTTTGCACAAGTTATATCAAGTTCTCCACCAATTTTATGAAGAATTGTTCCGACTTCAGTAATTATTCCCGTAAACATAGTGTTTGTAATTTACTTGCTTTCGGGCCAACAGGGTATGCCTGTGAGGTGAATATCATCACCTAGTGACTGGATACGGATATTGTTAAGGCGTGTAACATCGTTCATTTGCCAAGCGCCGCGACCGAGAACAGCGTTAGGAGACGTGGCTCCTCCCATGATGGCCGGCGCCAAGACAGCGTGGACTCGATTGACTAATTTGCGATCAAAAAGTGACCCTAAAATCTCTGCACCTCCTTCAAAAAGGATATTTTGAATCTGTAAGGCACCAAGCTTCTTAAGTGCTGAGTTAATATCCACTCTTCCAGAATCGTCCTTATCAACCACTAACACTGTGCTGTTGCTTTGTGCAATCTGACTTCGCCATCTTTCTGTGCTGGATTTGGTGGTCAATATAATGGTGTTGTCACCAAGAACTGCTGACTCAGCGGAGATTCGTCCCCTTGAGTCAAACACAGCACGCAGTGGCTGAAGATTGCTAGCAGCTAGTTTTCCGTGAGGTCTCGCTGTAAGTTTCGGGTCGTCAGCAAGGATGGTTCCGGAGCCCACAGCAATTGATTGAATTTCTGTTCGGAGTTGGTGCGACCAGTTACGGGCAATTTCTCCCGATACCCATTGAGAATCTCCACTCGACGAGGCGATTTTACCGTCCAATGTTGCGGCAAACTTTACAGCTACAAAAGGGGTATTAAATTCAATAAAATGAAAGAAGGCTTCATGAAGTTCGCTAGCCTCATGCCCGCCATCACCGATGTTGACCTGAAGGCCACCTTCAATTAATTGCCGAGCTCCAGTACCAGCCACTTTAGGATTAGGATCGTTAACAGCAAACGTTACTGCCGTCACGCCAGCCTGAATAATGGCATCAGTGCAGGGGGGCTGTGTACTTTGGTAACCGTGTGGCTCTAGCGTTAGATACATGTGACTATTTCGTGCGGCTTGTCCAGCATCTTGGAGTGCCATGATCTCAGCGTGTAATCCGCCATTTGGCTGGGTGACCCCACGACCGACTATTTCATCATTCTGAATAACCACTGCCCCGACAGTTGGTCGTGGCCATGCCTTGGGTAAAGCATGGCTTGAGAGATCGAGTGCGGCCTGCATCCATTGTGAAGGTTGTGTTTGGGTTGGAGACGTAGTCTTAGTCATTCTATTTCATGCGCGATAGCATCGCTATGGTTGAGAGAAATCACGATACATCCGACTAGCTGTTGGTAAGTCCTGCCCCTGATACCGAGATCCAAGAGCTGGGTGCCCGTAGGGATGCTCTGCGGGGGAGGTAAGATTTTGAAAGGAGAGTTGACCAATTTTCATGTTGGCATAAAGACGAATAGGTAACGAGGATACGTTTGATAGCTCTAAAGTGAGCCTTCCTTCAAAACCTGGATCGACAAAACCTGCCGTAGCGTGAACAAGAAGACCAAGGCGGCCCAATGATGATTTTCCTTCGACGCGAGCTACCAAATAATTAGGAATTTTCACTAACTCGACGGTACTAGCGAGAACAAATTCACTCGGATGGAGCACAAACGGCTCATCACTTTGAATTACTTCTAGTTCGGTCAAGTCGGCTTGTGGTTCTCTAACATCTATGTATGCATGGCGATGATTTATGAATACACGGAACTGGTTACCAAGACGAACGTCTATAGATGCCGGTTGTATTGCACTTTCCGCCAAGGGCGCGCAAACTAATCGACCTGATTCCAGTTCGCTACGAATATCTCTATCACTAAGAAGTCCGTTATTCAATTTTCCACACAATCATGACCGTTGCCGCAATATTTTGTGTCCCAAATGCGATTGGGGTACTAGTATCGCCCAGTGGCGCCGCTTCCATAGAGGCTACCCCAAATCGTGGATATTGTGTGGGTATGTTTGCTTGAGTATTTATGCTCAGAATGTGACCAAGTTTGACGCCAGTTGCAGTGCTGAGCATCTCAGCTTGTTCCTTGGCATTTGTGACGGCTTTATTTCTAGCGACCTCAAGATACTTTTCCTTGTCCGTTATGGTTAATTCGAAACTATTTATACGAATTGCATCCTTGCCGGCTGTGATCATATCGTCGAGAATCCTCGGAGCCGAGTCAAGCTCTGTGATACTAATTTGAATACTATTTGTCACTTCGAATCCAATCCTAATCGACTCGCCATCTCGCCAAATAGTTCTTTCAGATATTCGGAATGAAGTTGTTGACACCTCATCTTTCGTGATTTGATTTTTTTCCAATGTTCTCAATAGTGCGGTCATCGTTTCTGCAGCTTCCTCTCTTGCTGCCAATACCGACTTATCAACTGCGGTGACTTGGGCTGAGATGGTTATTAAATTGGGGAACACTTTGACAGATCCAGTACCAGAAATCGAAAGAGTTCGGGATTGCTCATATTCGGAATTAACGGGATTAGGCGGGGTGCTTGGAGAAGCATCTCTGGTACAGGCAATTACGGGAGCAATGGCAATAATCATAAGAATTGTTAGGTACTTGATTTTCACTTTGGTCCTCGAGACTACAGATACAACTATAACTCATCACTATATTGCTTCTGAACATGAAAAACGGCTACGTCTAATTGACGAATATAGGACCAAAGCCCCCGCCACCTGGAGTTTCTATGACTATCCGGTCTCCCGCGTCAACTTGCACCGTTTCTCTCGCAGCTAATTCATATTCTTCCTGATTTGCTCGGATTAGTCGATTTACCCCGCTTGCTCCGTCCTCGCCACCTGCTAGCCCCCAGGGCTGCAACTTTCGTCGCTCAGATATGATTGTGACTGTGGCGGGCTCAGAGAATAAGTACTCTCTTACTAAACCTTCACCGCCAGGGTTTTTACCGCGCCCGCCACTGCCAGTGCGGAGCTCGTATCGCTCGATCGAGAATGGGTAGGCGAGGGGAATTGCCTCGACGGGAGTGTTTAGGGTATTCGTCATGTGCGTGTGAACCCCTGATCGGCCAGCTTGACGAGGACCTCCCCCGGCACCGCCAGCGAGCGTCTCATAATAGGCATATGACCTGTTTCGTCGTGAGTCATATCCACCAATAGTGATATTGTTCATCGTTCCCGATGAAGCCGCAGGAATTAAATCGGGGAGGGCTTTTGACAATGCCTTTAACGCAACATCGGTGATTCTTTGACTTACTTCAACGTTCCCAGCAGAAACTGCTCGAGGGTCTGATGCATTGACGAGTGATTTTCTTGGCAGCGCTATATGAACGGGCCGATAGCAACCCTCATTAGTCGGCGCATCGAGAGGAGCTAAAGATCTCACGGCGTAATAGCAGGCAGATTCAGTGACTTGGGCGACGGCATTTAACGAAGTAGTTTGTGATTCAGGATCTGTTCCAGTGAAGTCGAAGGACAGGCTATCTCCCTTGACTTCTAGTGAAAGCTTTATTCTCCCACCTTCACTAATTTCGAGGAAATCCTCAGCTTCGTAGACGCCTTCAGGAATTTTGGAAATTACTTCCCGAATGACTCGTTCGCCGTGCAATAGCATCGCTTCAAAGCGAATTTCGACACCCTCAGGGCTAAAGCGATCCACTAGTGATTGAACTCGTTCAATACCCAACGAAGTAGCAGCTAATTGAGCTCTGAGATCACCCTCGCGTTCATGTGGCGATCTCGAATTTCTGAGAATGATTGACCATGCTGCCTGAGAGATATTGCCGGCTTCGACAAGGCGAATTGGAGGGATAATCAATCCCTCCTGGTAAAGCTCAGTCGCAACTGGCATTGAGCCCGGAGCCATACCTCCGATATCTGCATGATGTGCTCTGGTAGCGACGAATCCTATAAGCCTTTCACCATAAAAAATTGGTGCGACTGTGGTGATGTCAGGGAGATGATTCCCACCTTTGTAAGGATCGTTTAAAGCGATAATGTCTCCTTTTTCAAAGGGAGCCATATCGAGAATAGTCCTGACCGTCATTGGCATTGCACCTAAGTGAACTGGAATATGGGCGGCCTGTGCGATGAGGAACCCATCTGAGCTGAATACTCCACATGAATGATCACGTCGTTCCTTGATATTTGGCGAGAATGCTGATCGTGTTAGGCTCTCACCCATCTCTTCGGCGACTGAGGAGAATGCCGCTTCGGCGATAGCTAGGTCTGATGGGGAGAGAGCCTGTGGGTTCATTTATTTAATTTCTTATCTCGTTTTTTTGTGAGAACTAAGTTTCCCTGTTTATCGACGCGACCTATCCAGTCAGGCGTAATTAGTGTAGTGGTGTCCAATTGGGTAATCAGCGCCGGTCCCGCTATTTGATCTTCAGGCCTGAGCTCGGCGCGCTGATAAATTGGTACAAGTCGTGATTTTCCCTGAAAGATTGCGTCGCAGTATTGACTAATTATCGGGGTAGTATGATTCTCTTTGCGATCAGAGAATATCGGCTTCGGGAGAGTAAAATCAGTATCAATAAACCCAGTCACGCGGATGTTTGCAATCTCGACGTCGTAACCAGAATGCCCATACAAGTCACCGTGTCTTTGAACGAACTCTTCTTTTGCAGCTCGCAGTATCTCAATGCTTGCCCCGTCAGCGTTATTGATTGTGATCCCAATTTCATGCGACTGACCAGTAAAGCGTAGATCAAGCACGGCTCGATACTTAAGCTCGTTGCTTAGTAATCTAGCACTGATCATTTCTATAATTTTTTGGAGATCGGAAAGAATCGATCCGGCATTTTTCTGGTCCATTGCTCGGAGGACAGACTTGCCAATAGTCAATGTTTGACCTGATTGAAGGGCGCCCAAAGCTGCAAGAACTCCAGGTGAAGGAGGCACAAGAATTTTATCAATATTAAGAATTTCTGCCACATCACAAGCATGCAAGGGGCCAGCTCCACCAAATGGTACAAGCGTAAATTGATTTGGGTTAAAGCCTTTCTGAACGGATACAACACGCACTGCACGTTCAATATTTGCATTTGTTACATCGATGACTGCCTGCGCAAATTCAAATTTGTCGTTGAAGACATTTAGAAATGGCTCCGCGGCTCTTTCTGATTCAGCTAGGTCGATTTCCAATGAATCAGCGAGAAAATGCTCCTGACTGAGTCGGCCAAGTATGGCGTGAGCATCAGTCACACTGAACGCGGGAACAGACAACTCGCGTGAGTTTCCATAGCAGGCAGGACCAGGAAATGAACCGGTGGAGCGTGGCCCAACGCGCAAGGCACCGCCGGTATCAAGATACGCAACAGATCCTCCACCAGCACCTATCGTGTGAATATCTACGGCGGGAGTCCGAGCATGTATACCTTCGATTAGTAGGTTTGTTCGATAAGGTAATTCTTTATCACAAAGCGCAATATCCGTAGAGGTGCCACCTATATCGAGAGTGATTATTTGTGACTCGTTGACTGTTTGAGCAAGAGAAAATGCTCCGTTTACACCGGCTGCTGGGCCTGACAATAATGTTGATACTGGTAATTCTTCAACTTGTGATCTAGTAGCGGCGCCTCCATCACTCTGAATGATATGAAGTACTGGAGATGTCACAATCGATCCCAGTTGTTCTAATGATTTCTCTAAATTTGATAAGTAGGTGGACATTATTGGCCCGACATATGCATTCAATGCAGTTGTAGAAGCCCGTTCTACCTCACGATATTCAGGAGAAACTTCGCTAGAAATTGAGAGGTAGGGTAGGTGGAGATCCGTGAATTCTTTCTTAATATCTTCGTAAGCCTCTCGAAATTTAGCTTCAAAAAAAGTATTTTTATGAGAAAAGAGTAGGCAGACTGCTAAGGCTTCAATGTTATTATCAGCAGCATTCTTGATAATAATCTTGTAGAGTTCCGGGTTCACACGAGATTTGATTTCGCCATCAGCGGTTAGTTTTCCAGGAAATTCGATGACTAACTCAGAAGGGATTAAAAGGTTGGGTGGTGCGGGCTCGAGCTCATAGATATTACTTCTTGCCTGCCTGCCGATTTCCAATATATCTTTGAATCCTTCGGTTACTACCAGCGCTGTGTGTGCTCCTGTTTTTTCGAGTAACGCATTTGTTGCAATAGTCGATCCATGTGCGACTCGCGCTAAATCTGTGGTGATCTTACTTAAACCGTGAAGTATGCCAAGAGAAGGATCATCCGGGGTAGTTGGAATCTTTTGAACAATACATTCCCCATTAATTAGAAATAGAAAATCAGTGAATGTTCCGCCGACATCGACACCCACTGCATTACCAGTTTTCGATGTCATATTGCCCCCACTCCTAACTCTTGATAAATGTTCCAGAGGAGTCGATACCGTGCTGGAGTATTTGAGTTGGCGAAAATGCCTTGCCTATATTTCTAGCGTACACTGTAATCGATGAATTCGGACTCCGTGGACCACCTTAGAGAGCCTTTTGATAATCGTCGAGTGCCCTTCACACTCGATGCTCCCTTTGATATGACTGGCGATCAACCAAGTGCTGTCAATAGAATTGTCAACGAATTACGCGCGGGAACTTATTTACAAACTCTTCGTGGTGCGACTGGCACGGGTAAAACATTTACCATGGCGAATGTAATAAACGAAGTGCAACGCCCAGCACTGGTATTGGCACCGAATCGAACATTAGCGGCACAGTTGGCGCAAGAATTTCGAGATTTTTTTCCAGAAAATTCGGTTGAGTATTTTGTTTCATACTATGACTATTATCAGCCAGAGGCATATATCCCGCGTACAGATACCTATATTGCGAAAGATTCAGATGTTAACGAAGAAATTGACAAAATGCGCCACGCGGCGACGTACTCGCTACTCGAGCGGACTGACACGATCGTCGTGGCATCCGTTTCATGTATATACGGTCTAGCGCCGCCTTCTGAATACCAGTCATTTGTCGTGCGCCTTGTGAGAGGAAAGAATTCCTCCATTCACAACTTAATCCGCCAGCTCGTGGCGATGCAATACCACCGAAACGATATGACGCTATTGCGTGGAACATTTCGAGTTCGAGGTGACACATTAACGGTGTTTCCGGCTTACGGCGAATTGGCGCTGCGAATTGATTTCTGGGGAGACATAATCGAAGAAATTACCTCACTGGATCCGTTAACAGGTGAAATTATTGAACGACTGGAATCGGAAGCTATCTATCCGGCTAAACATTTTGTGACATCGCAGGAGAAACTGCAAGATGCGATGTTGGAAATCGAGAAAGAGTTGGAAGATCAACTGAAGTATTTCAGGTCACAAGGAAAACTACTCGAAGCTCAACGCCTATCAGAGCGAACACAATATGACCTTGAAACAATGCGGGAAGTTGGGTATTGTCCCGGTATTGAGAATTATTCTAGACATTTAGCTGGCCGCTCCGAAGGCTCGCGCCCTTGGACCCTCCTTGATTATTTTCCTGAAGATTGGCTACTTTTTGTTGATGAATCACACATGTCACTACCTCAAGTGCGAGGTATGTTTCTAGGCGACACCTCTCGCAAGAAAACATTAGTTGAGCATGGATTTAGGTTACCTTCCGCGATTGATAATCGACCTCTGAATTTTGAAGAATTTTTTTCGCATATACACCAAGCAATTTTTGTTTCAGCTACCCCAGGGCCATTTGAACTTGAGAACTGTACGGAGACAGTGGATCAGGTGATTCGCCCAACCGGAATACTTGATCCACGAATCGAAGTCCGTGAGACCACTGGGCAAATAGATGATTTATTAGTGGAAATTCAACTGCGCGCAAGTCGATCAGAACGAACACTCGTCACCACTCTAACCAAAAGAATGTCGGAGGATTTGAATGAATATCTAAAGGAGTCAGGCGTTCGTTCAACGTATCTTCACTCCGAGGTCGACACCCTGCAGCGAGTAGAAATTCTTCGCGATTTGCGACTGGGGGTATATGACGTGATTGTAGGAATCAATCTTTTGCGAGAAGGCCTGGACCTGCCGGAAGTATCTTTGATTTGTATTCTGGATGCAGATAAAGAGGGATTTTTACGATCTGCGGGCGCACTAATTCAAACGATGGGCAGGGCCGCTAGGCACCCGGATGGATTCGTGATTATGTACGCGGATAGAATTACAGGTTCCATGCAGGCGGCAATCAATGAAACTACGGCACGTCGAGAACTTCAAGCCTCACATAATGACGCTAACGGAATAACTCCTGAAGGTATTGCTAAGAATATTAAGGATATTAGCGATAGGATTCGCGGGGAAATTAAAACCGAGGAAGGCTCCTTTACGTATGAAGATATTCCATTGGACGAGTTAGATCATATTATTAGGGACCTTGAGTCACAGATGAAACAAGCGGCTTCTGAATTGGAATTTGAACGTGCAGCTTTAATTCGCGATCAAATCACACATTTAAAGATGGAAAACACCCGGCGTACAGACATACCCAAGGGCCTAAGTAAGATTTCGAATTAATTCATCTTATGATTCATCGAAATGTTGGGGTGGGTTGGCTCTTGGACCACTGGGGGAAGAAAAATCTGAGTTCGAGGTTCCCATGCTGGTGTTTGAAGTCGGCCCTGATCCTAAAGAGAGCACAGGTCGGGCCTTACCAGCCTGGCCTATCGGCCCGACGACCCCATTCTCTTCGAGTTGATCCATCACACGTGCTGCTCTCGGATACCCAATGCCCAGTTTTCTTTGTAGCATGGAGGTTGATAATTCTCCAGTCTCTGCACCCAAAAGTAGTGCACGTTTGTACAAAGGATCCTCAGTTGGGCTAGCTGATGAATTAGCTCTGTCGCTACTTAACTCAGTGGCTAAAACCTCCGCTGCTTGCAAGACTGCTTCCTCGAGTTCGTTATCATGTTTGTCGGGAGCTGCAGATTCGGCACTTGCAGCTGACCAATAATCAGCGACGCTTGCGATTTCATTGTCAGAAACAAAGACACCTTGTACTCGCTTAGCTTTATCGGCACCCGGTGGAACATAAAGCATATCGCCCCGGCCAAGTAATTTTTCCGCACCTGTTCCATCAATAATTGTTCTCGAATCGACAAGTGATGACACTGCGAATGCTATTCGGGTAGGAAAATTTGCTTTAATTAATCCCGTAATAACGTCAACTGATGGTCTTTGCGTAGCAACGATGACATGGATACCCGTAGCACGTGCAAGTTGAGCTAGTCGGACTAGTAATCGCTGAACTTGATCCGGAGCGGTCATCATCAAGTCTGCTAACTCGTCGATAACAACTACCCAATACGGTAATTTGTCATCAGGTTTTTTTTCGTTAAACCCCTGGATATTTCTGACTCCCATGGCTTGAAATCTCCGATAACGGGTATCCATTTCGTTAGCAACTGCTTGTAACGTACCCAGTACGCGGTCGAGATCTGTGACGATCTCAGAGAATGCGAGATGTGGGACCGTTTGATATGCAGTCATCTCCACTCTTTTTGGATCGATCAGGACGAGACGAAGAGTATCGGGCGTGTGTTGCATAAGCAAGCCAGATATGATCGCGTTTAGGCAGACTGATTTTCCTGATCCGGTGGCGCCAGCGATTAGGAGATGTGGCATTTTTGCAAGATCAGCAACCACAGCTTGTCCCGAAATATCGGAGCCAAGCGGAATGCCTAATGCAATATCACCCCTGTTACTTTGCCAAGCCTTTGATTCCAAAATATCCCTGAGCATCACCAGTTGAGTTTGTGAGTTAGGCACTTCCAATCCAATTATCGGCTTGCCTGGTACAGGCGCTTCGATTCGAATCTCCTTAGTAGCGAGAGCTAAGGCTAGATCATTCTGAAGGCTTGTCACGGCTTTCACTCGAACACGTGATCGAGATATTTCCTCATGATGAGTTGAGACTTCGCCATTTTCGTCCCTTTTAGTGATTACTTTTGTCTTTATATCCCATCCAGGAGTAATTCCGAACTGCGTTACGGCAGGTCCTTCATTAATTTCCGTAACAGTCACATCAACGCCATGTGAACTCAAGGTATTCTCGATTACTCGTGCTCTCTTATCGTTGTCTGAGTCTGAAGTAGCTTTTTTTTCACCTGGTCGTAGCAGAGCGAGTGGAGGAAGCTGCCATGTGTCCGATGAGTCGTTATCTATTTCAAGAATGTCATCTGCCGCACTATGTGTGGGTAAGAAAACCGCCTGCCGAGGCTCGGTGTCTTCGATATTTGGTAAAGCTGCCGGAATTACAAATTGCTCGACAGAAGATTCACGCTGAAGGGTGGCAAGCGACTCTGTTCGCGGGCCAGCAATTTCAGCCAAGTCGGAGTTGCTTTCTGAGAGATGTTCAATGGGGGAATCATTTTGTAATATGGGCTTTGCTGTCGTGAACACAGTTTGACGTTCTGACATATATGCGCCAAAGGATTTAGCCAAACGAAAGATGACTCGCGGGATTCGGACTTGTAGATTAAGATGCCAGAATCCGAGTACCGCACGCCAGATTAGTTTGATTAGAAGCTTACTCATGTGGAGACTTAATCGAGGTTTAAATATTGGAATGGCAGCTATGCCGGTGATGAGCCATAGAGTGTTGTAAACAAGATTTCCACGAATAGCTAGCCCTAGCTCGCCACCTACACTATATCCCTCGGTCGATGACGTAAGAAAATAGCCAGGTAGAGCCGCGGGTGACGCAAGGCCGTAGCAAAAAATAACCACTAAGAGCGCTGGAAGTATATTCTGTTTTGCAGTCCATACCCAGGCGATTTTATGAAAGCTAATTAGTAACCCCAACGCTATCAGACCTATTGCTAGTGGGAGGGCGAGCAACCCAATTTCGAGCAGCACTCGGACTTTAGCGTCTTCCACTAGCCTAAATTCAATAGGAATTTTATGGGTTGCTCCAGCCAAGAAAACAAGCAGTAGTGCACCAAAGAGCGCTAGGTATATACCGAGCGCATCAGGGCGCAGAAGGCGCTTTACTATTTTGATGATAGGTTCCGAAAAGTCGAAAAAACCTTCCGGCTTGGTGGTTTTACTGACTCGTCTAGTTGGACGACTCGGTTGATTCATAGGAAAGACCTTATTTCTAAATCTGCCCCCCCGCTTTGTTTAGCTTAATCGATTTTGCGCGTGATTGCCGTTAACTATCGTTTTGTAAAAAAGATATCAAGAAGTAGTTCAGGGCGCTGCGGTATCAGTGTTTTTAAGCTTCGGGCAAGTTCAGTTTCGATTAATGTCTCTAGCTTTTGTTGGCTAATCCCGTCTTGCTGTGATGAAATTAGGTCATTGATGACGCTTTCGATATGGGTCTCAAGATCTGAAATTGGATAATCAATACCCATGCTCCCGGCCCGAACTGCAATCTTTTTCGAGTGACTTGTTTCAATAATATGGACCCTAAGGGAAATTAATCCTTCGGATGATAATTCTTTTCGCTCGCTAATCGATGTTAGGTCACTGACTCGATTCCTGTGTGAATCGATGTAGACGTATTCGGAACTTATTTTTGACGAGGCGTCAAGAACTGCCTTCCCAGGATCGTCAGCATTTTTTTTATCTAGACGAAAGTCAAACACGTCGCCGTCACTACCGACTAGAATATTGTCTTGTTCCATCCCAATCTCGGCGGCTAAGGCTCGGTGATGAAACAGATGTCTGTGTTCACCTTGGGCTGGTAGGATAAATTCCGGGCGTACGATGCGTTGGATGAGCTTTAATTCCTCCGCGGCGGCATGGCCACGAACATGCACGTTGGCAATCTTGTTATGAATCACGTTGGCACCGAGTTCCACGAGTTTATTTATGTTCCGAAATACTGCCTTCTCATTCCCTGGGATTGGATTTGAGGATAGAACTACCGTGTCTCCCGGTCGAATTTCGACTTGTTGGTGGGTGCCATTTGCCATTCTGGTTAGCGCAGCATTTGTTTCACCCTGAGATCCAGTACACACAATAATTACGTTCTCGTTGGCATTTTTCTTGAATTGCTCAACATTCATGAAGAGATTATTGTCAGCTTTAAGATGCCCAAGTTCTTGGGCATATTTGGTCGCATTCAACATTGAGCGACCTGATAAAAAGAATTTTCGATGCGTACCCTGAGCTGCATCAACTATGAGTTGAATTCTAGAAATAAGAGAAGCAAAGGTAGCAAATATTATTCGACCAGGTGCTGCCTCGACAATTTGCTCGAAGGTCGCACGTAGACTCTCTTCAGGTGGAGTTATTCCTGGTACATCCGCATACGTGCTGTCGGAGCAAAGCAAGAAAGTGCCTGAATCTCCGACCTCACTTAGTCGAGCCAAGTCGGTAATTTGCCCGAGTATGGGTGTGTGATCGATTTTGAAATCGCCGGTATGGACAAGGGCTCCAAGCTCGGTGTGCACTATTATCCCAGCCGAGTCGGGGATCGAATGAGCCACCGAGAAGAATTCAACATCGACGTCGGTGAGCTCAATAAGTTCACCTGGCTGAATTGCATGAAGAACTACTGAACTCTTAAGTCCATGCTCACTGATTTTTCCGCTTAGTAAGCTTCTGGTAAGCCCAAGACCATAGGCCTGTATTGCTGTCATTCCATTATCGACTAAGTCTCTGAAGAGGTATGGTGCGGCACCTATATGATCCTCATGTCCATGAGTGAAGAAGATACCCTCCAATTTGTCGAGTCGTTCAAGAACGTACGTGTAATCTGAAATTATCAGATCCACGCCTGGAAGTTCTCCGTCGGTGAACATCACACCTACATCAATGATGATCATAGATTTTTCAGTTTCTACGATGGTCATGTTCCGTCCGATATCGCCGTAGCCGCTCAGGGCAATAACACGAACTCCTCCAGCGCTGAACGGCAACAGGGGAGTGTCAAGTTTGTGATTATTCATTGTTATCGATTCTCAATTTTAGTTATGTTTGATATTCCTGCTTCAACTCCGACGGTCCCAACAGAGGGAGGCGTTTGGAGTAAATTTTCTATCCGAGCAAAATCTGCCTGAATGAGGGGCAGATTGGTTAGCCGAGTCCTGAGCACATATGCTGGATGAAAAACTGGCATCACCCAACGGCCAGATTCATTAATAGCTTGTCCTCGTATCTTACTAATAGTCATGCCTGAGAACCATCGCGCCATAGCAAACTTTCCAAGAGTCACGATTACCCGAGGATTTACGAGTTCAATTTGCCGTGAAAGAAAGTCACCACAGGTCGCTACCTCAGTAGGTGTTGGGTCTCGATTTTCTGGTGGCCGACACTTAACGACGTTTGTGATGTAGACGTCGTTTCTCGTCAGTTTGATATCAGCTAGTAATTGATCTAGAAGTTTTCCACTTCGACCAACGAAAGGAAGACCTTGCTCATCTTCATTCTTACCGGGTGCTTCCCCAATTAGCATTAAATTACAAGGGACAGGTCCGCTCCCCGGAACCGTCTGACTTCTCTCTCGAGCTAACTCACAGTTAGGGCAGTCGGAGATTTCTTTGTATAAGTTCCGCGCACTTGGGGCGAGACTTTCTTTATTGAAATTGAAAGGATTTTCTACCATCACCATTGATCATATCTGACTTGTTCAAGTTTTTACCGAAAAATTGAGAATACTGCGGTACTTAAAGGATTAATCCTTGCTTCTTACTAGCCAGGCCAGTCCAACTCCGACAAAGTAAAGAACTATCACTGGAACGGCGACTAGAGATTGAGTTACAGGGTCAATTGTAGGGGTGACTATTGCTGATCCTAAAAATGCGCCTAAAATCGCCCAACGCCACCAGCCAAGTAATTTTCGGGAGGTTACTACTCCCAATTTAGCCATCCCCATAACTATCAAAGGGGTCTCGAAGGCTATCCCCAGTATTAACATCATCCGCGTAACAAAGTCTATGTACAGGCTGACTTGCCAATCATCTCGGGCCCAGCTGTCGCCGAAACTGAGTAGGAAAACTAGGGATAAGGGTAGAACAACAAAATATGCGAAGGCTAAGCCGCCCAGAAATGCGATCGATCCACCAATTACAATTGGGAGCACCCATCGTTTTTCCTTCTTGGTAAGAGCAGGACTGACAAAACGCATTGTTTGATATATCAAAACTGGCATTGCCAGCGCGATTCCACCCAATAGCGCGACTTTAAAAAGTGTAACGATCCTATCAAGTGGCCCCAGAGACTGAGGAGTCCATTGAGGATCATGAGCTCTGGCTGGCCCGAGCATGAGCTCGATAAATTCGAATCCGATGGTGGGTATTAAAAGTGCGCCCGTGCTAATCGTTATTGCAATAGCAGACCACATGACGCGAGTCCGTAATTCAACCAGATGTTCAATAAGGGTCATGTCCTGCTGAGGCATATCATCTTCTGGCGACTCAGCGTCATCAAGTTCGCGCGGCCTATCGTCTTCTGAGATAGATTTATCGGATGTCATTTGATACCAATTTAAGACTTCTCTTCATGGTCACTGCCCGTAATTAGGCGGAGTTCCCCAGACTCTTTACTTGGAGAAAGTGACTCAGTGTCGAGCGGTTCGATAATAGATGGTCGAGGCTCATCAAACTGCCCTAGTTCATGATTTGTTTCGTTGATGAGATTTTCGACCTGCTTCCCTTCAATGGCTAAATCTGATTGGAGGTCAGTGGCGAGGTCTCGGATTTCCTGTAGATCGTTTCCTTGAGCAATCACTTCCTCTTGAATTTCGTCGACAGCTTCTTTCACATCTTTCATTACTTCAGTACTAAAGGCACGGGCATACTTGAACCACTTGCCTGCTTGGCTCATCATCTCAGGAAACTTATTTGGCCCGACAATGATCAAACCAATTATTGCTACTAGTAGTGCCTCGAATAAGCCAACGCCGAAGAGATTCATATCTGAATGATACCTTGCCAGTAGATAAAAGGATAAGTGACGTTAGAGCTAACCAAACCCGACGCGAAAAAGAACTGAGTGTTCAAACTGTCGGACTATGAATTATGCCCTGATTATTCTTCTACACCAGCTCCTTTGAGATGATCTACTGCGTCTTGAACAGTCCGAATTTTTTCGGCATCATCGTCAGAAATCTCCAGTGTATTTTCGTCGGTTGAGAACTCTTCCTCGAATGACATGATGAGTTCAACAAGGTCTAAAGAATCTGCATTGAGGTCATCGATAAATGATGCGCCTATTACAACTTCATCTTCTTCAACTCCTAGTTGTTCCGTGACCAAATCTCGCACTCTCTCAAAGATTGACGCCATCGTAATTAGTCCCTTCCTATACTTCTATATTCCTATTTAAGAATCCTCGTCTCGAACGATACCACCCAGTACTCCATTTACGAAACGTCCAGACGATTCGGACCCAAATTTCTTAGCGATTTTTACCGCTTCATTAATCGCCACGCTTGCGGGGGTAGTATCGCTTTCAAGAGTATCGAACAGTAACTCGTAGACAGCAAGCCGTAATATTGCTCGATCGACAGGGGACATTGACTCAAGAGGGAATGCAGACGCAAACTGCACAATTTTCGAATCGATTGCTGGCTGATTTTTACTAATTCCTTCAATTAACCTTCGGGCAAACTTCGTGTTTTCTGCCACAACTCCTCGATCAGAGAAGAATCGAGTTAATGTATCACTTGAAGAAGAGCCTCCGGAATCGCTTGCATACATTGCTTGGAACACAAGTTCGCGGGCAGAACTTCGAGATAAACTTTTGTGACTCTTAGCTGAATTCTTGTCGGTCACCATTTATGCCGTAACCAATCCGCCGTCTACATTGATTACTTGGCCCGTGATATAGCTTGCGCTCTCGGAGGCCAAAAAACCAACAATTGGTGCGATTTCTCGTGGTTCAGCTGCGCGACCAATCGGAATTCGAGTGACTATTGCTTCGAGCTGTTGATCTGTGAGAGATGCTGTCATATCTGTTTTTACGTATCCAGGTGCGACAGCATTCACGGTTATATTTCGCGACGCAACTTCTTGGGCGAGGGAGCGTGTAAAACCGTGGATACCTGACTTCGCCGCAGCGTAATTTGATTGTCCGGCCTGACCGACAACACCAACCACGGACGAAATGTTGATTATACGACCCCACTTTTGCTTCACCATCGTTTTGACAGCCGCTTTTGAAGTTAGGAATTGGCCGCGCAAATTGGTTTCAATTACGCGATCCCACTGTTCCTCGGACATTCTCATAAGCAGTACGTCGTCTGTTACTCCCGCGTTGTTTACCAAAATATCAAGCCTGCCAAATTGTTTGCTAATCTCCTTAAAAGTATTTGCTACATTTGATGAATCTGTTATTTCTAGCGGGGTTGCCAAGCACTTTGTCCCATATGTTTGTTGGATCTGTTTGGAGAACTGTTCTGCCTCAGTTTTATTTGATCGATACGTAACTATGGTGTGAGCACCTTGTTGCGCAAGCTGCTCTGTTATCGCGGATCCTATTCCTTTAGTTCCAGCCGTAACAATGGCAACTTTACCCTTCAGACTGAAAGAAATCGGAGAATCGATTGAGGTCATGAGGAAATAAAATCTTCACTTTTTCCAATATTCCGCAGAATAAGGTCTCGGTTGGTTCTTTTTGCAGCGCCGGTTAAGACTCGTCCCGGTCCAAACTCGATGACGTTAGTTACTCCTTGTTCAACCATCTCTAAAACGCCATCTAACCAGCGCACTGGTTGAGTTATTTGGGCGTGTAATTCATGACTTATGAATTTTGCTTCAGGGATAATTACGCCAGTCACATTCGAAATTACGTCTATTTCTAATTCCCTGAATGAAGTTTCATTGAGAACAGTTTCCATACCCTCTGCTGCTGACTGCATTAGCGGTGTGTGGAATGCTCCGGCAACGGTTAACGGAACTACTTTTGATGCGCCTTGACTCGCAGCCAAGTCATTCGCTATTTTAACGCTCGAAGTGGTGCCACCTATTGTGATATTGCCGGGCGCATTCACATTACAAAGATGCGCGCCAGACTCACTGCAAATCTTTTCGACGTGTTCGACTTCTAGCCCAAGAATGGCTGCCATCGTACCCTGTGAATTGTCACAAGCCTCCTGCATTAGCTGTCCTCGTTTCCGGACTAACCTTATTCCGTCCGAAAATGAACAAGCTCCAGATACGATCAGAGCAGCATATTCACCTAAAGAATGGCCGGCGATTAATCCTGCTTTGTTTGTAACTATTCCTGATTTCCAGCTTGCTAGAAGAGCTGCGATTGAATGAACCACTAATGCCGGTTGCGTAAATTCAGTTTGCATTAATTTTTCAGGAGGGCCACTAAAGCACAGCTCAGAAAGATTGAAGCCGAGAATGTTATCAGCATATTCGAAGGTAGCTCGCGCAATTGGAAATTCCTCAAATAGGTCTGCACCCATTCCGACTGCTTGAGCGCCTTGGCCGGGGAAAAACCAAGCTGTAGAGCGGTCCGTGGGAAGGTCTCTCAATTCAGCTAGAGCATCGTCTACTCCGAGACTAAGAGCACTCATACTAGTTCGCGTTCAGTTGTAGGTCATTGTCTTCCCGCAGTGGACGACCCTTTCGATCTCGCTCACCACCAGCTGTGTGATTTAACTTCCATTCACCATTCGACCTGTCACGAACGACTTGTGGAAGCCCCACATGGTGGTGACTTCGCCGGTGTAGCTGCTTAGCCTTTGGCGTTCTTCTTTTTGGGACTGCCATGATCGGCTCCTACTCACTAATCTCCGGCGATACTTAATTCTATTTGAAATACTCTTTTAATGGACCAAATTGATTATCTAATTCACTACTATCACATGCGCAGGTACTTTGGTTCAAGTCCTTTCCGCAAAATATGCAGATACCGGCACAAATTTCACGGCATTTTGGCGCGAGAGGAATTGCCGTCTCGGTGTACTGTCGTACCGCTTCGGCAATGTCCAGGATCATTCGATTGTTGATTCTGAAGACATCTTCATCAGCCGGGATAGGCCGATTAGTATTTGGGTCAAATATAGGAAGATATTCCTCCTGAAATTCTATTTTAATTTCCTTGACGAATTCAGTGAGACAGCCAGAACATGCCATAGACACATTTAGGACTGTTAGTTTTGCTGAGACAAGCACTCCTCGCTGAACTTTCACTATTTCAGCTGTCCCGTGAAAAGTAAGATTACCTTCGGGTGAGTGAATAGTTGGCGTACCAGTCTCAAAGCATATTTCTCGACGCGAGCCGATAGATTCTTGAAGGAGGGTACCAACGTTAAATTGTGTTGTAGTCATTGAAATTCTTTTTTCGAAATAAGAAATACATCTAGGTTTAATCTACTCCAGCAATTGCTGGATTGGGCTACGTTAGGGAGGCTTGTAAGCCGAATTCTGTAAATTCAAAATGCCCAATTTTGAAAGTAACGACCATCCATCTGGGACGACGATTACTCGTCGCCTCAAGCAGCCTACCCGAGGATTAGACCGGACGTCTTTGGTCCTCCTATTTGGCCTTGCTCCAGGCGGGGTTTGCCCGGCCGCCATGTTGCCATGACGCCGGTGCGCTCTTACCGCACCATTTCACCCTTACCGTTTAGAACGGCGGTTTGTTTCTGTTGCACTTTCCGTCGGCTTTCACCGCCCGGCCGTTAGCCGGCGCCCTGTCCGGAGGAGTTCGGACTTTCCTCTGCCAGAACCGTAATGGTTACTGGCAGCGATCGTTCAGCCTCCCTAACAAGCCAAGTTTAGCATCATTTAATTAGAGTTTGTATGGGGGCATATTTTATGAATGTTCCACGGGCCTCATGAAGATATCTATTCTGGCGGGCCCGGTTGTTATGTGATGGACCACAGTCTGCAGAGCTCGCTTCAGCTCCGAACGAGACAAATCAGACCACGTGTTTTGTAAGACTTTTATTGTCTCCGATGAGTTTCGATCAAGTTGTGACAAAACCTCAGCTCTGGAAAAGATGCTTTCTAGGCTCAGCTCACCAGAACTAGCGACTGCCTGCTGAAATGTTGACCGGTTTTCAGCCCAGCGATTGATCGTGGTGGCTAGTGCACGATCATGACGCTCGACACGTGCTCTAGCAGTCGCTAGATCTTGTGCCTGCCTACGATCAACATCCACAAACATGAAATCATTGGTTATTATCTTAAGTTTAATCCGCTCTAAAAGGTCTATTTCTTCCTGTGATCTGTAATTACAACGCCCTTGATTTGTGGCGGCTGAGCATCTGTATAGCAGAGAGATAGGCCCTGATGGACTATCTCTTCGAGCAGCCCCGATCATTCTTGATCCACATTCTGAACAGCGAATTAGGCCAGATAAGAGATAGTTATGACGGGTTTGGCGGAGTGACCTTTGATTGTCAATTTCTTTGCGGCGACCGGTCATTTTTTCGTTTGCGGAACGAAATTGTTCGATAGAAATTATCGCAGCGTGTGAGCTTGGGACCACTGTTCCTGCACGATGATAGGTTCCTGTGTAAACCTCATTCTGAAGAATACTCCTGACGGACGAGACTGCCCAGTTATTTCCGCGACGTGTTGTTATTTCAGAGTCATTTAGTTGCCGGGTAATTTTTCTCAGACCGAGATTTCCCTCTAGGTAAAGACGAAAAATCATCTGCACAACTTCTGACTCATCGAGGTTGATAGATAAATTACGATTGCTTACTGAGTAACCAAAAGGAACGCGGCCAAGAACATATGTTTTTCTGGCGAGCTCTCGCATGGCTGCTTTTGATCGCTCTCTACTTAATTCTGTGGCGGCTCGATTATGCCAGCTAATCCTCAAGGCGTCTTGGATGGTAATTCCATTGGCAAGCAGTACTTCAGCACCTGAGTGAAGGATCGCAGTTATACATCTTGCTTGCTCTAGGGCTGTTTTGCCGAAAACCTCTATCGTTACAGCCAGAATGAGAACTAACTTTCTAGGCTCGCTTAGAATTGCCGCCAACAATTCGGTTTGAGCCTTGTATTCCTCTGATTCAGATGCGATAAAAAGTTTTTCCAGATTCAGATGCTCTTCTTGGCACGCGAGCTCGATAACCTCGGTTTGAACGCGGTTATCAGCATCCTTAAGTTCATTGACATAACCGACAACGAAAGTGTTATCTGTCATTACCAAAAAACCTCGGACTTTGCAAAGATTTCAGCTCTAACGCTCCATTAAAAGCTTCCCGTAGGAAGAAACTCTATCTACTTGCACACAGACGGCTTTACCGAGTCGTTCAGGGTCTCTTTCTTGTTCGCCGGGATGCGATTCTAGATATATTCTAGATTGATCTTCACTCGATTCAGCCATGTGAGCTCGACCCTGAAATAGCCAGATCTGTTTTTTTTTCGAATTTCTATACAGAAGTGTGACTTTGTTATGCAATTCGATTCGTTTTAGGAAACCTGCCTCAGGATTGCGAACCCAAATTCCAATAGTTTCTTGGTCATGGACATGGGCACTGCCATAGAACGACATGGTAGGGTAACCGTCATTTTCTACTGATGAGCAAATTACAGGGCATCCGTCATCAAGCGCGGCATCTAATGCGCTTTTCATCTCGGCTGTTAAGTTAACTGACACGACATTCCTCCCACTTATTTCGTTTAGGTTAGCATGTAGGATGAAAATAAATTAGTAGGGACTGGTAGCGGCCCATTTTCGTAATAGTTTGAGGACAAATCCGTGCGAGGCAATTTCGAAGCACCTTGGTGGCTGGGGTTAAATGATGAACCATCTGTACTAAACGTAAAACCTAACCCCGCACGTTCAATACAGTTTGATTCACGAAACGTTCAGAGCGGTGATATCTTCGTCGCAATTAAAGGGGCGATTTCAGACGGCCATGACTATCTGGACGAGGCAGTCACGAACGGCGCTATTGCGTTAGTAGTTGATCAAGGGTGTCGCCAAGATAACATTGTGATTCCTCAGTATGAGGTGATTAATACGAGGAGATCTCTGGCTAAAATTTCAGCCGCGTTTGAGAATTATCCGGGAGATTCTTTGTGTTTGATCGGAGTCACTGGTACTAACGGCAAATCAACGACCTCTTTTATACTTAACTCAATACTGGAAAAAGCTGGCCTTGTGACTGGGATAATGACAACAATCGAAACACGAATTGGGAGTGAAATACTTAATAATCCAACGAGACTTACCTCTCAAGAATCTCCAGAAATACAAAGCAACTTAGCACTGATGGCAAGCAGAGGTTGTTCTCACGTGATAATCGAAGCGACCTCTATCGGCTTACATGCGCACCGATTGGATGGCTGTAAATTCGATCTTGGTATTTTTACTAATTTGACACCAGATCATCTGGACTATCACGGTGACATGCCCTCATACGTGGAGGCAAAAACACTTCTATTTGCCAAATTAAAGCAAGGTGGTCATGCAATAATAAATAACTCTACCGAGTATTCAGAGGTATTTGAGACGGTAGCCGAGACTCGCGGAGCAACTGTCTCACGATATAACCTAGCTGATGCAACTAATATCGAAATGTCGGCCTCCGGTACAGTGTTTGAATACAATTTTCTTGGCGAGAGTGGACCGCAGCAAATTCAATCGAGACTAATTGGTAATTATAATCTTGAGAATATGCTTGCGGCGATCCGAGCTTCAGAGACCTTGGGTGTCGATTCTG
>CAVODE010000020.1:0-25615 GCA_963694535.1 Dehalococcoidia bacterium
GTCAGTTATCCATTCGTCGCGGATAGAAGCAATTTCTGCTGCAATACCGTCTGCTCGTCCCCGTCCACCATCACCTACCAGTGCACGAACCTCGGGAATAAGAGCAGCAAGAGTTAATTTTGCGTCACCGACTAACGGCTGAGTTACTTCAACTGTATTGTCGAGGTCGAGCGGGTCCAAAGTTGAATGAATAACGGTCTTACCTTTTGGAATTTGAATACCAAATCCAGTTGCGAAAAATGAACAACCAATACCAAAGATAACATCTGCGTTCTGAATAAAGTGATGGACCGGCTTCGGTAGTGCCCGTCCGCCCGAACCAAGCGCCAATGGATGGCTCTCCGGAAATGCACTCTTTCCTTCAAGGCTTGTTGTAACGGGTACCTCAAGCAGCTCGGCCAGCTCTTTCAGTTCCTCCCATGCCTTGGCGTAATGCACTCCTTGTCCCGCATAAATCACTGGACTGGCAGCGTTTACCAGCATTTCTGCCGCTTTCAAGACATCAGCTGGATCAGGAGCTGATCGTGCGACCTTTACCGGGGTATAAGACAGTGACTCAATCTCTTCAGGAAACACGTCAGTCGGAATTTCAATTACTGCCGGACGTGGTCGACCATTCCTCACGGCACTAAATGCCCTACGCATCGCGTCTGGGATTGCAGACGACACAGTAACCTGCTCCACTGACTTCGCAACGTGCTGGAAGTTTAAAAGACTACTGAAATTAGGAGTGACATTCGTAAGTTTTCGATCGTAACCGGCAGGAATTATAATGATCGGTACCGAGTCGCCATACGCTTGAGCAACTCCTCCAAACGCATTCTCACTCCCTGGACCATGTTGCATCACAAAAACGCCGATTTCATCGCCAGAATTGATACGACTAAACGCGTCGGCCATATGAATACCAGTCCGCTCTTGTCGCACAATAATCGTTCGAATATCTGCTCTAGCCGCAGCCTCAATAATCGGATTCACTGGATATCCAACTATAAATTCAACGCCCTCTCGTTTTAATATTTCAGCTATAGCATCAGAAACTAACACAGTACATATCCCCCTAATTAGCCCACAACACAGAGCTTGTTTGACAGTCTTGTAGCTTAAAAATTCTATAAGCTAAATGTTTTGTTATGAGCCTCAAGTTATACCAAGTAGTAGGTGTTTACAAGGCCAGACGTGCGATCTAATCTGACCTGCAGCATCCAACCTCAACGACGATCTATCTTTCTAATTTTTGATAGGTAAATTTGGCAACACATCATTCGTAAAGCGAACAAAACTATCGTGGCTGAGTGGTGCACACATCAAATAGTCGAGCCCAATTTCCTCCTGCAAGCGCAGAATTTCATCGACTACCTTCTCCTTCGTTCCGTGGATCATCACCTTCTGCACGTACCGATCAACCGGATCCATATCTTCATCTGGACGATTGATATAACTCCCAAGCATCCACTTTGCACCCTGACTCGCTATCGCCTCGGCCTCGGCATCAGTGTCGGCTACCGCAATCAGTCGTGCTGTCGGAAGAATGCGATTTTCGGTCGAGTGACCATGCTCCTGCAATGTATCAAAAAATAATTGCCTCTTCTCGCCAATTTCTTCATGGCTTGAGTGTGGATCCATAAGAATAGAAAAACCAAGCTTCGCAGCAGCCTCAATCGATTCTCGTGACGTTGCAGCCATCCATACGGGCGGATGTGGATCTTGGAGAGGCTTAGGAAGTACTTCGACATCCTCAAAATCCCAATATTTACCGTGATACGTCAGCTTCTCATTCTTCCAAGCTTCAACCACAATTTGAAAATTCTCTCTGAATTGCTCTCCGCCCGTCTCAGGTGTAACTCCAAAAACTTCATACTCTTTTCGGTCAAAACCACGCCCAGCGCCCCAGTTCACTCGCCCGCCAGAAAAGTGATCAAGTAAAGCGACTTCTTCGGCAATTCGCAGAGGGTGGTACATTGCCGCAAGCGTAACCCCCATTCCAATTCGAATATTTTTCGTTCTAGAGGCTACCTGTACTCCCATCATGTGAACCGAAGGACAAACAGAATATGTAGAAAAGTGATGCTCTGCTAACCAGACGCAGTCGTATCCGGTCTGATCCATGATCTCGATACGAGACAATGCACGTTCATACACTTCGGGAAGTGGAACTCTTCTACCAGGCCATGAAAAAAACTGCAGTGCGCCTACCTTCATTTTAAATCCTTCCCTAGTCCTCAAGAAATATAGCAGTCACAGAATGACCAAGTCAGTTTTCAAGAAAATCAAGGTTTCACGAAAAATAACTGAAACTCTAATATTCCGTTATCTTCGATCGAGACAACCGATCGCGAGGATGGCTGCTCAATGTCATAATCTGCAAACACGACAGGATAGGATCCAACAATCACAAGCACGTCGTCAACTAATGTACCTGCAACCGTTATCACTATCTCTTTCGACACACCATGCAAAGTCAACAGCCCAACGATCTCACGAATCTGAGGAAGTCCGGTTTTATAATCCTTTATTATCTCAATCTCATCAACTAATTCGAATTCTGCTTCAGGAAATAAATCCGTCTCAATGGCCTGGCTTCGCAGCGCTCTGTCTCTGTACTTACTATCACTCTTTAACGACGCGAGATCAGCGATTACATTGACTGACAGCACCTTTACTCCGTCAAATTCCAAAACAGCTTGGATATTTGGAGTTCTACCAACTGCCGTAAACTCTCCAATCCTGGAGAGGACCTCGTCCACCCGGTACCCAACAAATGAATCTTGAGAGTCAGACAGTACCCAACTTCCCACTAACAGCTGTTCCTCAGGTTCCTCAGTAGGAGTTCCCAGTGGTTGGGTCACTGAGTTAGTTACAGTTCGCGTGGCCGAGGCTACAGATGCCGCAGCAGCTTCCAACGACACTTCCTCTTCAACTGAACGAAATACAAACAGGTACAAAAAAGCTGCGATAGCAATTAATACAAGACCGGAAAGAATTGCAAAAGAGATAAATATTTTTGACTTAATTTTTTTCATACTATCACTCTATACAATATTTTCTTATGCTCCTCAAGAATTCATTACACTAGAGGTATAGCCATCACACAAATCACATTGATGGCTTAATTGTTAGTTTGGAGACTCATGACACACGAATCAGCGCATCTCTCAATTTTAAACGCGATGGTTTGGTCAGGAACTCAAGAGTCACCTATCAAAAGAAATGTTTTCATCCAAGACGGCATAATGGTAGACGAACCATCTACAGATTCAGTAGAAATTGACGCATCTGGTCTCACACTCATTCCTGGACTAATCGAGGCTCACGCGCATCTTTGCTTCAACGCGGGTACTGACTGGAGAACCGTATATGACAACGATACGCCTTCACGTATGTTGCTACGAATGGTAGAAAATGGCCAAAAAATGTTACGGTCAGGAATTACCACTGTTCGTGATTTAGGTGCGCCAACGGACCTTGCAGTCACACTAAGAGATGCCATCGAGACAGGAGTGACACGCGGCCCTTCTCTTTTGGTCGCGGGTGCACCAGTTACACCAACAGGCGGACATTGTTATTTTATGGGAGGCGAAGCCGATGGGGAGCTAGGCGTCAGGGTAGCCGTGCGCGAACGAGTTAAAGCCCGCACAGACTGGATCAAAGTTATGGCCTCAGGAGGCAATATGACACCAGGTACTAATGTTGAACGTGCCCAATATTCCGTCGATGAAATGCGTGCAATTGTCGACGAGGCTCATCGACTAGGTACGTCTGTCACCGCGCACGCTCATGGCGTTGAGGGAATTCGCCACGCTCTCGCCGGTGGCGTAGATATGCTCGAACATTGCTCGTTCCAAACGCCTAACGGTAGTGAACCAGTCGCGGAAGTTATCTCAGATATTGTTACTAGTAAAACAATCGTGTCACCAACCATTGTTGGCGCTCTGAGTCAACAAAAAAGTACCGAACGCTACACACGTAGGGCAGGTTTGACCAAACAATTAGTTGAGAGTGGCGCCAGAATTCTCATGTCGACTGACTGCGGGATTCCCAATACGCCACACGAAGACTTAAGTTACGCACTTGAAGTCATGCAGGACATGAGCGAACTGAGCGCCCTTGAGACTTTACGACTAGCTACAAGTACTAGCGCTGAATTGCTCGACCTGAATGACCGTGGCCGCATCGAGGTCGGATACAGGGCAGATCTTTTAGCGTTACACAGAGATCCCACCAAAGACTTGAGTGCACTTCGAGATATTAAGTATGTAATCAGTGCTGGTAACCTAGTCGCTCGTTAAAAAATAAATCTCAGTCTCGTCGCACGCGAATCAAATCTGGCGTTAATTCTGAAAGAGAGGACGCTCCAGCTAGTGCCATCGTACGCTCTAATCCCTCACGTAAATGCAAAAGAGCATGATCTACACCACGCTCACCTCCCGCACCCAAACCGTATAAATAAGCCCGACCAGCCATACAAGCGTTAGCGCCCAACGCAATAGCTTTTGCAATGTCACTCCCTCTACGGACTCCACCATCACAAATTATTTCGATATCACCTCCAACAGCCTGAACTACAGACTCAAGAAGTTCGAATGGCGCGGGTGCTCCATCTAACTGTCGTCCACCATGATTAGAGAGAGCAATTCCTTCGAGATTTAGATCCGACGCAATTTTCGCATCTTCTACAGTCTGTATTCCCTTGATGACGATCGGGCCTTTCCAAATCGATCGAAACCACTCGACATCTGCCCAAGACAAACTCGGATCAAATTGTGAATTAATATAATCTGACAATGTGACTGGGTCTGACCCATCGCCCACACCCTTACCTTTGACGTTCGCGAACGAGATAGGATCAGAAGTCACAAAATCCCAAGTCCAACCCGGATGTAACATACCGTCGATAATCGTACCTATACCGATTTTTGGCGGCAGTGTGAAACCTTGTCGCACATCTCTCTCTCTGCGGCCAAGCACCGCAGTATCGACCGTGATCATTATCCCTTCATAATCAGCAGCAATTGCACGCTCCAGCATCTCTCGCACAAGTTCGCGATCACGCCACACATATACCTGAAACCATTTCCTACCCGAAGACACCTCAGCAATCTCTTCAATTGATCGCGTTCCAAGAGTCGAAAGCGTATACGGAATTCCTGCACGATCTGCCGCTCGTGCAACAGCCAATTCGCCCTGAGAATCTGCTATTCGGCCAAAACCTGTCGGTGCAAGTATTAATGGAAACGAGAGATCTCTCCCAAACAGTTTGGATTGCAAAGAAATATTACTCACATCCCGAAAAACACGGGGTCTGAATTCGACTGCCCCATATGCCTCGCTGTTTCGTCGCAGTGTCACTTCATCCTCTGCCGCGCCATCAATGTAATCAAATACTCCACCAGGAAGTCGCCGCTTAGCCTTTAACCGCAAATCAGAGATACTCGCGGCAGTCTGAAGTCTCCGAATAACAGGATCCCATTCAAATTTTTTAAAACGGAGTACTGACCTAAGAGTTGAAATAACACGCATAGCTGATCTCCTACTCGCACGATCGTCTTTGTCTTTCGACTGTTAATTAATCTCTCTATGAATCGTCATCCGGGCGCAAAATCAATATATTCATGAATGCGACGCCAGCCGCAATCGCAATGGCCACAGATAAATTCACCGAATCTGGACTAAACAGTGAACCATAGCCCACATTATAAAACGAAGCGCCAAGCATTTGTACAAATCCTAATATTGCCGATGCCATACCAGCGATCTTAGGAAATGGAATCATCGCAGCAGCCATTGCCGCGGGTCTTGCAAATCCAAAGCCAAAAGCCGCTACCGTCATCGGTAGTACAATCGTCCATACATTACTCATCCCCGTCAGAGTAAAGACCGCCATGGTTGCGCCACCTAACATTCCGATTCCTGTTCCAATAAGCACAACTTTATTTGTTCTGATCCGCCCTATAGAACGACTCGCCGTCCATGCACCCAACATTATTCCAAATGCCATCAGGCCAAACGAAAATCCGAAGTTTCTGGGTGAAAGTCCAAACTCATCAATAAGTACAAACGAGGAGGAGGAAATAAAGATCAATTGCGCACTGAACATGAAACCAATAGTGGTTGAATAGACAACAAAATCCCTATTAGAAAAAAGTGTTCCCATATTTTTAACGATTGAGCTATACGTCAGTGCGGTTGAATCCTGATAGCGATTTGTCTCGGAGAATGAAACTCGATACCCAATCAACAACAGAACACCGAGCAATATGAGTACAAAAAAAACAGCCTGCCATTCGAATACCTCTAGTAGAAGACCTCCGATAATCGGCGCAAGCATAGGCGCCAGAGGCGTCGCAACGTTAATGTAAGAAAGTGCTCGAGCCGCGCCCTCCTTACCATAATGGTCTAGCACAATGGCACGGCTGATCGCCGCTCCAGCGCCGCCGCCAAAACCCTGAATGACTCTACCTATAATCAACATCGTCGAGTCGTTTGCCAAGACGCAAACTATTCCACCTAACACGAATAAAAAAAGACCGACAGTCAACACCGGTCTCCTGCCAAACCGATCAGAACACGGTCCATAAATCAACTGTGAGCTAGCGAAGGCAAGTAAAAACAATGTGACACATAGTTGTAACGATGTCGAGCTGATATCCAGTTGATCTGCCATAGAAGGCATCGCTGGTAAAAACATATCAACCGCGAGCGGTGCTATCGCACTAAGAATTATCAGTAGCGTTAAAATCCATAATTGGTTTTCAACACTTTGTTTCCTATAGAAGATTTGAGTTAGGTTCATAAAGACAAGATAGGTTTATTTTTGCCTACAAGGTGAAAAGTCGACAAATATAGCTGTGCTTCGAAAAATATCATTTTGAACTACAAGGTAAACTCTCATACTTATGAGTGAAAAAACAGTCCAAATGTTTCATATCGTTCTTTTTGAGCCACTTATACCCGGAAACACCGGAAACATTATTCGGCTTTGTGCGAATACCGGAGCATCCCTCCACCTCATCAAGCCTCTTGGATTCAATTTTGATGAAGCGCATTTGCGTCGCGCATCGCTGGATTATTCTGACTTAGCTACGGTAACTGAATATGAAAGCCTTGAATCATATATCTCACAGTGGTCGGAAAGACGAATACTTGCTATCACTACAAGTGCTACCGAGACTTACACAGATGCGGAATTCACCGTTTCAGACTCATTACTTTTTGGACGCGAAGATACCGGTCTACCGGACTCGTATCTCGAAAAGCTGCCAACGAATCAAAAATTACTAATTCCAATGCAACCATCAAATCGGAGCATTAACTTATCAAATTCTGTGGCCATCGTTGCCTACGAAGCGTGGCGGCAGCTTGCCTTCCAGGGACGGGTTTAGAAAAGAATACTCAATTACCAATCCATGATCTCAGTACACTCACCATCTTCTACCTGAATAACTCGAGTAGCCACCTCTTTAACTAACAAGTCATCGTGACTCGCGCACACGATGGTCCCATCATATTCAGACAATGCTTCGATAAGCTTTTTGCGAGTAGTTACATCCAAATGGTTCGTTGGCTCATCTAGAAGTAATACATTCGACGGTTGAAGTAGAAATTTCGCCAAGGCGACCCGACTCCTTTCACCACCCGATAAGACTGAAATTAATTTGTGTACGGTGTCTCCCTGAAATAAGAATTGGCCCAGAGCTCGCCGAATCTCTGTCTCCGACTTACCAGTTGCTACTGATTTCACTTCATCAAGTACCGATATACTCACATCCAACACCTCATCCTGATGCTGATCGTAATATGTAGGTTCCGCTCTATCAGCCCAAACAATGCTGCCTTCTGTTGGAGCAAATTCTCCAGAAATAGCTCTCAAAAACGTGCTTTTCCCGCTCCCATTCGGTCCAATTAAAACAACTTTTTGTCCCCGCTCCACGACCATATTTGCGTCGATCAGTATGGTCTGGTCATCCCAATTATGGCCGAGACCATCCACCTGTAAGACTTCGCGTTCCACCCGGCCGGATGATTCCAGTTTAAATGAGACCTGCTTTTCTTTGCTTGGCAACACGGTCCGATTAATCTTTCCGAGCGATTTTTCTCTCGATGCGACTTGTGTTGCTTTTGTCGCTTTACTTCGAAACCGTTCAATAAAACGTTCTTGCCTGGCTATTTCACGATTCTCCTGAGTGGCTGCCTTCTCAAGTTGGGCTATCTTGGCAGCCTTTTGCGTGAGGAACGAGGAATAGTTGCCAACGTAACTTGTCACCAGTCCATCGCGTAGCTCAACAATTCTCTTTGCTACACCATCTAGAAAATCACGATCGTGCGTGACTAACACAACCGTTCCAAAAAATTGTGAGAGGTATTGAGTAAGCCATGTCTTAGCACGCTCATCCAGATGATTGGTGGGCTCATCTAATAATAAGTGTTCCGGCTGGCGCACCAGTATTTTAGCGAGGCCAATTCGCATCTTCCAACCACCAGAAAAATCTCCGCACTTTTTATCTCGATCGCCTTTTGTGAAACCCAATCCGTCTAATACCCGCCCGATGCGCTCTTCTATTCGGTATCCGTCTAATGCTTCAAACGCCGAAAAGAGCGAAGCCTGCTGATCTATTAATTCGTCAATATCTCCCGTACCCTGGCTAATTAATTCAGATACCTGGTCAATTTCCCTCTGGAGCGTGGTCACATCATCAAACGAAACCCATAATTCTTCTAGTAATCTTCGGTCGCTCTCGAACGGTATGTCTTGATTTAAATAACTTAATTCACCACCTTTACAACCTGCAGTGCCTGAATCCGGCGTTTCAACTCCTGCGACCAACTTAAGAAGAGTTGACTTACCAGTACCGTTTGGTCCGACTAGGCCAATTTTTTCACCATCTGGCACGTGAAAAGACACATCTCGCAGAATTGGAGTTGCGCCAAACGATTTACTTAGCTCATTAACAAAAATCACAATGTATCCATACTACCGGAACCCTATTTACGATCTATGATCTAGCAATACAAAGTGAGATTTAAAATGATCTATCAGATTGATACAGAGTGGGAACAATTGAAATATCCGCGTGCAACACTTGTCGGAGGCACACTCGAACCAAATTCACTCGTTGACGAGATGTCTTGGTATCCAGCGAGAACACTCATTGACTTACATCTAACTCTCGCTGAAATATTCGAAAAATGGTCTTTCACACCTCACTTCAGCGCACACAGTAAAAATAATAGCCTCGACATCGAAGTTCAGGAATGGGTGAGATCCTACGGTTTGCTCCATCAGGCTGAAGATTCTAGACCCATATTCGCCAAATACGCACGCTCTTTTATAGAAACTGCAGGAATGATTAGCTGGATCACACAAAGCACAGCCCTCGTTGAAACAATGCAGAAAATTGATTCGGGCGATGTAGACTCGCTTGATGCCACTATTGCCTTTCCAAATCCACTTCAATACGTAACTCCATCAAAAGAAATAGCACACACGGTAGTCGATCATCACGGAAATCAATTTCCGCGCACTGTCACTGAGCGACATCATTTTGCTCCAGCCGCTAAGGCTCAGATGAGTGGATTACATGTGACAAGTACGGAATGGAGTACATCTTCCCGTACGGTACTAAATTGCGTCGGAAAAACTCTTAATACATACCTCTCAGCAGAGGTGGATTTAATTCCATTGAGTACATCCAGTCAAAATAGTCATGGCATCAGCCAAGAGTCATCCGAGTACCTGATCAGACCAAAAAATCTAATCGGCTTTATATGGTCCTTATGCCTCACGCAGACCAATCTGCATATCTCCGTATAACCCCAAAACCTTCGGCGGATTCAGGGTAGGCTAGATCTATGCTTAGTAGTACACGTCTCAGAAATTTTCTTGCAACGCTATACGGTATTCCATTCGTCATTATCGGAATTAACCACTTTAGAAATCCTGAATGGTTTGAACCGATTGTCCCTGAAGCCATCGGATCGCCAAGATTCTGGGTGCTAGTAAGCGGAGTGTTCGAAATTCTCTTGGGGCTAATGGTAATGATTCCCCGAACACGGAAATATGCAAGCATTGGTTTCGTAGCCATGCTAATCAGTATTTATTGGGCAAATCTCAACATGTGGATCAATGATATTGAAATTGGGAACACCCAGCTTTCGCAATTCGGACACGTCGTACGCGCCGCAATCCAATTTCTGCTAATTATTGTGGCGTTATGGCTTGGTAAACTACCACCCTTTAATAAAAAAGGTGCGTCTGATTAGTGACAAGCGTCACGAATATTGATCGCTACACACTCGCTCGATTATTTCCGAGCCAACCGTTCAAATCTGCGGCGCTCAGCTCTCGTCTTACCAGGCGGTGTTACATCCAACATCCCAATTGTAATAATTGGTGGTAAGTCCTTAAGAATTAATGATCTAATTGCACCTGGCTGAGCTACACCGTGCTCTGCCTCAAATTCTGAAATAACCTCTGACATCGTTTTGGATCCATCCATCTTTGCAATAAGTCCTGCCATTACTGGACTGAGTGGATACCCATGAGCCAAATTCTTGTCACTATCAACAACCAAATGAAATGTCTGCTTGTACTCAGTACCGGAAAGAATCGGCTTCTGCTCCAACCGTATATGTCTCGGTAATGCGGGAATTCCATTCAGCAGATCTTCTCCACTATTTTCCGTCAGTCGCTCGGTTGCAGTAGTTTGCTCTTTGAGATGAGCCTCCATTCGTGACACGTCATCAAGAATATCCCCCGGAATTTCCCCTCGTTCAATCACGGCTCGTTCGTATCCTTGTGGTGGCTGTCCGCCCACCACCTTCACAAATGCCTCACGTGGTGTCTTTGAATCATCCCCAAGAATCCTTCGTGCCTCCCAAAAATAGGAGTCTGATGCGCGATTTGTTCCGTAAAACAATTGCGCTGTCAAATGAAAGTATTGATATTGTTTCTCGTATATATCGCGATACGTTGCCGCAGCAGTCTCACTCGCCGAGGGATCTGTCAACACTGTTTGCACGTACGTCGAGGCAAGTGACGCCGATCCGAGCGCAAGATGCACGCCTGAAGAGAACAAGGGATCCACAAAACACGCCGCGTCACCCACCAGAATATAGCCATCACCGGAAAATGCAGTGGACTTATAAGACCAATCCCGTACTACCTTCGGCTCTCCTACGAAACTTGCATTACTGAGCATCTCCTTGACGTGAGGTGCTTCGTTAATCTGTGCCTGAAGAAATCCTTCTGGTCCAAGTTCTCGAAGTCGCTCATGGCCGATATCCTTATCAACCACAGCGCCAACACTATCAACACCTGTATGCAGAGGTATCTTCCACAGCCATCCATGCTCAAACGCCTCGATAAAAATATTGCCGTCATTCGGAGATTCAAGGTGTGATCCTCCTTTGAAATATCCATATACAGCCAAATTATTGAAGTGAGTATCCCACTCAAGTAAACCTAATTTCCTACTGAGAATTGCAGCCTGTCCGCTTGCATCGACGACGAACCGTGCCGTAATTTCTGATTCAGTTCCGTCCTGCAAAAATCTAACGCCAGACGCACGACCTTCATCGAATAATATGTCTAGTACCTGCGCATTCTCCCGCACATCAACGCCATGAGTAGCGGCATTTTTCAATAAAATATTATCAAATTCTGAACGAACCACCTGGAACGAAGTCGGTCGCTGTCCGGGATCATCTGAAAAATACCAGCTCCACGGATCAGGATCTGACCCCCATACCAATGTGGCACCATGCTTCACAACAAATCCAGCGGCCTCAACCTCTGGCATCACTCCGAGCTGCTCTAATATCGGAATACTTGCTGGGAGAAGCGACTCTCCCACGTGCTCCCGTGGAAACCGCTCCCGCTCGACAATCGTAACTGCATATCCTGCATCTACAAGAAATGTGGCTACCGCACTTCCGCCCGGGCCGCCACCAATTACTACAATGTCACACGCGTCTGCCACAAACACTCCTACATTTACTCTAAATCAAACAAGCTAAAACAAAAACTGACCTTGGAAACTATATGCTTCCAAGGTCAGTTTCATTTACTAACTACGTAGCACCATAGTCACTGCTATGACGCTATTCTCAACGTGGCTGAATTAGGCTTTACTCGCCCACTTCAGGTAGCCCCATGCCTCAGCATCATAGCCACCGTTCCACTGAACGTTAGGAGATCTAAATCTATTTCCATTTGTTCGCACAACACAGTTAGACCAAGCAACATCGAGGAACTTCTTATTCCAAGCTTCCCAGTCCTCAACCAAACCGTCTTTAGCGTCCTCAATCAGGTCCATCCACTCGAGCTCGTCCTTAACACCTGGACGATCTCGCAGAGCCACACTTCCGTCGCCGACAGGAGCATTCATTCGACCATCATATGAGTCAGCATAAAGAACCGTCAGCGCTGGGCTTCCCTGCTTAATCCAGTTACCGAAACCAATCAGCATGTGCTCAAAGGTACCAGTCGTCTGAAGTGAAATCATTTCACTGTACTCACGATTCTGAAGCTTCAGTTCTACACCCATCTGAGCTAGATCCTGTTGAATCATCTGGGCCGTAGCTGGCGCATCTAAACGCTCAGGTAGGACATCAGCCGTTAATACAGTACCGTCACCAAGACCAGCAGCAGAAATAAGTTTCGCCGCTTCAGCAGGATTGTACGCAACCTTATCGAGCTCTGGCACATAGGCAACTGAATTAGACTGGAACTGAAGTCGTCCACCCTCATCGAACTCACCAAAGTATTCCTTCTGGATACGATCCTGTTGAAGGAGGAGCATAAGACCTTGTCGTGCTCGCTTATCAATAGTATCTGCGCGTAATCGAAATACTCGACCGCCCATACCACCGTATGTTTCGTGCTCCCAATCCGCGTTGTCCGCGATTGCCGCAGCATGCTCAGGTAGCAAAGTTCCTCCGGTGAAGAGATCAATATCACCGGCTTCGAATGCTAGTCCCTGCGCACCCGAGTCAGCAAAAATTGTTGTCTCGATCTTATCCAAATACGGACCTGTATCACCCCAGTAATCAGCATTCTTTGTGAGTTCATAACCCACGTTAGGATCGTAATTACCAAACTTGAACGGGCCTGTACCGTTAAGAACACCTTCTTTAACCTGCTCGAGTGTGTTCATATCACCAATATTTGCGCCCCTGAAGAAGTCATACATATATCCGGTTGGCTTCGATAATCGGACCACAACAGTCTTGTCATCTGGAGTCTCAACAGACGTAAAGTTAGCTGACATAAGGTTATACGGACTTCCCACCGCGCCCTCATGCTCACCAGCCATCATTAGTTCGTATGAAGCTTTTACGTCAGCAGAAGTCATTGGCCTGCCGTCGTGGAATTGAACGTCTTTATCAATCAATTTAAATATGATCGTAGTGCCACCATCGGTGACTTCCCAGCTCTGTGCAAGGCTTGGGTAGACGCCGAAGTCTGCGTCGTATAACTCGTATAGAGGTGCCTTTTGATCACGTGCAAGCTGGCGCTTACCTCTCATCTGTCCCACTTCGATTAATCGATCGAAGATTCGGGAGTTCTGATTCATATATGTGTTGTTACCAGCCGTATTGAACGGCATTCGAACAAAGTTTGGAGTTGAGTTTGTGCCAGCCTTGAGTGTTCCACCCATTTTAATGCTGCTGTCGGTTGCAGAAGTCGTGGCTACCGCGGTTGCGACTACCTGCGCTTGGGTTGCAGCTGCGGTTGCTGCACTGGATGAGCTACCTGAACTGGATGAGCTACCTGAACTTGATGCTGCTGACGTTGACGTGTCATCATCGCCACCACAGCCGATCAGAGCTGCACCAGCAAGACCTGCTCCACCAAGAACAGCTCCACGCATCAAACGTCGTCTGGATATACCCCGACGATTCCAATAATCACTCATACCTAGCCCTACTTTCTTATTTTTTTACTTTCTGTAAAACATCTAGCTCTTCGAATACTAATCGTCTATCAAATCACGGTCCGTTAGTTACTTAACAAAGCGCCAGGAGTCTAATCTGATTCGTAAATAAAAGTCACTAACCACCTCGTCTTCGAATCGGATCGAGCCTCTCCGCCAACACATCACTCAGAAAATTAAGAGATAACAAAAGTACTGCTATAAGTGCTATTGGCCCGAGCACATAATGAGGCGCAAATCTCGTATAGCGACCCCCGTCCAGCAGCAGCTGACCTAAAGTCGCATTCGGAGGCGCAGTGCCAAGGCCCAGATAATTCAGAGCCGCCATCGTGAGCACAGAGGCAACTACCGCCAACGGTAACGCCACTGCGAACGCGCCAAATGTATTCACCGACACATGTCGCCATAAGATACGTCGTTCAGTCGCACCAAGGCACCGAGCGGCTGTCACATAATCACGCTCACGCTCACGCAGCACTCCGGCTCGCGCTAAACGCGCCATCTCGTCAACGCTATAAATGGCAATCGCAATTCCCAACGGTAGAATTCCACGACCCAAATAGTCACCCAAAATTGTTACAACTACGATCGCAATCAAAATACCTGGAAAGGCGAGCAGTGTGTCTACACCACGCATGATGAAAATGTCCGTAAGACCGCCTCGCCATCCGGCCGTATAGCCAAGTGCAATACCAACTATCCAACCTGCAATCACGGCGCCAACTCCAACTACTACCGTCCGCCCTAGACCAGATGCATTTCGCGCAAGCAAATCACGGGAGATATGATCCGTTCCCATCGGATGCTCCCAGGAAGGCGTCTGATTTTTTGGCACGTTCTCAATCCAATTCGGGTCAGTACCCCACAGTAGCGGCACCAAAATGGCAAACAAAAATAAAGATATGAGTCCAAATAATGAGATGAATCCTCTTGGTGTTTTACCTATGGCGCGTACTTCCCTCAGCAACGAACTGAGAGCCGTAGGTGGTACTTCAGGCGCAAAAATAGGATCTACTGCATTGGCTGACATCTTACGCCTCCGCTTTTCCACCGAGGTAAATTCTCAAATATAGCTCAACATATAAAAATTCGTATAACCGTCAGTTAGCCAACGTCACTAACCATCTCGTCTTCGAATCGGATCGAGTCTCTCCGACATCACGTCACTTAGAAAGTTAAGAGATAACAAAAGTATTGCTAGAAGCGTAACTGGCCCGAGCACATAATGAGGCGCAAATCTCATATAGCGACCGCCGTCCAGCAGCAGCTGACCTAAAGTCGCATTCGGAGGCGCAGTGCCAAGGCCCAGATAATTCAGAGCCGCCATCGTGAGCACAGAGGCAACTACCGCCAACGGTAACGCCACTGCGAACGCGCCAAATGTATTCACCGACACATGTCGCCATAAGATACGTCGTTCAGTCGCACCAAGGCACCGAGCGGCTGTCACATAATCACGCTCACGCTCACGCAGCACTCCGGCTCGTGCTAAACGCGCCATACCGGAAACGTTAAAAATAGCAATGGAGATTCCGAGTGGTACGATTCCGCCACCCAAAATTGTTAACACTACGATCGCAATCAAAATACCTGGAAAAGCGAGCAGTGTGTCTACACCACGCATGATGAAAATGTCCGTAAGACCGCCTCGCCATCCGGCCGTATAGCCAAGTGCAATACCAAATATCCAACCTGCAATCACGGCGCCGATTCCTACTATTACCGTTCGCCCTAGACCAGATGCATTTCGCGCAAGCAAATCACGGGAGATATGATCCGTTCCCATCGGATGCTCCCAGGAAGGCGTCTGGTTTTTTGTCACATTTTCAATCCAATTAGGGTCAGCACCCCACAGTAGCGGCACCAAAATGGCAAACAAAAATAAAAATATGAGTCCAAATAATGAGATGAATCCCCTCGCTGTTTTACTAACGGCACGTACTTCCCTCAGCAACGAACTGAGAGCCGTAGGTGGTACTTCAGACGCAAAGATAGGATCTACTGTATTAGTTGACATCTTACGCCTCCGCTTTTCCACCGAGGCGAATTCTCGGATCTAGTCCAACATATAACAGGTCAGTTATCAAATTAACTACTAAAAATATAATTACTAGCAGCAAAGTAATGCCCTGCATCATTACGTAATCGCGCTCGCGCACCGCACTTACTAATGCTCGACCTACACCTGGCCAGGTGAACACTTGCTCAATTACGAGAGTGCCGGCTAGTACACCGCCGACCTGCAATCCCATAATCGTGACCACCGGAATGAGACTTGGCTTTAAGGCGTGCCTAATCATGACTGTGCGCTCACGGAGGCCCTTAGCTCGAGCCGTCCGAATATAGTCTTCAGTCAACGTGTCTAAAATAGACTGCCGCGTATACCGCGAAATCTGAGCTGCAACGATACTACCCAACGCTATCGTAGGAAGTGCAAGGTGTTGAAGCGCATCCAAAGGATTCTCGGTAAAAGGCACCCTACCGGACGCCGGCAACAGCTTAAGTGTCACGGCAAAAATCAATAGGTACAAAAGACCAGCAATAAATGAAGGAATACCTATATTAATTCCAGTCCATAACGATGCAATATAGTCCCAAACTCCACCTCTATTCACGGCCGCCAAGACACCGAGTACTACGCCCCAAAGAAATCCATAGGTTAAGGCGAATAAAGCAAGTTCAATAGTTGCGGGGAAAGCACTAAAAATGATATCGGCCGCCGGAATTCCCTTATTCATTGAAATACCGAAGTCGCCCTGTATAGCATTTCCAACCCAGCTGAAATATTGCACGTGGAAGGGATCATTCAATCCCATACGCTCACGAGCCAGTTCATACGCCTCTTGGCTAGTCTGATTTTCTCCACTCGAAGCTAAAAGTGCAGGATCTCCCGGTATAAGTCTCACAACCATAAACACCAAGAAAGAAGCCAATATCATGACCGGTATCATCTGCGTGACTAAACGATGCACGAAATACTGCATAACCGCTGTGGCTCCATTCCTTAGTTTGCTAGCAAAATATATAAATCAATAAAAATTAAATCGATCGTAGTGAAAGACTAATGTCTGTTCAACCCACTGCATAGAATGTATGGCTTATAGCTCTGACGTTCTGTTATATACCTAACAGTCACCAAAATAATTTCGTGAAACTATAATGACGATCACCAGAATGACGGAATGAGGTATTTATGAGTAACGCATTCTCAGACATTCGCGTACTAGATTTATCAGCCAGTTTATCGGGTGCATTCGCAGCTCGATTCTTTGGAGACTTCGGAGCCGAAGTAATACTCGCTGAAAGTGTGGCCGGACACACATTAAGAAATTCCAAAGTACTCCATGCATATGCAAACTGGAATAAAAAATCAATCCAGTTCGACGGGCACGATGAGCTCGACGCTCTGATAAAAAGCAGCGACATCATCATCACCACTGAAATTGATAAAGAAGATGAGCTCTTCGTTCGAGTCAGCGAGAAAAGACTTCGTAAGTCAGTTCACTTATCTATTACCCCACACGGCCTAGATGGCAATCTGGCTGGAGTTCCTGGTAATGGCTTGACGGCTTCAGCACGAACAGGATTCTCACATATTAATGTGTACGAAAATGAACCACCGCTGCAATTGCCGGTCAATCTCACAGGTTTTATTGCCGGGGTGTGTGGCTTTATTACCTCTGCGGCGGTTGCACTACACATGAGAAGTTCTGGTCTTGGTGATCTAGTCGACGTGAGCGAAGTCGAATCTCTTTCTCTTGCTTCTGCACCATGGGCCATCCAGGCTATCTATGAAAATCGAGGGTGGTCGAGAGGCGTACTTGGTGGCAAAGCACGAGGTGTACCCGCGCCTCTCTGGGAGGCCAAGGATGGCCTTATTAATTTTGGGCTAGGTGATTTTAGGAATTGGACCGAATCTATGAGAGTACTCGGTGTGGAGGAATATGCCGACAATCCTGAACTCATTCCAGACATAGGGCGACACGGTAATCCACAATTAGCAGAAGTCGTAGCCGCTGTTGCCCAAACTGTGCCGAGCAAGAATCGTAAAGATTTATTCCTCGCGCTTTGCAAATTGCGCTCAATCACAGGCATGGTTCAGGATATGTCAGACATCGAATCATGTGACCACCTAAATGCACGTGACTATTTCCGTAGCACCAGAATTGGTGACAAATTAGTCAAATTTCCAGGTCCATCCGCGCACCTATACCCCATTAAGTGGGAGCTTCGCTCTGACGCACCTTCGCTTGACCAGGATCGTGAACAAATAGATCTCAAAAGGACTCCTACCGAAATTAAGAATCCAAGTTCTGCATCGTTGTCACCAGATGGACCACTAGCTGGGAAAAGAGTGCTCGCATTCACGCATGCCTGGTCAGGCACATTCGCCACTGAGTTGTTGGGACTTCTTGGCGCCGATGTCGTTCAGATTGAGGCGCCGCACCGAGTGGATGTTTGGAGAAGAGTGAGTAATAAGGTGCCGGAAGGTGTGCAAAATACTGATATCGATCAGCACTTTCTCAATACACAAGGTCTCTATAATTCAGCAAACTTGAATAAGCGCGCCATAACACTAGATATGAGAACGACCGAAGGCCAAGATATATTTTGGCAGCTTGTACCGCATTTTGACATAGTCATGGACAATTTCACGCCACAAATTTTGCCGCGATGGGGAATCACACTGGAGACCCTGGCTGAAAAACGTCCTGGCGTGGTGTTTGCGTCATTATCCGCCTACGGCGCCACCGGACCATACCAAGAATTTCCAGGAAACGGCGGCACAACTGAACCTATGTCTGGCCTGTCCTCGATTCATGGCTATGAAGGTGACCTGGGGATGAATACGGGAGGAATGATCCCAGATCCGATATCCGGATATTTCACAATCGCTTCAGTCATAGCCGCACTTCATGAAGCGAGCAAAACCGGAGAAGCTCAACGCATCGAAGGTTCGATGCTCGAATCTCTCACAGCAATCGTCGGGGATGCACTAGGTGAATATCAGCTCAGTGGTGAGATTCCCAGACCGCATGGCAACAAACACCCCGAAATTGCCCCGCACGGCGTGTACCAAACCAAAGATAGTGAATGGATAGCAATTTCTGCTGATAACGAAACTGCTTGGAATAACTTCTCCAATCTGCTGGGACTTACTGAAGATTCACAATTCACAAGTCAACAACAACGAAAAGAAAATGAATCTCTCCTGAACGAAATCATAAGCAAATGGGCGGAAGGCCACTCAGCACAAGACATGGAAAATCAACTGACTGGAGTGGGCGTGTGTGCGGCACAGGTAGCTGAACCCTACAAGATATATAGCGAACCTGATGCTAATTTCCTGTCAAGGGATTTTTTATCGTATATTAAGCATCCAGAGACAGGAATTAACGTCCTCCCCACGCGTGCCTGGAAGTTTGAAAGCATTGAGTCATCTAAAGTTCGGCCGGCCCCCTGTGTCGGTCAACACAGTAAGGAAGTATTGCAGGAATACTTGAATATCACCGATGAAAAATATCAAAAACTGATTGAGAATGCCGTAACCGGAACAATATACGACTACGAAAGGTACAAAAAAATATGAGTTTCCAGAAAATCCTGATTGCTAACCGTGGTGAAATTGCAATACGCATAATGCGAGCCGCAAATGATCTTGGGATTCAAACAGTAGCTATATATTCCGAAGATGATGCGACATCATTACACCGAACCATTGCTGACGAGAGTTTTGCACTACCTGGTAAAGGTGTTCCCGCATATCTCGATATGGACACAATTATTGATGCTGCAAAAAAAATGAATTGTGATGCTGTCCACCCTGGTTACGGGTTTTTAGCTGAAAATTCGGAGTTTGCAAAAAAATGTGCTGAACAAAATCTCACGTTTATCGGGCCAGACGTTGAACATCTTGAATTATTTGGTAATAAAGGGCGTGCACGAACCGCCGCCACCGCCGCTGGCGTACCAATTCTTAAGGGTATTGATCGATCGGTTTCAGTTGAAGAGGCCAAAGAATTTTTCTCAAGTCTTGGAGCAAATGCAGGAATGATGATTAAGGCTGTTGCTGGTGGCGGTGGGCGAGGGTCACGAGCTGTCACAGACGAACTTGAAATAGAAGAAGCCTTTAAAAGATGTCAGTCAGAGGCAACTAGCGCCTTCGGTAATGGGGAACTCTATGTGGAGGAATTCATTCAACAGGCAAGACATATTGAAGTTCAAATTCTTGGAGATAAAAACGGAAATATAATCAATCTTGGCGAACGTGAGTGCAGTGTTCAACGACGCTATCAAAAAATAGTTGAAATTGCTCCAGCTCCCCACCTTCCTGAACGGCTCCGTGATGACATTATCGAGGCAGCCGAACGTCTCGCTCAGAGTGTCAATTATTCAAATCTCGGTACCTTTGAATTCCTTGTAAACACCAACGCATCCGACGGAGGTGACCCGTTTTCATTTATTGAAGCAAACGCTCGACTACAGGTCGAGCATACTGTGACAGAAGCTGTGACCGGTGTGGATATTGTTCAGACCCAAATTGAGCTAGCTGCCGGAACACTGCTTGTTGATCTCGGATTAGATAACTCTGATATAGGAACACCTCGAGGGTTTGCTATTCAAGCTCGTATAAATATGGAGACACTCGGTGTGGACGGAACAGTGCGACCGTCAGGGGGGACTCTCCGTTCCTACGAAGCACCCAACGGCCCAGGTGTCCGAACCGATGGATTTGGATATGCCGGTTACACAACCAGTCCAATGTTTGACTCGCTGCTCGCAAAAGTAATTACACATTCGTCATCTAACAAATTCGAGACCGCCGTACAGCGATCACTACGTGCGCTTTCTGAATTCCGAATAGAGGGTGTGGCCACAAACATCCCTTTCTTGATGAATGTTCTAACAAGCACTGACTTTATTGACGGATCAGTACATACGCGATGGGTCGACGAAAAAATAGCTGACCTTGCGATGACAGATACCGATAGCCAGCAAAAGCGTTGGATTGAAAGTGCCGAAGTGCCAATCCCCGTGGTTGCAGGCCAACAGGCCAGTCCGCTCACTGGGACGGCTCCAGTCATGGTGGACACCTCAGACCCTTTGGCACTTTTCAGTTACGACCGTCAAGTGAAAGAAGCGGAGAAAGTTGCACCTCCGACGGAAGACGCAGTAGTAAGTCTTGTTGGCCCTGACGGATCGATTGGAATAGGCGCTCCGATTCAGGGAACGATTATTCAAATTTCTGTCGCCGAGGGAGATTCGATACGCACGGGTCAGGAAATGCTAGTTATGGAAGCCATGAAAATGGAGCACGTAATTAAGGCTGATATCAGTGGAATTGTTAAAAAAATTAATGTCGCTCCTGGGGACATAATTGTTGAAGGACATCCGTTAATTTTCGTTGAAGAGGGCGAATTGAGCGAAGCTAGTTACGAAGAGGAAGAGGCTATTGACCTAGATTATATCCGGCCGGACCTGGAAGAAGCCTATGCCAGGCACGCATTCACACTGGACGAGAATAGACCCGAGGCCGTAGCAAAACGGTATGGACGGGGCTATCGAATGCCACGTGAAAATATCGCACAACTGGTTGACGAGGGAACATTCAAAGAATATGGGCCATTAGTAGTCGCACGGCAACACCAACGGTTCAGTAGTGAGGAACTCAGGAAGAATACTCCTGCAGACGGTTTGGTCTCAGGTATCGGTTCGGTGAATGGAAAGCATTTTTCGCCTGAACAGGCTCGGACGATGGTTATATCTTATGACTACACCGTACTGGCTGGAACACAAGGTGGGCGTAACCACTATAAACAAGATCGCATGTTTGAGCTCGCTCAGCGATTTAAAATTCCACTGGTTTTCTTCACAGAAGGTGGCGGAGGACGACCTGGCGATGATCGAATCGGACCCGGAGTGGCATTCGATACTCACACATTCACACAATTTTCTCAGCTCAGTGGCTGGATCCCACTCGTAGGGGTAACTAATGGACGATGCTTCGCGGGTAACACTGCACTCTTGGCATGCTGCGACGTAATTATTGCGACTGAAGGATCTACGGTTGCTATGGGTGGGCCTGCAATGGTGGAAAGTGGAGGCTTAGGTGTGTACACACCAGAAGAGCTCGGTCCGATGTCGTTCCAAGTACCAAATGGAGTAGTTGATATTCTGGTCAAAGATGAAGAAGAAGCAGTGGATGTTGCTAAAAAATATCTGTCGTATTTCCAAGGCCCAATAGATGAATGGGAAGCTCCAGATCAACGACCTCTCCGACATATTGTGCCTGAGAATCGTAAACAACTGTATGACATGCGGGAAGTGATAAACACGATCGCTGATAAAGATTCGGTGCTTGAAATACGAGAAAAGTTCGGTATTGGTATTATCACCGCCTTCATGCGTATTGAAGGTAAGCCAATGGCAGTTATAGCTAATAATCCTCACCACATCGCTGGCGCAATTGACTCGGATGGTGCCGACAAGGGTGCTCGATTTGTTCAACTATGTGACGCCTACGATATTCCAATTTTAAGTTTGATGGATTGTCCAGGAATGATGGTGGGTCCAGATGTTGAATCCACTGCTTTGGTCAGACACTGTGTCCGTATGTTTAATGCTGGCGCAAACCTTACAACGCCAATGTTCCTCACAGTTGTTCGCAAGGCCTACGGACTAGGTGTACAAGCCATGTGTGGTGCTAGCTCTTTTGTAGGGTTCTTTTCAGTAGCATGGCCAACAGCGGAATTTGCAGGCATGGCGATTGAGGGTTCTGTGAAACTCGGCTATCGCAAAGAGCTGGAAGCTATCGAAGACCCAGCCGAGCGACTCGCTGAATACCAGGATCGAGTAGATCGTGCATATGAAAGTGCGAAAGCTGTCAATGCGAGTGCCGGTTACGGTATTGATGATGTGATTGATCCCGCAGACACACGGTCATGGCTTGTCATGGGACTAAATAGCGTACCAACGCCGCCTGAGCGCACGGAAAAGAAATATCCGTTTATTGATACCTGGTAGAGATAGCTCAGCCGCCACTCTATTCAAGGTATTGATAAGCAGGTATCGTAAGGAAATCAACAAACTCCTCGCTTAGGACCAGTTGGTCCAATATCAAGGCCGCCTCATCAAAATGCTGATCTTGGTCGGCGTTAAGACTAGCGAGCTCTTCAGCCCGAAACTCTGAATACAAATCGGCCGTAATAATTCTGCCATCATCGAGTGGCACCGAATGAATAATCCACTGCCATAACTGTGCCCGACTGATCTCGGCTGTTGCCGCATCCTCCATCAAGTTGTTGATCGCAGCAGCACCATTGCCACTTAACCATTGATTTATGTATTGCAGGGCTACCGAAATATTTAGTCGAACTCCTATTTCTGTAGTATTCCCCTCGGTGAGATTAGCTCCGCTCAGCGCTGCAGCATCGGCTAACACATCATCACGCTGCCGATCCTTCTGATTATCGTTCTCGCCCAGTACCTGCTGAAATGAGGCTCGTGCTGTCGGCTCTAAATCAGGGTGCGCAATCCAAGTCCCATCGAATCCATTTTGTGACTCTCGGTCTTTATCTGCCTTCACTGCCGCAAGAGCCACAGCATTCAACTCAGCATCTCTTCTGCTGGGAATAAATGCTGACATTCCACCCATCGCGTGAGCTCCTCGCCGATGGCAAGTCTTCACAAGTAAATCCGTATATGCACTCATAAATGGAACAGTCATCCCTATTTGAGCGCGGTCCGGAAGCGCAAATTCTCGGCGATTTCTAAATCGCTTAATTACGCTAAAAATATAATCCCACCGACCAGCATTCAAGCCCGAGATATGCTCCCTTAACTCAAAAAGAATTTCATCCATCTCGTAGGCAGCCGTAATAGTTTCGATTAATACTGTGGCACGAATTGAACCGCGACTAATACCTAAATTATCCTGACTGAAATTAAATACACTATTCCATAACCTAGCCTCTAAATGCCCTTCTAACTTGGCTAAATAAAAATAGGGACCAGTGTCTCGCCTGAGTCGCTCGTCAGCATTATGAAATAAGTAAAGTCCCGCATCAAAAAGTGACGCCGAACATGGGTTTCCATCCACAAACAGATGCTTCTCCTCTAAGTGCCAGCCACGAGGTCGAACAATAAGTGTGACGTCATTCTTAATCAGCTCATAAGACTTACCGTTGGGTTCTTCCAAAGTCATCTCACCTCGGACCGCATCAGTAAGATTAATCTGAGCTTCAACAACATTTTCCCAGGTAGGTGAAAGCGAATCCTCCAAATCTGCCATAAACGCGTCTGCATTAGAGTTGAGCGCATTGATCATCATTTTTCTGTCACAAGGACCTGTGATTTCAACCCAACGCTTCTCTAAATCTTCAGGGCAATCCGCCACAACCCAGTCGCTCTCCCGAATACCGGCCGTCTCATCCAAAAAATCAGGCAACTCACCTGAATCAAACTTATGCTGACGTACGATACGCGCCTCCAGAAGTTCAAGCCGAGCAGTATTGAATTCGCGTTGTAAAGACGCAATAAATTCCAGAGCATCAACACTTAATATATTCTTCCATCTATCTGGGAAAACACCTCTAATCTCGATCCCTTCGGCTATTTCTTGAATCACCGGACTTGAATTGGACATATAGAACCTCACGCTCTTAAAGGATGGAGAATTTCAACTCGAAAGAGAGTAACAAATTTCACGAATCCTGTCAGTTAGCTAACTCAGTTAATAAATAACTTACCTAGCCCCCACCAAGTGGCAGCACCAAATAAATATCACTGTCAGTATCAACAGTTTCTGTTAAACCTCTCGAATCCAGAATTGATCCATCGATGGCGACCGCAAAATCTGATCTCAAACCCTCCGAGGTAATAATCTGCGCAGTTAGCTCAGGACAAATCGACTCGAGATTCCTAAAGACTTCCCGCAAAGTGGTTCCAGTCACCTCCACAGAGTCACGCATTTCACAAAAAACTTGTAGCGCATTAGGGAGATGAATAATAGGCATAAGCTCCCAAAGATTCTTACGAATCGAGCTCAGCTAACTCTCTGAGAATACTCTGAGGATTTGCCGGAAGACTACTTACACGAATGCCAACAGCGTCATAGATTGCATTTGCAATCGCCGCTAACGGGGGCACAATGGGTACCTCTCCAACTCCGCGAACCCCAAACGGATGCCCAGGATTCGGCACTTCAACTAACACCGTGTCTATCGCTGGAAGGTCGTTGGCAACCGGCATTCGATAATCAAGAAAAGATGAATTAGCCATCGAACCATCATCGTTATATACGTACTCCTCGTTCAGTGCCATACCTATGCCTTGCACCGCACCACCTTGTATCTGACCCTCGACATACGCGGGATGAATTGCTCGTCCCACATCCTGAATAGCCGTATATCTAAGAACAGTCACCTTGCCGGTGTCTCTGTCCACATGCACATCAGCAATATGTGCCCCAAAGCATGCGCCAACTTTACCAACATTTGTGGACACTAGATCGGCTCTACCTTGAACCATGCCTCCGGTTGAAGGTAGCTTCGCGGCCGCCGCCTTGAATGTCATCACTAGGTCGCCAGGCCCATGCAACGACGCATCAACAGGACTGTAATTCACGTCATCGACTGGAACTTCCCAGATTTTCGCGATACGTTCCTCAAGTTGGCTACTGA
>CAVODE010000021.1:0-25074 GCA_963694535.1 Dehalococcoidia bacterium
AAGAGACCCTACAAATAGCCTATTCACTGGCAGGCTTAAGTCTTGAACCAGGCGACAGGATACTATTACGCCTGCCACATAACCCCGATCATGCCTTTGCTTTTTTCGGCGCCGTAGCAGCAGGTCTCGCCCCAATACCGCTCTCTCCGCAACTTACACGAAACGAAGTAGAAGTAATCGCAGCTGATAGTGGAGCAAAATGCATTCTAATCGATTCTATGAATCCGTTAGATGACTTGGCAACATTTAAAAATATAAAACATATTTCTATACAACAGGTGAAATCAATTTCTGGTGAGATTCCACTACCCACAACTTACAGCGAAGATCCTGCGTTCTTCGTCTATACATCCGGAACTACATCACGACCCAAAGGTGTGGTGCATGCACATCGAAGTGTACTTGGCCGTGAACTGGTCCGAGAAGGTTGGCTAGATTTCAACACCAGCGATATAACACTCCATGCAGGAACCATAAATTGGACTTATACCCTCGGCGTTGGCCTAATGGACGCGTGGAGGTGGGGATCTCATGCCGTGCTTGCGGGTGGTGAATCTAATCCCGAAAAATGGCTACCACTGATTGAGCGACTCAAGGTGACAATTTTTGCAGCTGTTCCTACTGTCTTCCGGCAAATACTTAAATATGGGACACCCGAATCTCATGACCTCCTAGAACTCAGGCATGTTCTTAGTGCCGGCGAGCCACTTCCAAATACCGTAAGAGAGGAGTGGGCTGACAGATGCAAAACACCAATGTACGAATCATTAGGAATGACTGAAATTAGTACCTACATCTCTAATGGCCCACGTGTGCCGGTGGTGCCAGGTTCACCTGGCCAGCCTCAAATCGGACGAAAGGTAGCAATTCTAGAACCCGACTCTGAATCAACAGAACCATTACCCGCCGGAGCAATTGGTATGCTCGCGGTCCATCGATCTGATCCTGGGCTAATGATTGGGTACTGGCAAAGACCGGATGAGGAAAAAATTGTATATCGGGGTGACTGGTTCATCGGCGGAGATGTAGCCTCAATGGATGAATACTCTAATATTTGGTTCAATGGAAGATCAGATGACATCATTAAATCCTTTGGATTCAGACTTTCACCTCCAGAAATAGAAAGCACCATCGCAAAACATCCGTCTGTTAATGAAATCGCGATTATCGGTCTTCCAATCGATACTCAAAAGACAATAGTAGTGGCATGCGTCACTGCATCAACCAGCGACGGGCTAAATTTCGAAGCGCTCAAAGAATTTTGTGAGGTTAACCTTGCGAAATACAAACAACCGCACGAGTGGATTGAGTACGAAGAGCTTCCACGAACAAGAAACGGTAAATTACAAAGAAGCGAATTGGTAAAAGAACTAATTCGCGAACGTAACCTTTAGAGGTTTTGCTCTTTACAAAGATCTTGGTCGTACAAAATATGGCCCGTAAACGTACTCGGTTGCTCGCAAATCCACACTGATGACTTGGCCATCTCATCAGCCGCCTCAAATTCAAGAGTCGGATTGTCCGGGTCATTTTCCGCCCAAATATTACCGGGTGTCTTAATTCTACCCTGTGGAGATAGAACATTAACTTTGATATTATCGGCCTGCAGCTCACGCGCTAAGCCCTGGGAAGCCCGCTCAAGCCCAGCCTTCACCATGCCGTAAAAAGCACCATCTCCTTGTCTCACATCCTGATAAGGACCAGGGCCTGGGAAAACAGCAGCAATAGAAGAAATATTAATTAAATCTCCAACTCCGGCAGTCTTCAAATGTGGTAGTGCAGCCTTCATTAACAACAGTGGGCCACGCAGATCAACTTGCCATATAAGTTCAATATGACGCTCTAGGACAGATTCAAGAGATCCTGGCACAAGAATGGCAGCATTATTTATAACAATATCCAAACCACCTAATTTTTCAGCTGCCTCAGCAACACCCACTGATATGCTCTCTGGATCACGCATATTCATAACTACTGGAATTGCCTCGCCACCGCTCTCGTTAATTGACTGCGCAACGCTATGAATAGTTCCAGGTAACCTCTTATCGGTCACCTCTACTGTCCGCGCCGCCACGGCAACTTTTGCACCAGCAGCCGCAAGTGCTTTTGCCATATATTCACCAATGCCTCGACTGGCACCCGCTACAAGCGCCGTTCTCCCGTCTAAACTGCCCACGTTTTCCCCCTTTTTATTTATCAAGATTAAAAAGAATATATCAGACTTCTGGTTACGATCCGACTATCCGTGCCTCATGAGCTAAGAGCCAAGATTTTCTTGAAAGGCCGGATGCATATCCCACAAGTTTCCCATTACTTCCAATAACCCTGTGACATGGAATAGCAATTGACCACGGGTTTTTACCAACAGCCCGGCCAACTGGTCTAAAGCTTTTAGGTCGGCTGATAGCCTCTGCTACTCTCTTGTAACTAGTTGTGCATCCATATGGAATAGAAAGCAACTCACACCAAACATCGTTTTCCAAATCACTGCCGGAAAAATCATAAAAAGGTATTTGAAAGTCCAAAAGTTCACCAAGGAAATACTTGACCAATTGATTCTTTACGCAGACAGCAACCGTCATCCACTCTTCTTTGACCGAAAGATTTGGGTCACCAACATTAAGCTTTGGATCGGCCAATAACTGTTTTCTTAAAGTTTTCGTTGATAATTTAAAGCTTGGTGATGACTCATCATACTGTGCAAACTTACTATCAGGATTATCGTGCTTTATCCCACAGATATACGAATTAGCGCCCATCACAGTAAGTGTCCCTAAAGGCGTATCCATCGCAAAATCCCAGTAATAAATCTCAGCCATTACGATCTTCTCCTGATCTTAAAGGGCTATTTCTCATCTGACCGCTCGTCAAGAGCGTAGTCGATCTCTATCTTCGTCAATCGTCTATCATCTCGCTCAATTACGGTAAATCGCAGATTTGCGTATTCCATCCCTTCACCTTTTTCAAGAAACCTGCGCGAATGTTCTAAAATAAGGCCACCTACTGTACTGGCAGCTACGCCGGTTAAATCAACATCCAGTTGTTTTGAGAGGTCAACTAATAAAACACGACCGTCAACTTCAATTGGAAGTGACAACGTTTCTCCATTCAGCTCTTTCGTGACACCGCGGTCAGTTCCGGATTCCGATAGAAGTGAGCCAAATATTTCCTCGATAATATCCTCTAATGTTACCAATCCAGCTAAAGCACCAGACTCGTCAGACAAAACAATCATATGTGTGTGGTTTTCTCGCATCACTTGTACCACTCGTTCAACGGTAGCTGTTTCACTTTCAAAAATAGCCGGTCTGGCGATATCTTCTACCCGCAAGTCAAAAGCCGATTCCGTCATCTGTATCGCGGCATTTATATCAGAGACGTGAATAACATGAGTGATACTGTCCGTATCGTTTCCGTAAGCCGGCAATCTTAAGAATCCGTTTTCTGAGAGTAAACGCGACGCCTCTCTGATCGTTGAAGAACTTTGAATTGTGACCATGTCCAAGCGAGACACCATGATTTCTCTGGCTTGTAAATCATGTAACGTAAGTGCCCCCAACAGCGGTTGAGCCTGCTCAGATTCGATCTCGCCCGCGTCTACTCCAGTTAGAATTGCAGCTCTTATTTCATCGGCCGAGAGTGCGGAATCTGCGCTTCCGTCACCGTTATCTTTACTGGTGCCAACTCGAAATAAAGTGTTGGATAGTAATTCAAGTAGATGTGAAATTGGTGCAACCAGCCACGTCCACACACCAAGAATAGGAGCCATGTAACGAGCGAGTGTGAAAGGGCGTATAAGCGCAAATCCCTTAGGCAACACTTCGCCGAATAGAACAAGCACAATCGTAACTACTGCCGTGGCGAGTAGTACACCCATCCCTTCGCTGAATCCAAAAACAGAAGTTGCCAACGCGCCCGCTGTGGCAGCAATAGCAGTATTTACTATGTTATTACCTAACAATATCCCATTTAAAAGTCGCTTTGGTCGAGTTAAAAGTCTTTGAATCTTCCGTGCACTTATTCTGTCTTTCTCCGACCCATCTTCAGCTAGGTGGTCTAGTCGTGGTCTGGACATAGATAGAAAGGCTGTCTCTGAGGAAGAGAAAAAAGCTGACATTATCAAAAGTGCCAAAAGAGCAAATAACTCTAACATCATCTAATCAGTTACTTCTATCACTATTTTTTGAACCAAAAGCTTGGTGCACAACTATTTTCTTTACCAAATTACTTAATTAAAACTGTAGCAAATAAAGCAGCACCTGTCCCCTAGCTAATAGAGGCATCACCAACGGCTCAACATTACCTGAGTACCAATTTTCTTTGATAAAACAATTGGGAATTCTCTTTCTAGGAAAAAAGAAGTCTCCGTGAGTGCCTTCGCAATTGCCTGGGCCGCATCATGATAATCGGCCTTGTGAACAACAACAGAGAATTCACAGCCAGCAAGTTTGGCGATGCTACCGTAAGTGCGCACTATGACTTCACTGATGGCACTTGAGTCCAGTCGAGTCAGTTCACTCAAGCCTACTAGATCCAGAACGAGTCTTATTTCATCTGGTCTGTGCACTGCTTCAGCAGTTATTGGAAGTCCGAGCGCGTCGGCACCAACCAGACAAATTACGTGAGTAGTCAAATTCGGCAATATTGGTTCTTCAGGTTTAGGTGCTTTGAATGGTCTCATCCGTGAGCCATCAGCGTTGACAAGTACGGCAGCAATCTGCCTTAGCTGCACAAGTTGTGCAATCTGTCCGTTATCAAGCGGACTGAATCGTCCTTTATCTCCAGGAGTGATCGAATTTGAAACCACTATAGTGCTCGGAAGAGGGGTCGTAATCCCTATGTTAATCACATCTGTGAAGGACCACACTGCCGGAGTTGGTGTTCCGAGCGTAAATCTAGTGGTTCCACAAATAATGATTGTGCCAGGTAAATCAGTTGCCATTGACGACGCCAATGAAAAAAGAATGGTCGTCTTTCCTCCCGCGCCTACTACCGAAATAACCGGAGTCTGACCGCCCTGTGATTCTATATCAAGAAAACTATGTAAGGAATTACTGAGTTTCAATTCAAAGTACTCGCTAGTCTAGAATAGATTAATTAAGGATTTTGAATAATGTCCGAGAAAATCATTCGTTCTGGAATAATACTAGCTGGTGGGCAATCTCAGCGAATGGGATCTGATAAGGCAAATTTGAAGTTCCGCGATAAATCGCTACTGGCACATGTGGCCTCCACTCTGAGCAACATTGAACAGCTTAACGAAATATGCATAGTGAAAGCAGATGGACAGCAATTGCCTGATGACCTTAACGTCGACATTTCGACTGTAATAGTGGAAGACGAAATTTCTGGCGAGGGCCCACTAGTCGGAATTGCTGCCGGCCTAAAAGCGGCTAAAGGTAATATTTGTTTTATCGTTGCCGTCGATATGCCGTGGATTCAACAAAGTCTGCTTTTATACTTATCTCGAATTCTAGAAACAGCAATCATAAATCAACCAGAACAAAACATACTGTGGGTTCTTCCAGAATCTAGTCATCCGCAACCATTATGTTCCGTCATGCACCGCAACGCGTTACCGGTCATCGAAGAAGCAATTAATAATTCTGTACGCGCGCCTGGTCGTCTGGTAGAAAAATTAAATGCAATTAAAATACCGCGAAATGAATGGATAGCCTATGACCCCCATGAGCTCTCATTCCGAGACCTTGATACTCCAGCCGACTTAAAAAAGGCTTTAGCAGAAAAAGATTAAGAGCTTGGTCTCACAGCGCTCTCGCCGGATCATATGAATTGTCAATAACATCTGACAGTTTGTTATCAGTACCTTCATCAAATTGACCATTCAAATCATTGATCAATGATTGAGTAACAATGACCTTGTAAGAAATGGTTAAGGGAGTAAGTACAAAAAGATATATTGGCATAATCAAAAGCAATCCTGCTAAACCAATTAAAGATACAAGCGGCACTATAACTAGAAATTGAATGAACTCTACTATCAGTAACCAAAATGCGATGGTACGAAAAAACTTTCGAGCCCAGCTGAAAGACATGAATAAATTTGCTTTTGATCCAATTTTTTTGAAAATAATAAGGGGTAGCCAGAAAAACGTGACGTAACTCCAGCTCAGCAAAATTATCTCACCTAGTAGTAGCAAGGAATTACTATCACCCGCACCAAAAAAAGTCGACATTCTCAACGCAACCGCCCAATGACTGCCCGACGCCAAGTTGATTGAAGGCAAACCAATTGTCTCACTCGTCTCAGATGTTTCTATGACAGCCCTGCAATAGCTCGCAATCTCGGGCCATGAATCTATCGAGGTCAACGTAATTGTGCCGAGAATAATTACGTTTGCAAGGAGTGAATACAAAATAATAGCGGGAGCCGCGGACATACTTATTAAAAAAACTTCTCGAAATTCAAACTCTAAACCCCTATATTTCCGTATGAGTGCAGCAGCGAGCGAGCCTAGTACGAGGTTCCATATTATTAGCCCAACCACTGATATGAGCCCAAATATAACTGCCACTGAGGAACAAGAAATTTCCTCATTTTCAACCGTCGCACCTAGGCCAGAAAATGCCGCCACAATAAAAATTACTATGAAACTTGAGACCACTATGCTTAAAACGCCCAATGGCAACAAAAACAGTGCCTTACGTTCACTGCGTAGCAAACTAATTGCATTGCTTAAGTTAGAGCGGTGGCTCACGCGTGGGCTAGACTCGCGTGGCTCTTCGTCTTGAACTTGGTTATCCGAAAAATCATGCACCCGATAAGTCTAACCATATCGCCCTTTACCTATGAGTATTTTCTAGACCTCAAATAGTTTTCACGAGTATGATTACAGCATGAATCTTGTTATACCAGAGCTATTTACTTGGAAAGAAACTATCTATTCTCTGATAACGTTGTTGTGCTTTGCACTTGCGGGCATCGTGATTTCTTGGGCAATAAATCGATACGTTCATAAATGGGTCGGTGGCACTTCAAATAATTACGACGATCTGATTTTACAAGCAGTTCGAGGTCCGATTACATGGGAGATAATTCTCTTTGGATTACTTTTCACCACTCAAACAACATCCTATATCGGAGATGACACAACGAAGGCCACTAAAGCGGTCGCCGAAGCGCTGATGATAGTTGTTGCTGCCCTCGGGCTAAAAAATATAATTACCGGACTAATAGAGGAGTTTGCGACAAAACCCCAGTCGGCGCCTGAGGAAGATTTCCAAATATCTGATCTAGTAGATGCGAAGGCTCTCCCCTTTTGGAGAAGACTCTTCAACATCGTCATCATTTCGCTGGGTGTTCTCTTTGTTTTTCAAGCGCTTGGAGTCCAGATATCACCAATTCTTGCGGGGCTAGGAATTGGTGGAATCGCGGTAGCCCTTGCGATTCAACCTCTACTCTCTAATCTCATTGCCTCGTCTTTCATGCTGTCGGACTCCTCACTCCGCGTTGGCGACCTGATCGAGATCGAAGGCACAACTTTTGGGTACGTTGATGACATCGGGTGGAGGGCAACCAGAGTCCGAACGTTTGACAACAATATTGTGATGATCCCAAACGCTACTCTAGCTAATTCAACAGTCACAAACTACGATAGTACCGATCCTGCCGCTGACGCGCGCCTCGTTGTTGGTGTCGCATATGAAGTCGATCTGGACCACGTGGAACAAGTTTGTAGAGAAATTCTTGAAACATTAAAAAGTGATTTTGTCGAAATCACAATTACTGAAAAAGATCCAGTCGTACTATTCACGGCTTTCGGTGATTCAAATATCGATATTCTTCTAAAAATAAGGTCTAAAACTCTAGCTGACTCTTACACCCTCAAACATGAATTACTTAAGCGAACCCACAAGCGATTCCAAGAAGAAAATATCGTTATTAACTATCCAGCTCGTCGTCTCATCCTCGAAGAGGGTGACACGACGGGACTGATTAGATCACCAAATATCTAAACGAAATATTCCTAGGCTATGTGCGAAAAAAGCTGGAGAGACTACCTCTACTTAACTAATGAGAATTTACAACAGCACTGTTTGATTGAGACGTTCAGAGTGCCCGGGCCCGGCGGTCAGAAAAAGAATGTGACCAACTCAGCTGTTCGAATAAAACTGAAAAACAATAAACAAATTGAAGCTATTGCATCAGAATCAAGGTCACAACACCAGAACAAACTTAAAGCTATAGCACGCCTTAGGCAAGTAATAGCCCTAAACCTAAGATCTAGCGTATCAAGCTCAGATTTAGATGAGCTACAAAACAATAATTACCTAGTAATCAATCCGAAAAATACAAACTTTGCGATTACCACTGCAATCCTCTTCGATTTACTTACAACGAAAGCCTGGGATCATCAACGACTGGCCAAAGATCTTAATATCGGAATAAATCCTTTGATTCGCACTTTAAAAAAAGATCGTACAGTGTGGCGAGCCTTGACCGAGGAGAAAACCAAGACTAATCTTCGTCATCCAAGAAATTCTTGATGATAAATACAGCTTTTTATATTAGTAAAGGGTATTCTTGTGAGAGTGAAAAGGACTTCTGAATAATGCCTAAAGTGCAATTAGTTGGTGCGACCGGATATGGCGGCTTGGGAATGCTTGAATTAATTCAAGCTCACCCCAACTTTCAAATTAGTAGTCTAGTTGCGCGAGACATCAGACCTGGCCGAAAAATTTCTGACATATATCCCCATCTTGCTGGACGGTGTGATCTCGAGATTGCAACCGTAGACGAAGTAAACATAGGTGATGACGCCGATATAGTTGTCTTTTCTACGCCTGACGGTGTTTCACAACAGTACGCAAAAAATTTATATGATAAAAAAATTCGATTTATTGATTACTCTGGCGATTTTCGATTTAAGTCTCAAGCGGACTACGCCAGCTATGCCGGAAAGCACCCTTCAATTCAAGATACCCTCCATCAAACACCAAGTTTGTTGGACACTGCAGCATATGGCGTCTCTGAGCTGAATCATCAGGCAATTTCAGACGCAACTATAGTCGGAAATCCAGGATGTTTCGCTGTTGGCATTATTTTAGGATTAGCTCCTCTTTTTAAGGAGAATTTAGTAGCGGAGCAAGTTGCATTAGTGGATGGCTTAACAGGTTCTTCTGGTGCGGGAAAAAAACCAGCACCTCTACAACATTTTTCACACCTTAACGACAATGTGGTCCCCTATCGCGTCATGTCCCACCAACATACGGTTGAAGCGGAAATAACCTTAGGACGACTTGGTAATGGCTCACGAGCCACGGTGGACTTTATTCCTCACCTTCTAGGAACCACTAGAGGAATACTCAACACCATGCACATTAATTTGAACAAGACCTCAACTCGAGAAAATTTGCTAAATATTTTTCGTGAATTTTACAATAGTAATGAGTTCGTCAGAGTTTTAGAGACCGCGCCAACTCTCAAAGACACCATCTCATCAAATTACTGTGATATTTCCGGATTTATCTCCGATGACGGTCGGCGCGCTGTAATTATCACAAGTATTGATAATTTAATGAAGGGTCAATCAGGATCGGCGCTGCAAAATATGAATCTTATGTTTGGCTACAAAGAAACAACCGGGTTAGAACGGGGACCACTCTACCCGTAAATATAAAAGTACTGAAACTATAATATTGGCGGCTTCAGAAGCCGCTAATATAAGCGTATGGCACTACCCCCACAATTTGATCAGCCAGCTGGCGACCTCACAAAGCGAATAGACACCGCGATCGATACTGGCCAAGCCAAATTATTCCGAGTACTTTGGTTTGCGTTACCACCACAATCGATCGCTCGGGATTTAGGCTTTCAGGCTTTACTGGTTTCTCGTTTTCTCTCAGATATCGCGTTACAGGCTCTACTCTTCGCAGCGTTAATCAATTCCGCACAAAATCAAGGTAATGAACGTGACGCGGCCTTGATAGGGATATGTTTCCTTCTACCAGGATTAGTTCTCGGTCTATGGGGTGGAGCTGTGGCTGATGCTCTGCCGAAACGACTAGTTCTGACAATTGCTTATCTACTCATGGGTTCAATATGCTTCATATTACCTGTCAGTTTTGGAATGAACTCGACGAGTCTTCTGATGATTCTCTTACTTGTGCGCGTTCTTCACCAAATTACGCAACCAGCCGAAGCTTCAGCTGCACCTATGGTCGCCAATGATGAAGAGCTAGCTTCGGCAAACTCCTTCTTATCGCTAAGCTCGTCAGCTGGCGAAGTATTGGGGAAAGCCATACTGGCGCCTATATTTGTCAGTCTTTGGGGCCTCAATTCAGTCACCCTGATGGCAGGAATCTTATTTCTTATATCATCGCTTCGAATTACCAGATTTACGCCGAACTTCGAAGTACTACTAAATAAAAAAAATGACTCCCTTCAGAGAGAACGCCATGGTCCAACTGCTGTAACAAATTCAAGTAGTATGCAGCTCTCAACTCATCAGAAACATACTAGTCTCGACGCCGTCAGGTGGCTGTTTTCTGAAAAAGATGCGTTATTAATGCTTTTGCTGGCCGCCATGGCTTCTACTGTCGGGGTGGTTCTGACGATCCTTGGACCCAAATATGTAATCAGCGCGCTCGGCGTAGCGCCAGAGTATGCATTTTATGTATTTGCACCCGCATCCCTAGGTGTCATAGCAGGAATGCTGATAGCGCCTAAATTAATAAAAGCTCTTTCCGAAAACTCTGTCGGAATGCTAGGTTTTTTGCTTGTTGCGCTTGGGGTGTCGTCACTGGGACAAATAGATGCTGCAAACGATTTGATTCAATTGCTTTTAATCGTTGATATTCCGCGGATTAACGACCACACTGAAACAGCCGGAGCCTTATCTTTGTTTATTGGCTTAGGAATAACACTGGCTGCTGCAGCCACTCAGACATACATCGGTAAATTTGTACCAGTTGTGATTCATGGGAGAATATTCGCGCTGCTAGGAGTATTAAAAGATGGGCTAGCAATACCACAACTAATAGCCATCAGTATCTTAGCCGACTCTATAGGCGTTAAAAATGTTCTTACATTTGCCCCAATAGCAATCCTAGTCATAGCTGGCGCCCTTCTTTTCGCAACTAGACAAAACCGATTTCGAAAAAATGACTGCATTTAAGTGGACAGGTTAATCTCTGTGTAGATAAAACCCGTGTGTCCATGGTGAATTAATTCATATGCCTGAAAATTTAGTTACTGATCCATCTCATCAAGCGACCAAGAGAAAGCCCCTTGTTTACTACGGATATTGGATAACTATGGCCGCATTTTTTGCGCAGCTAGTATCCATAGGAACACAAAATGGCGTCACAAGCACGATGCTTGATTCAATGAGTTCGGAATTTGGTTGGGAACGATCGCAGTTTTTGCTTGGACAAACCGGATCTCGGATAACTATGGCCCTCGTAGGATTCATTATTGGCGGATGGATAGATAAATGGGGTGGACGGCCGTTGATGGTAGTTGGAGTTACTATCGTCGGGGTATCAATGATTCTTACTAGTGCCATCAGAGATATTACTTTTCTAGGAAGAGAAATTTCACCTCTAACCCAATGGCTCATTCTTCGATCACTGGCATTTACAGTAGGCGCCGCAATGATTGGAAACCTAGTAGTCAACGTAACGCTAGCCAAATGGTGGGTTGAAAAGCGCGGCCTCATGGTGGCTTGTGCTGCAACCGGTGTATCTCTAGCAGGAGTAATCTACCCATTGCTCACGGCGATTATTATCGAAACCTGGAGCTGGCGCGAAGCCTGGCAGGTGCATGCGGTTGTCGCTTGGATCATCGTCTATGCAGCAGCAATGGTAATGAGACGGCAACCAGAAGACTATGGGCTGAATCCAGACAATCGTACGGCCCAAGAAATGCTAGAACCATCAGGATCTCGGGTTCGCGCTGACTTCAATAACTCGTTCACGCGCGGTGAAGCATTACGAACACCGTCGCTTTACTTGCTAGTAGTGACTTTTGGAACGGCTGGCGTCGGTATAAGCGTAGCTCTTTCACTACTGGTTCCCCTTGCTACAGACGCTGGATTTTCACTAATAGTGGCGGCCTCGCTCACAGCAGTAATGTCATTATGGGCAGCGCTCTCCAAACCCTTTTGGGGATATACGATAGATAGATTCGACCCAAAGAAATTAGCCTGCTTAGGTTTTACGTTGGCCGGTATAGGTTTCTTGGTAGTAGCTTTTGCAAGTCAAATGCCTGACCAGCCAACCGTAAGATATCCAATTGAGTTTTGGAAATTTCGAGGCGAGCTGCCTTTAATACTCTTATTGGGCTGCACCTTAATTGGGGTAGGATTTGGAGGACAAATCCCTCTACAAGAGACAATTTGGGGTTCATTCTTTGGGAGACGATACCTAGGTGCCGTAAGAAGTGTAGGCATGCCTTTCTCAATTATTTTTGGCGCCGTTGCAGTGCCAGGTGCCGCTTATTGGGCGGAAGTTCGAGGAGGTCTCGATGCCCCATTTATCGCAACAGCTATCTGCTGGTTTGTCGGAGCCGTACTGGTCTTATTTATTCCAAAGCCATCAAAAAACATTGAAACACCTGACACTAAGGCCTCTATCGTAAATCCAAATGCCAACATCCTAGAATCTGAAGACACTAATAGTGAATCTATTCTGTCTGAGGGCGAGTCTCACATTTCGATCTCCAACCCAACGCATCCATCCCGATTATCAGAGCGAAATCATAAACACAAGAACTATATGCGTACCAAAGACTGAATATGACGCTAGAACCTTATTTGTATAGATAGAATATTATGAACAAGCTATTATGAATGTCTCTAAAACTCAGAAACAGGACCGAGGAAACTATGCCTAGCAGAAGAAACGCAATTGCGTTAAGCCCACAAGAAATCAGAACGCTTATGGAAACTGAACGAGTAGTTCAAGTCGCAAGCATTAATCCGGATGGAACGCCTCACCTCGCACCAATGTGGTTTATCTTAGGCGATGATGACAGCATATCCTTCACCACATACGGCCGATCTCAAAAAATCAAGAACTTAGAAAGAGATAGTCGAGTCACGTTGTTAACTGAGGCAGGCCATGAATATAACGAGATAATCGGCGTTTCCATTGATGGCACAGCGGAGGTCATTCGGGAACCAAAACACACCGCGAATATCATGAAATTAATTGGTCTGAAGCATAGTGATCAAATGACCAATCAAACGATTGATTCTGACTCGGATAGCGACGAAGAGCTTCCACCTGCAGCCTATAAACGAGTTGTTGTCAAAATCACTCCGAAACGTTACCGATCGTGGGATCATGGCAAGGTGTAGATGTCCGTTAAACTAGGGGCTAGGTCCGACGTCACGATAGATAACAAGTTAAGTTCCTTAAATCCTGTAGCACTTGTCCTACATAATGACGATATTAATTCAATGGACCATGTAGTTCAGACTTTAGTTTCAAATATTCCTGAAATCACAGTGGAGGAAGCGCTGGAAAAAATGCTCAAGGCACACAACTTTGGAACCGTAATTCTTGTGAAATGTCCTCTAGAACGAGCAGAACTTTATCAGCAACGCCTAATAACAAATAATTTGATAACAACGATCCAAGCCTAAAATATTCTTTACGCATATTGCAAGCCAACCAACTTGACCATATTTCTGATTGAGTAGTTACAATCTGACGGTAGATGTTAAAACTTATTTATGGAAGGGGTACAAAATGGCTGTCGAAAAGTTTCCGGTGGAGGCAGGGCATATTATGATGTTTGCTCGATCCGTTGGAGATGCAAATCCAATCTATGCCGACGAAAACTATGCGAAAACCACTGAAGCAGGTGGGATTATTGCTCCACCCACTTTTATTCAAGCGTCTTCACAATATGATCCAGATGCATCATTGAGACCAAAAATTGGTCAGAAATGGTTTGGATCAGGCGCTAAACCCTCAGGATCGAATGCTTCCGCCGAGGAAACACTAGGTGGAGATGCTGGCGGAACAAGCGGCGGTGGGACTGGCTTACATGGTGGTCAGCACTACACGTACCATCGAAATATGAAACCGGGTGATGTTCTGACAGCAGCCAGCAAACCGGGTCAACGCTGGGAAAAAGAAAGTAAAAGAGCTGGAAAGCTAATCTTCTCCGAATCAATCACTGAATATAGCGATCAAAATGGTGAACTTGTTGTCACTGCACGCTCAGTCGGAATCCAAACCGAACGAGTCGTTGACCAACGATAAAACCTCAGAAAGGAAAGACAAATGTCACTAAAAGCTACAGATATAAACGTGGGTGATCAGCATGAAGAGGTTATTGTTAATGACCTCTCACGAACTCAATTAGTCCAATATGCTGGGACCTCGGGTGATTACAACCCGCTTCACACAGATGAATTATTCGCGAAAGAGATCGGTGGATATCCGACAGTTTTTGCTCATGGGATGCTCACAATGGGCATGACAGGGAAAATGCTAACAAACTGGGTTGGCGACGGCAGATTGAAAACTTTCGGTCTGGACTTCAGAACGCAAGTTTGGCCTGGTGATACGTTAACGGCCGCTGCAATCGTGTCCGAAATTATTGAAGAAGACGGTGAGCAAGTACTTAAAGCTGATGTCACAACTAGCAACCAAAACGGTCAAGTTGTTGCAATTGGTTACGCGTCTGCAAGATTAGACTAGCTGGAGTTACAAACGATTAGAGGGTTAACCCTCTAATCGTTTGCCTTCCCAGCGCTGACACTGAAAATCAATAATACGTCTAGCAATAAAAATAAATGCAATCAGTTCTTATGAATCGCTCGACGCCATACAGGACTAGAAGACCAAAACCAACCAACTGCCATTTCCAGTAAAATTTGCCTGGATCTTCAAGCATCAGTGAGCCTACCAATCGACCTATTTAAATAAATGCCTTAATTTGCTCGACCACGAAATCAAGATTGTCGTGGTGCGCGTGATGACCTGCTTCCGGCACAACTGCGCTTATAGAATTCTGAAAATAGGTGTCAATTCCCTTTCCCAGAAATTCTGTGCGGGAATAACCTGATCTTTCACCGGATAAATGAAGAACAGGGCACGAAATCTGCGACCATAAAGCAGGCATCTCTCGGGCTTGCATCTCCGTGGGTGTACGCCCTCTAGCCCAAGGATCAAATTTCCAACGATAACCACCGTCTTCCTTAACGGTTCCCCACCGTGCTAAATGCTCAGCTACTTCGGGTCTCAGATACTTATTTGCCTCAAGCATTCTATCTACCGTTTCTGAAAAATTTTTATAAATTCTTGGCGTTTGCTGTTGGATTTTTCGATAGCTGCTAGCCCATGCTGCCAAACTATCTGGCGTGGTTTCACCAGTACCATCCTTGCTATCTTCCAGTCGAGCACCTGCCCCCTCAATATCTACAATTTTTCTAAATTTGTCAGGAAAAATACTTGCCGTAAGGAGCGCTATCGACCCACCGAAAGAATGCCCCACAATCGTGCTGTTTTCGCCAATTAATTCAATAAAATTAAATAAATCCAAAACATGGTCTATAGTCGCATAGTAAGAGCCTCGAGCCCATTCTGAATCCCCGTGTCCCCGAAGATCAGGCGCCAACACCCAGTAATTTGCACTGAATTCAGCAGCGACACTATCCCAAGTACGGGCATGATCACGACCACCATGTAACAATATCAGCGGTGGTTTTTTGTCACTTCCCCAACTCCAGTAGGAAAGTTTAAGTCTCTGAGAATTATAGAAATGCTGCCAAGGTTGACACATAAAATTCGAATTAGGAGAATACGTTTCTACTCCCGATCCAGACCTCCACTTTCTAACTCGTTCTTCGTGCGGCCTGCAGCCGCTATACGAGCAGCGGCTGCTTCTTCTTCGCTAGCGGCTAATACTTCATCCCGCTTACGCTGTTCACCATAGCAATCGGAACAGAGTACTGGCCTATCATCACGTGGTCGAAAAGGAACTTCCGTAAGCTTCTTGCACTGTCCGCATTCAGCCACAAATAATTGACGAGGCGTGCGGCCGCCATACGAAGCATAGACACCATATCTTGCTATATCAGTTGACTCCATTCCACTAGATGTCTTCTTTTGCTGACGGCAATTTGGACAGCGAACAGGATCATGCTCAAGTCCCTTACTTGAATAAAATTCCTGCTCACCAGCAGTAAATGTAAATTCGTCGGGACAATCTCTGCACTTTAGTTTTCTATCAGTAAACGACATAACACCCCCACATGTACCGCAATTAAAACGATATCTCTAAAACTACTTCATCCATAATCTCATTGATGAATATTTAGCATAATGCTAATCGTCGAACTCTTCAGCGTCGAGACCAAATTCAAAAATAGGCAGTTCTAAAGAGTGTCCATTTTTCTGTGGACAAATTGTCGCTTCACACACCTCTAGAGGTGATTTACATAACGGACAAAGTGGTCTTCCTGACGCCACTAGTCCAGAAATATTTTTAATAAAAGTCACTGCCTGACCTCGGGTAATCTCCATTCGAAAGGTAGGAGATGATGCTCGATCATCTGCCGCTTGCTCATCCGCTATAAAAACCAAATGCTCATGCTCGTTATTATAATCAAAGCCAGCTCGAGCGATTTTAAAATCAATCTGTGGTTCTTCCGGAAAAGAATTGATCGACTCACCTTTCTCTCTAACTCTGCCAGTTTGACGAGATCTTTCAGCCAACAATCTTGAAAATATCCTGCCGATCTCTATCAACTGCTCTTTTTCTAACCAGAGCGACGCATATTGATCTCCTACCTGGGCGCGCAATCTAAACTGCCGCTGTCCTGGTGGCCCCACTGCATCAGCATCAACCGCGTCTACTAAACCAAAATCAATCATATTAAGAAGCGTAGAGGGTGAATCTCTTGAGGTACAACCCGACCTCCACATTCACCATGAAATTAAGAGTATTATCTACTGACAATGGATCAGAATATTTCGTTTGCAACCGTGGAGACCATGCGCACGCTTCTAGATAGCGGTCAAATAACTGCAACTCAACTTTTGGAGCACACGTTATCTGAAATTTCTCGAACAAATCCTACCCTTAACTCGTTTGTCTTGATAACAGAATCGCTAGCCCGAACACAGGCTGAAGCTGCTGACGTACGAATTGAACAAGGTAAGGCCGCCAGTCCCATTGATGGAATTCCAATTGCCGTGAAAGACTTATACGACACCGCTGGGATAGTCACCGCGGGAGGCACTGCAGCATTTGAAAAAAGAACACCTGATTATGATTCGTACGTGGTTGATAAGTTACAGAGGGCAGGAGCACTCATCGTCGGGAAAACAAATACGCATGAACTAGCCTTAGGAGGGACAACCAATAACCCACATTATGGCCCTACCCATAACCCTTGGAATTTAGAAAACGTCCCCGGTGGCTCATCAGGTGGCTCGGGCGCTGCCTTGGCTTCGGGCCAGGTCTCATTGGCGCTTGGAACTGATACTGGTGGTTCCGTGCGGATTCCCTCAGCTTTTTGTGGAGTTACGGGACATAAGCCCACATACGGACTCATCGGTAAAAGCGGAATAATACCTCTTTCAAAAACACTAGATCATGCGGGCCCCATGGCTCGATCGGCTTTTGACTGTGCTCTGTTACTTAATCAAATGACGGGGAGAGACATCAATGATCCTCACAATATCAATTTTGATTCGTCCACGGACTTCACACAAAATATTGAAAAAGAAGTCAAAGGAATTACACTAGCGATAATTCCCTCATTGCTGGTCGATAGTGAGTTGGGAGTGACTCAATCGTTCACAAAATCAATCGCAGTTCTTGAACAAATGGGTGTGAATATAACGGAAATTGAACCGACAACGAACAGTGCGTTAAATAGAGAAGACACAAGACGATACAATCCTGAAATTAATTGGGGAGATCCACTCCCCGCTATTATTCGTAGTCTCTCACCCATTCTCTTGTCGGAAGGATCTACATACATAGAAAAGATTCTACGAACTCAACCGCATCTCATTGGCGAGGCAGTGAGGGCGCGTATGATGAAAGGTATTGATATTTCTGTACACGACTACATTCGTGCCCTTGACTGGCGTAAGGAAATTGAGGGTAGATTCGAGAATTGTCTACTACACTCAACCATTGATGGATATATTGTTCCTACGTCTCCGCAAGTGGCAGAAACGATAACAAGTGATCCTCATGTCGGTATAGAGCCTGCAGTAAAATTCCGTAATACCAGCGTGTTCAACCACACTCGGCAACCATCTATTTCAGTGCCAAACGGATTCAGCATTGAAGGACTTCCAACAGGTTTGATGATCACAACGGCCCAAAAAAACGACGCTCTTGCGCTCCGAATAGCCCACCAATATCAGTTAAATACTGATTTCCACTTGTCGAGACCTGCCACAGACGGTTAAATGGATAAACATGGTCAATGTTACAGCAAATAAATCACTGACTGGTTATACATACCTCCGAATTGGGGGGGCGGCCGAATGGTTTGCGGAACCTAACAACATTGACGAACTTCACGACCTAATTAAATGGGCCTGCTCGAAAAAAATATCCGTTCGGATAATTGGGGCAGGGTCAAATATTTTAATCGCTGACGGAGGCGTAGAAGGATTAGTCATATCTTTGAAAATAGCTTGTTCCAACATAGACGTGAGTGGAATCAATATCACAGCCGGATCAGGAGTGATGTTACCTGCCTTGGCAAAAAAAGCCGCGAATTCTGGTTTGTCAGGAGTAGAATTTTGTATTGGAATACCCGGTACAGTGGGAGGTGCACTCCAATCAAACTCTGGTACGACCATTAATTCAAATATGAGTACAATCGTCAGTCAAGTAACCGTCTTAAAAAACGGCCAATTTAAAAACTATTCTCACGACGATATTGTGTGGGGATACAGAGAAACGTCCCTCAAAAGTAGTGGAGATATCGTTATCGAGGCTCGTTTCAACCTCGTAGGCAAGTCGAGCGATGCTATTAATTCTGATATGCGTGCACTGCTTGCGTCACGAAAGGCTACCCAGCCAACAGCTCAGCCAAACGCTGGATCGATTTTTAAAAATCCCGATGGTGACTATGCGGGAAGACTGATCGAAGCTGCGGGCTGCAAGGAACTTAGTACCAAAAATGCCTCTGTCAATGAATTACACGCGAACTTCATCACTCATAATGGTAATGCTGGTTCAGATGAAATTGTCTACCTGATCACCGAGGTCCAAAAAAAAGTACAATCTGCATTCGGGATTCGACTTAACTCAGAAATTGAGTGGTGGGGCTCTGAAATTCCACCAAGCTGCTTCCGGCAAGTAGCTTAAGTTAGAGTCATGTTATTGCGATGTATAATTTCTTCACCATATTCATAACCAAGTTTGCTCAGAATTTCCGAGCTTTGTATTCCTTTAATTAGTCCTAATTCGTCAGCAGAATAATTTGTGATACCCACACCAATACGTATTCCCAATACCGAATGAATATCGACGACATCTCCACGATGGAAATCTCCATCACTGCCCACTACTCCTACAGGCAAAATAGACGAACCCTTTCGTAACGCCTTTTCAGCTCCGTCATCCACTATCAAATGCCCCTTTATTACCACATTAGAAAGGAGGTACCGTCGACGGCTTTCAAGCTTACTCGACTGAGCAGGGAAAAAAGTGCCGCTCCTCTCATTCGATACTGAAGACAAAACGCAATTTTCGGTATTGCCGTTTGTGATCAATACATCTGTACCGCTTTCAGTAGCAATTTTTGCGGCCGACACCTTGGTTGTCATTCCCCCTCTACCTCGGTCACCCGCAGCTCCAGCAATTGATATTACATAATCATCGACTAACTCTACCTCGCTGATCAAGACAGCTTCTTTGTTTGTTCTAGGGTCTGACTCATACAGTCCATCTACATCACTCAGAATCACCAATAGGTCAGCATCAACCAAATTCGAAATGAGGGCTGAAAGATGGTCGTTATCACCTATATTCACCTCGGCTATTTCATCTATGGCAACAACGTCATTCTCATTAATAATTGGAACAATATCGAGCTCCAATAGCTTGAGTAGAGTATTTCTTGCATGCAGATAGGAAAGCCTATCGCTCACGTCACGACGGGTGATTAGTGCTTGAGCAGAGAGAATATCTAATTCAGTAAATGCCTGCTCCCAACCCCGCATAAGTGGAACCTGTCCAACCGCGGCCAAAACTTGCTTGGAGGCAACGCTCCCAGATACATTAGAAAATTGATTCTTTTTAAATCGAGTTAGGAGCGATAGTCCCTCGGTGATGGCACCACTCGTAACCAAAAGTACTTCATGTCCCTCTTGCTGAAGTATCGAAATTTGACGGACTATATCCTGCATCTTCTCGAAAATAACTTCGTTTCCACCTTGAGTAAGTACATTCGTTCCAATTTTAACCACGACTCTGTATAAATCTAAATTTTTTTTAACCAAGGCTTCGCCACTTTCATGTCGCCCGGTAATGATGAAAACATCTTACGGACTAGAGTTTGATCTACTAGAGTTTAAAGTAATAATATGCAATCTCGATACATAACATCAGAAAACGGGAAAAGTCTTATTAGACTTCTTTATTTAAGCAGCAAGCGCTTTGTTCGCGTTCACGGACCTCAACATGCTGCAGCAACTGCTTATTTTGGGATTTTTTCTTTGTTTCCTCTAACTTTATTACTTAGCAGTGTTTGTGGAATTTTCTTTGAGCGCGACGCTCAGGAAATCACTATAGAATTACTTGTCAATCAGCTACAAATGAGTGACTCGTCAGTCGAATCTGCACTGAAAAATTTCCTACAACTTGGACCTGCTGTTCTGATCGCATCCGCACCCGCGTTAATTTTAACATCGGGCACTATGACTTCTTCGTTGCGGAAAGGCTTGGACGAAACCTTTGGACCTGTGAGAAATAGATCTTTTCTAAGATCAAGACTTATCGATTATGCGTTAATACCACTACTAGCTTTGCCTTTGATCGGTGGTTTTATAACAACTGCTCTATGGAACTTGTCCACGAGTGGGACAAACGATATTTCTGTTCTTGACATAGACCAATATCTCATAACGCCAGAACTTGCAATCGGCCCATTGATATCGTTGGCTCTCACCCTACTGTCAGCAATACTTTGGTATCGCTTTGTACCCACTAGAAAACCCGCAATACGAACTCTCTGGTTCGGCGCAATAATCTCGTCCCTCGGCTTTGAAATTTTGAAATATGGCTTTACCTTCTATATTTCTCGCTCAATCACCTTTGACCTAATATATGGCCCATTGACGTCAATAATGGCGATCATGCTCTTCATATTTATTTCTGCATATATTTTTATTTTTGGAGCGGCCGTCTGTACTCAGACTTTTAGAGACTAATTACGACCGTGTAATAGGACCGTGAGGAATCTCTAATTTTGACCGTAACAACGTAATAGTGGCGTCAGCCAGCGGTCGTATCAAAATTTGAAGATCCCAATCTAAATCTTGAAAACTCGACATACATTCTTCAATTAAATCTAATGACTGGCCAAAGCGGACTCTTTCATGATGAGCGTCAACCGCCTTAAATCCCTGTAACTTTCTCGGACCTTCACGCCCTCCCTCGGAAATATACCAATCCTTAAAAGCAACGCCGCAGCCAATACTAAACATCATAGAACCCAACGGTGTGATAATTGGTGGCACACCTGCCGCAAGTGCCCGAGCCGTGGTCTTTCTTCGAATAGAGTCATATTCAACCATAAGGTGCCCACCACTGGGCACAATCTCTGACAGGGCCGCAATAATATTCAGGTCAATACTCTCTGGGACTTTCACCTGTCCCTGATCGAAATTCAGCATATCCGTAAAAAAAGTTATTTCCAACCAATTAAATCCTGGAAATTTGCCTGAATTCTGAAGTCCCATCACAACCGGGAAATGTGATTGTCCCAAATCTCTAGAATCTAAAAACACCCTGAAATTTGAAGAACCTACTTTGCTAGTTGGACCAAGTTCAATTCGTAAGAAAACACCATCGCCTACTTCACGACCATTAGCAAAAAAAAGTTCGTGATCCACTTCCTCTGATATAGGTCTCCACACACGTGTACCCTGACTACTTCCTGACATACGATGACTTCATATAAATCATAATTCTAATTCACCATCTAGCAGGAATCGTCCGGTTTTATGTCTTCCATTAATGAGAAAAGATTCGCTCAGCACCCATCGATAGAGAATCAACTCTACACCACAACGCTAAAACGATTGTTAACAAAGGGTAGATCTCAAAATGATCAGTCCAGCCAAAATAATCATGAAAACAGGTTACGTCGTATATGGGACTACCTAGACGAGCATGGCAGACCTGACAATCGACATACTGTACACATCGCCGGTTCGAAAGGAAAAGGGTCAACCGCATCAATTGTCGAAACGATTTTAAGATTTAGTGGAGCTTCCACATGTTTATTAACCTCACCAGATTTACATAGCGCGAGGGAACGCGTTCAAATAAACGGAAAACCAATTTCCAAAAGAGACTTTACTCGACTAGGAAATAAACTTCTAGACGATCCTCTCACCGCTGACTGGTCATATTTTGAAATGATGACGGTACTTGGTTGGTGGGCGGCAAATAATTTTCAATCTGACTGGCAGGTAGTTGAGGTCGGTCTTGGAGGAAGATTTGATCCAACGAACGCAGTACTAAAAAAAGACGTGTCCGTAATTACAGCGATCGACCTAGAACACACGGAAATACTAGGTTCAACAATTGACAAAATAGCTATGGAAAAAGCTGGGATCATTGAGAGATCTACGCACTTAGTCCTAGCATCTATGAATGAAGCCGCGCATGATGTGATCAAGAACAGATCTCAACTATCTAAAAAACACGTACATGATGCTGCGACTGAATGTGTTGTTATTTCCAGAGATATAAGTCTAGATAAGCAAGTGATTACACTCCAAACGCCTGAGCACCTTTATCGCGACTTAACTTTCTTATTACTCGGAAAGCATCAACTAGAAAACATCTGCAGCGGTATTCGAGCTGCGGAAATAGCTTGGCGAGAAGTCAACGGCAGCAAACTACCTGAAAGGGCTGTTTTTGAGGGGTTAGCCTCGCTTACTATTCCTGGTAGATTTGAATTATTAAGCCGTAGGCCACTCGTAATTACGGACGGTTTACATACACCTTTGGCAGCAAGACGATTTTCAGAAAGTCTAAAAGAGTTACACATAAACAAACACCTGGTTTGGATTTTTGGTTTTCTAGAAGGTAAGTCCATTTCTAAAATTATTGATCAGTTAGTAACCCCCTCAGACACAGTTATCGCCACGGAGCTATCAGCCTCACGAACTCTTCGAGCAGAAACAGTTGCAAATGAGCTCAGAAAACGATCCACGCACGTTAGCACTCAACCAGATATTCCTAGCGCAATAACATATGCAAAAAAAATATCACAGCCAAACAGCACAATACTAATAGTAGGAAGTCTCTACACTGCAAGTGAAGCACGGGCATTCGAACTCGAATTAATAGATGAAGCAAAAGAGTAAATCGGGCGATAATTCAATAGTTTTTAAACTAAATCCCTCAAGACCAAAACCGAATTTTGTCCACCAAACCCAAATGAATTGTTAATAACGATGCTCGACTTAACATCACGCGCTTCATGAGGCACGTAGTCTAGATCGCACTCCTCATCGGGACTCTCAAGATTAATTGTTGGTGGAACAATAGAGTGCCTAAGGCCTTTTATTAAAGCAATAGTCTCCACTGCCCCGCTAGCCGCCAACATATGGCCCGTCATAGATTTAGCCGCGTAGATTGGTATATCCATGACATGCTCACGAAACACCGAGTGTAATGCCCGAGTCTCAGCAATATCCCCAACACCCGTCGATGTCGCATGCGCTGAAATTACATCAATATCTTGAGGATTTATTCTTGCGTTCTCCAACGCTAATCTAATAGCTCTGGCTGCACCAGCTCCGTTTTCAGCTGGTGCCACCAAAAAACTTGCGTCAGCTGAGCATCCAAATCCAATTATCTCTGCCAAGGGTTCTGCTCCCCGCTGTCGCGCGTGAGCAAGAGACTCAAGAACAAGAATAGCAGCCCCTTCTGCAGGTACGAACCCCGTTCGGTGCTTATCAAATGGTCTTGATCCTTTAGTTGGATCATCATTAAAACCAACCGAAACAGCCTTCATCGCCGAAAATCCCGCCAAGCCAAGCTGACTAATTCCGGCCTCCACGCCGCCTGCAAGCATCACATCGCACGAGCCACGTTTAATTATTTCAAAAGCCTCTCCCAAAGCTTGGGTACCTGCCGCACATGCCGTGACCAAGGTGCCGTTGTACCCAAGTAATCCAAATTCAATTGCGATATTCGCCCCGGCCATGTTACCTAAACGCTTAGAAATATAAAAAGGATCCACTCGGCCGGGTCCCTTAGAGTAAATCGTCTCCATGGACCTTTGATCCTCATCTATCGCGCCGCCGCCGTTACCTACGATTACCCCTATCCTTTGTCGATCGGATTCATCCATCTGAGATGTTTCAAGTCCAGCCTGTTCTAATGCCATTCGACTCGCACCTACCGCAATTTGGGAAAATCGAGCAATTCGTCTACCGGCTTTTCTGTCCATATATTTCGAGTAATCGAAGTCTTTAATTTCGCCAGCTATTTGACATTCATACTCCGTAGGATCAATCAAAGTCATTCTAGAAACACCAGACTGGCCGGAAATCAACGCATCCCAAAATGATTCAACGTTATTTCCAAGTGGATTAAGTGTCCCCATTCCAGTCACGACTACACGTCCGGAATCATCGTTATTAGTCATATTCATAACTGCTTTCATATGCTGCTTAAACTCACACATCAGAATCTATTTTAAGGAACTTCATAGCATTCTCACCTATAAATTTTTCAATATAAGCCGTGCCTGAAAGATTTGATTTTACATCACGGAGATCATTCAGCTGCGAACGAAGAGGAAAGTCGGATCCCCAGCAAACAGAAGAGTCCCCTACTAGAGTCGGCATCAATTTATAAATATCAGATGTATACAAATA
>CAVODE010000022.1:0-24887 GCA_963694535.1 Dehalococcoidia bacterium
TATGTGAGGTTACACTGGCGTCATGAGCTGGTCAGATAAAACTATTGCTGCATTTGATTTAGAGACCACTGGCTTAAGTCCCTATGCGGATGAAATTGTTCAGATTGCCTTCATCTACCAGGACGGCACAGGAGCCATTTTGCCAGACAGCTGGACGACCATTGTGAACCCGGAGAGAGCCATCCCATCCAATGCGAGTGCCATTCATGGAATTACTACCGAACGAGCCAGCAAAGATGGCGTCAATTTAGCAGGCGCGATTGACGAACTGTTTGAACGATTCAAGGATGTTGTCGCTAGAGACATCCCTCTCATAATTTATAACGCACCGTTCGATCTTGGCTTCATGCAAGCTCGTGCTAAAAGACGGAATACTACTCTTCCTGACTTAAACATAGTCGATCCTTTAGTCTGCGATCGTCAGTTGGATAAATACCGTCGGGGAGCCCGTAACCTTGAAACCGTCTCTCGACACTATGGGTTCTTTCCTGAGAATTTACATGACGCCGGCGTAGATGCCCAGCTAACCGCCTCACTGGCGCGGGCAATGTCTGAAAAATATGCCGAAATGCAAGATTTGTCCTTCACGCAACTTCACCAAAAGCAGATCGTGTGGCATAAAGAGTGGGCCGAAAGTTACTCGAAATTCATGCGGAGTAAAGGTCGAAAATCTGACGTCGCTGAACGAACTTGGCCGGTATGAAAACTTCAAAGGAATACTAGAGTTCAATAGCACGAAGGGTATTGGCGAGTGCGCCGCAATAGCTCCTGCCAAATTCACCAGTTATAAAATGACGCCCTTTATCTTCAACTCTGAGATAGTTTCCCAACTCACCGCCAAGTCATCCGCAAGAATCAGTTCTGTATGGGCTCCAAGTTGCGGCGCTGGTGCCTCGGGCGTCCAGCTACTTGTGCTGAAATCAATTGGGGATGCAACCATATCCACAGTTCCTCCAGATCCGTCAGGAACTGGCACTACACATCCCGCATCAAAAAATGCACTGTCCTTCAATACGTCATCGAGTTCCTGAACTGGTGCCCACCAAATATCATTAGCATCAAATTTACCTGTCCAATGAGCAAATGCGTGACGAGCTAAGATACCGTCCAATAACATTGTGAGTGCTGAGCAGTTAGCAGCACGCTGCATAGAAGATTGAAATCGTTCATCTTCTGCCAATTCAGGGGCACCAATAATATGCACGAATCTATCCCAGAAGCGATCACTTTCGAGCATTAAAAGCCAAATCCAACGTGCGTCCTCAGTTTTATAAGCGTTCATCAAGGGATTTCGTTGATTCTCTCTCGGAACCATCCTGGGAGTAACACCTGTACGGATCGCTTGATTCATATCCTGTCCCAATTGATAAGCTGCCGTCCTCGTCAACGAAGTTGAAACGAATTGACCGCGAGCCACACCTCGCTCTCGAGCAAAAAGTGCCGCGGCAATTCCACCGGCCATATTCGAGCCAGTGGCATGATCGCCCATGGCACCGCGGGGAGTCGTCGGACTTCCATCACGCTGTTTCAAGAGTGCTGCAAAACCGGACCGTGCCCAAAACGCGCCCACGTCGAATGTTGGTCTATCAGAATCAACGGATTCGAGGCCAAATCCACTGACATGCCCATAAATTAGATCTTGATTAATGCGGTGAAGTGACTCGTAATCAAACCCTAAGCGCTCTAAACCGGAATACCTAACATTGCTAAAAAAAACGTCTGCTGTTTTTATCAACTCGTATCCGAGCTCTTTTCCTTCGGGCTTAGACAAATCAATAGCCACTGAACGTTTGCCACGATTATCTAGTTCAAAACCAGATGAAAGTTCCCTAACTTCGCCCGCGTAGCTTAGTCCGCGCAGAGGATCTCCAATTAACGGCTCTATTTTTACTACATCTGCTCCCCAGTCACTCAGTATTCCTCCAATAGCGGGGCCCGCGAACCACACCGCTAATTCGATAACCTTGATATTGATAAGCGGTCCTGACATGTTTGATTCCTTATGTCCTGGTGAGCACTTCGACTCGTTTCTCGGTACCGTAACTTACGGCATTTCTTCAAATTGTAAATTGCAGAATACTACCTATTAAAACTCACTGTTAATCCTTTTCGCCGCGATAATATCGATTCCTCATCAACGCGTCAGGCCTATTGTTTTTGGATAAATTTCCGTCCCCAACATCGTCATGTGGGTTCACATAACCAGCCCCATAACCAAGCTCACGCATCAAGTCAGTCTCGGCGTTGCGAAGATGCAACGGCACTTCGGAGTTTGGCGTAGCCCGTGCATCTTCAGCCGCGCGACGATAGGCCTGATATGTACTATTGGATTTATTCGCCAACGATAAGTACACCGTTGCTTCTGCCAAAGGTAATCGAGCCTCTGGCATGCCAATAAAATGGGTGGCCTGCTGGGTCGCTACGGCCATCGATAAAGCAGTCGGGTCACCCAATCCGACATCTTCACTCGCGAATATTACTAGGCGCCTCGAGATAAATTGAGGATCTTCTCCTGCTTCAAGCATTCGTGCCAGCCAGTACAACGCGCTGTCTGGATCTGACGCTCTCATAGACTTAATATATGCGGAGATTGTGTCGTAATGATAATCGCCTCGCCTGTCATAAAGCATCGTTGGTGCCTGGATTGCAGCCTGAATATCCGATATCTCAATCTTGCGAACGGAGTCTTGTTCCCCACGCTTAACAGCGATTCCATGAACGGCCTCGAGTGTGTTGAGAGCGATTCGAGCATCGCCCGAAGCAAAATTAGCAATAACTGCGAGCTCCTCATCGTCAATTACTATAGATTTTTGTAATCTCACATCTCTCTCTACAGCGTCCCTAAGTATGGAAAGAATATCCTCTTCTGTGAGTCCTGAAAGTTGAAAGACTCTGCAGCGAGAAAGTAGCGGAGCAACTAGGTAAAACGATGGGTTCTCGGTTGTCGCACCCAAAAGCGTAATAGTCCCCGCCTCAACGTGTGGTAATAATCCGTCCTGCTGAGCTCGATTAAAACGGTGGAGCTCATCAATAAACAGAATTGTCCGATGGCCGCCGGCAGAAATCCTATTTTCTGCATTTGCAATTTCTTCACGCAGATCTGCAATATTGTTTGTCACCGCAGACAGTGTGACAAAATGTGCATCAGTTGCGGAGGCCACAATCGACGCTAATGTCGTTTTGCCTGATCCCGGTGGTCCCCAAAGAATCAATGACTGAGTCCCACCTTGCTCGATAAAAAAAGAGAGAGCCCCTCCCTCATTCAAAAGGTTTGCATGACCACGAACATGATTGAGTCTCTCAGGCCTAACTCGCGCAGCAAGGGGAACGTTAGGATTTCGTCGCACAGCTGATTCTGCATCAAACATGCCCTGTTGCAAGCCTGGCGCGACATTACGGTTAGGATCGCTCATTGGCTAAGAATACGGGCTCTCGTCACTCGTGTGTGGCCTTCGGTCTGAAGTTTGTGATTCGTTTATCATCTGTGCATGTTTAGGCGCCCTACCAGTAAGAACAAACCACAAGTCTTAATAGACTGCGATCCCGGGATCGATGATGCGATTGCACTAGTAACGGCAGCAAAATACACGGAAATATTAGGCATAACCACTGTTGCCGGAAATGTTTCACTCGAATCGACTACAAAAAACGCACTGGCATTATGCGAGCTCCTAGGCCTTGATGTCCCGATTCACGCAGGCGCTGCCCATGCACTCCGAGGGCAAGTTGTCACCGCAGAAGAAGTTCATGGCGATACTGGATTGGGCACGCTCACGTTGCCAACACCAACAAAAGAAATCACGTCACATGACGCCGCGGCCTATATTATTGAGTCAGTCGTTCGCCATAAAAATTTGCGCTTAGTCGCGCTAGGACCCCTGACCAATATTGCGGAGGCCATGGAGCGTGAGCCAAATATAGTTAATGAGATATCAGATCTCACCATCATGGGAGGAAGCGCGCATGGGATTGGAAATGTTACGGCGGCAGCCGAATTCAATATATTTGCTGATCCGGAAGCGGCCTCGGTCGTATTTTCGTCGGGCGTTCAGTTAAATATGATTGGGCTTAATCTCACACACCAGGTTCAAATGGGATTCTCAGAATCAAAACGCCTGGAGAGGCATAATAGTGTCGTCAGTCTGGCTGTTGCCGAACTCTTGCTTTCATATCAAGCTCTCATACATTCGGGAAATCTATCTGAAACCGTTCCCATGCACGATCCCTGCGCCGTACTCGCAGTGAGTCACCCAGAATTTTTCACGCTGATCGACCGCAATGTAACTGTGGAGACAGCAGGTATTTACACCCGCGGACTAACCTTAGTTGACGAACGACGTACACCGGCAGAATCAAATTGCCGAGTTGGATATGAGGCAAACTCAAAGCAACTCATAAAATTGATCTTGAATGCAAGTACGACTTTATAGCGGCGCTTAGCTCGACACGAACAGCTTGCCTACATGCTAAAAACAAAACATTTGTTACCAAATATAATTTAGTTAAGTAATCAGCTATGATTCCAATGTAGTCAGAATATGTCACACGGCGTATATAGTTAGGTGGAGTCAAAATGCTGATCATTATTGCCGGAGTCGTTGTTGCTCTCCTGCTGTTCATACTCATTATGTTCGCCATAATTTACAAGCGCTGTCCTTCGGACAAAATTTTGGTAGTTTACGGAATGATTGGTGGAGATAGATCTGCTCTCACGATTCACGGTGGTGGGAAACTAGTATGGCCGATTATCCAAGATTATCAGTATCTTGATCTTACACCGTTACCTATTGAAATTAAGCTCGAAGGAGCTCTTTCACAACAGAATATCCGTGTCAACACCCCGGCTACATTCACCGTCGGTATATCGACTGAGCAATCAGTGATTCAGAATGCCGCTGAGCGACTTCTCGCCTTGGGCCTTCAGGAAATTGAGGAACTCGCGAGAGATATCATATTCGGTCAAATGAGAGTCGTTATAGCGACTATGCCCATCGAAGATATCAACACGGATCGCGAAAAATTAGTCGACAATATTACGGAGTCCCTTGAAGTCGAACTTAGTAAAGTTGGACTTCGCCTTATCAACGTAAACATTCAAGACGTGACTGATGAATCAGGCTATATCGACGCGCTAGGACAACAAGCCGCAGCTCGTGCCATTAACGATGCTAAGGTGCAGGTTGCACAACGATCTCGAGACGGCGAAATAGGCCGCGCCGAAGCCGAGAGAGAACAACGAATTCAGGTGGCTGCCGCGAATGCTACTGCTACTGAGGGTGAAAACTCAGCTGAGGTGACAGTCGCAAATTCACACTCAAACAGGCGACAGGCCGAAGCCGAAGCCGAGCGTGCGGCGAACGCAGCTGAGCGTGTGACTGTTGCACGGGCTGAAGAAGAGGCTTATAAAGCTGAAGAAACTGCAGAAAAGCAACGAGCCGAACGTGAAAAAGCCAGCCAGTACGCGGACATTGTTGTGCCTGCAGAAATTGAACGAGAAAAGATCCGAACACTTGCTGATGCTGAAGCTGATCGAATTAGACGAATTGCTCAAGGTGAAGCGGACGGACAACGCGCAAAAATGGAAGCTGAGGCTCTCGGACTACTAGCTCAACTTACTAAACGAGCAGAGGGTATTGGCGAGATGGTCACAAAAGCGGGCGGAACTCCGGAACTCGCATCCCTACTCATGGTGACAGAGCAGCTGCCAAAACTAGTTGAAGAACAAGTCAAGGCAATTTCAAATTTAAAAATTGATCAAATTACAGTTTGGGATTCGGGTGGAGGATCGAAGTCTGGTCGTGGTAACTCCACTGCAGATTTCCTATCCGGACTCGCCGGCTCACTCCCGCCAATTCATAAACTCACTGAAAATGTAGGAATTAAACTCCCTGCATTTCTAGGGTCAATAGGTGAATCATCTGACGACTCGGAGGATTCAAATGAGTTCATGGATTCCGTCAATCAGATAGCTAAGAGACTTAGTAAAATCGAGAGTGAATTGACCGACTCTACTGAACAGGACGAGACACACTAGTTAGCAGCGCTATGTCGCTTACTCTAGTCGACGACACAACGCTGCAGTGCCTGCTTAGTTATTTCCCACGACCGTGATATAAGACGGAATCAGGCCAAGCCGTTAGCAAGTTTCGTCCCTAATAATGCCGAAATTATTCCGTCATTGTGCTTGTGCGCTTTAGCGTACTCAATGACTCCACTAAATGAGTCATTGGTGTAACAAGTTGCCGCCGTGTTCCGACCACACTTCAACTGCAACCTCAATTCATTCAGGTGGTGTTAAAATCAGCCGGCACCACAAGGAGAACATTCATGAAATACGACTATGTCATAGTTGGCGCCGGATCAGCGGGTGCCATCCTTGCCACCCGACTCTCAGAAGATCCTGCTATTAACGTTCTCTTGCTTGAAGCAGGGGCTGACTACAACGGTATAGAAGATCTTCCTGAAGAGGTAAAGTATGGCTATAAATCAACCAAGTCGATTTGGGACAGTAAACATAACTGGCAGTACAAAGCAACCTCCACCGCCGGAAATACAATCGACGTGCCACGGGGCAAAGTCACCGGAGGTTCAAGTGCTATCAACGGAACTATTTTCTTAAGAGGTATTGAAGAAGATTATGACGATTGGGCGGAAGCTGGAAACGATAAGTGGGGATTTCAAGACCTCATGCCGTATTTTAACAAAATTGAGACCGACAAAACATACGAAGACAATCCCGGAGACTTTCATGGGAGCAATGGACCGATTATTTGTGTTCGCTATCCAGAAAATACCTGGCTACCTGGTTCACGAGCATTTACTGATGCTGCACTTGATGCAGGATTTCCGTTTTGTGAAGATGCCAACGCTCCAGATACCACCGGAGTCGGGCCCCTCCCGCTAAACAGTCCTGATGGCATCAGATGGTCCACGGCCATCGGATATCTTGGGCTGTCCCGGCACCGACTTAACCTCACAATCAGGGCAAATGTGTTGATAAAACGTGTACTCTTCGATTTGACAGATGATGTCCCGAGGGCGACTGGCGTCATAGCAGTCTCAGATGGAGAGGAGTTCACGGTAGAAGGTGACGAAATCATACTCACTGCAGGTGCTATAGGTACTCCACAATTATTAATGCTATCGGGAGTCGGTCCGCAAACTCATTTAGAAGAATTTGGTATAGAGTGCATAAAAGATGTACCCGGCGTCGGACAAAACTTAGCCGATCACCCCCTTACACAGGTCACTTGGCAAACAAAGCCTACTGTTGAGTTAGACCCCGTGGGACCCCGACTTCAAGTTTTGCTTAGGTACACCGCCGATGGATCAGAGATCGAAAACGACATGATCGTGTACATGCAGCATGCTGCGAGTCGAGCTCGAGACTTAGGCGAAAGTTTCATCGACCCAATTGGAATCTCTGCAGGCTTAGGCCTTAATCTCGCGCTCTCAAAAGGAGAGCTCAAGCTAGCCTCTGCTGATTACAGAGATTCACCCGTGCTGAATTACAACATGTTGGATGATGAGGAAGACATGCGCAGGTATAAGGACGGGATTCGGATGCTTGTTAGCCTAGAAAATCATCCATCAATGAAAGAGATTATCGAAAGCCGACCATACCTGTTGGACACTGACCTAGAGTCTGATGAAGCACTAGAAAACTGGATTAGGAAAAACGTTGGGACGGGCCATCACATCTCGTGCACAGCAAAAATGGGACCTGCAACAGATCCCATGGCGGTAACCGACCAATATGGCAAAGTTCATGGATTTGAGGGTTTACGGCTTGCCGACGCTTCGGTTATGCCAGAGTGTGTTCGAGCCAATATCAATGTTACGGTGATGGTCATCGGAGAGCGCATAGCCGATTTTATAAAGCAAGGACACTAATTAACACGACGTACATCGTGGGACAAAATATGAAAGATAGGTAGAGAAAATGTCAAAGCTAAATGGAAAAGTTGCGATTGTCACTGGAGCTAGCCGAGGCATTGGACAAGCTATCGCAGAGCTGTTCGCCGAAGAAGGTGCCAAGGTTATTTGTAGTGCAAGAACATTGGCTGAGGGCGACCATCAGCTCGAAGGCTCGATCAATCGCACCGTCAGTCTAATAAAGGAGCTGGGTGGCGAAGCCCACCCAGTTGCAGCCGACGTCTCAAACCCGGATGACTGCATTCGATTGATTGACGAAACACGAGAGGTCTATGGGCCAGTCAATATTCTCATTAATAATGCCGCGCTGAATTACTACATTCCTATTAAAGACTATCCACTCAACCGGTGGCTTCGTGCCTTCTCGGTAAACGTCCATGCGCCGTTCATGTTATCTCAGGCAGTTTTGCCCGATATGGTTGAAAACCAATCTGGATCTATCGTGAATATTTCTTCGGGTGCCGCAATTGGCCCTGGCCGGGGTCCCTACCCTAATTCCGCAGTAAGAGGTGGAGTAATGTACGGTGCAAGTAAGGCAGCACTCGAACGATTCACACAAGGCTTAGCAGAAGAAGTTTTTTCTAATGGCATAAGTGTCACGGCGTTATCACCATCTCAAGTCGTCCCAACACCGGGAACTATCTATCACAAACTCGTGGAGGGTCTCGATGACCCACGTGGAGAATCACCAATGCTTATGGCCAAAGCAACGCTTCTTTTGGCATCGGAGGCGCCCGAGATTATCTCTGGACGAGTCACATATAGTCAAGAAATCCTTAAGGAGTTTGGATGGATTACCGATGGGCAAGGACGTGGCATTGATACAAGTGGATCAGGCTACAGCCAAATTTAAGAAAGAAGATAGGTGGCAATGCTTGGCAGTGAGCTCGAAGTAACTCAAATCTTTGCTCCCTAAGTACGGCTTCGAATATTCTATAGACAAGGTATAGTCGATCAAGAGGAAATATGGACAAAGAAAATAACTCGGACGTACTCAAGTTACTGGATGAACTTCCGCTATTAAAGGATCCAATCTGCATAGCAGCGTTTCAAGGATTTACTGACCGATCCGGAGAAACGGTCGATGCGGTGAAGTTCCTAATCAGAGAATGGAATGCAACCCCATTAGCTGAGTTCGAATCCGATGCCTTTTATGACTTCACAATGAATCGCCCTAAGGTTAAGACAGAGCAAGGCCTACGAAAGATAACTTGGCCTACCAATCGAATTTATTACGCGAGCCCGCCTGGCGCAGAGCGAGACTTCATCTTGTTTGAAGCAACTGAACCAAACCTTCGTTGGAGACTATTCACAAATTCGACTCTACGACTTTTAGAAAAGCTCGGTTGTCAGGAACTAATCACTTTCGGCGCTCTTCCGTCTGCCGTCCCACATACTCGTCCTGCCCCTATTCAGCTCTCAGCCTCAGAAGACGAATGGGAACGTATATTTGGGCTGCAAATCCCTAGCACCTCTCGCTATCAGGGTGACATTGGAATTATGAGCGTGTTCAATCTCTTGGCCCGGGAAAATGGATGGAGCAATGCCTCCCTACTGGTCCAAACGCCACACTATGTATCTGACATGAAAAATCCTCGAATATCGAGAGCTCTGCTTGAATTGATAGCAAAAGGTTATGGCCTGAATTTCTCCTACGATCGAATGAATGATGAAATGGAGGCATTTGAGGATCGGATGAAAGAAGCTCTCACCGGGTCAACCGAAGCCGCGGATTACGTAAAACAGCTTGAGACTCGGTATGACGAAGCCGCTGCCGCTGGTGAATTATCACGCCCTAATGAGGAAGACGAGACCGATAGTCTCCCCGCAACCGACGAAATCATGGACGATCTCGAAGACTTCCTCAAATCACAGCGTTGATAAAAAGGTTCACTTGCCACTAATTATCTCGCATCGAACTGAAATGGCAGATGAGCCTCAAAATTCCCTAGCTGGGATCCAAGCTGCTATAAAAAACAAGGCCGATGGCGTTGAGTTCGATGTCCGGATCACAAAAGATGGTGTGCCTATCTTGGCGCACGATGCAAATATTCACGAAATGCCAAACGACCCGTTAATTAGCACCTTAGAGTTTTCAGAGGTCAATCGATTTTCAAATAGTGATGAAACTCGGATGTACCCAAGTCTATCTGAGGCACTGATTACCGTAGGAGATTCGATTAGTCCAATTGTGGAATTAAAAACTGGTACTGGGATCGATACAGTCATTGCTGTATTAGCTGATGCTCCGATCACAGACAGACTTCAGATTTGGACGTTTTTACCATTGGTAGCTGCTGAAATGAGACAGAAATTGCCAGAGACACATATAGCTCTAAATTTCACGGAGACTAGTCTGGGCGCATACTACTCAGATCAAACGGGAATACCTGCTGCCGTCCATGTCGCAAAGACACTGAATCTTAACGCAATTTCAGGTCACCTTCCTCTCCTCGCCGAAAGCTCATCTGATGAACTTAAACAAATCCCAGACTCCCTGAAGTTGTACACTTGGACAATACGAGAAGAATCCGATGTCGCAGTCGCTCTACAGTTAAATGTTGATGGCCTTTGTGGCGATTCCACGATACTGATGAAAACCATGGTCAATAGTTAAGCCAAAGCGATATACCAACCATACTTACTTGCCCTCTTGGGATTTGCCCCCTAGAGTCGACAGGGTCACATCGATGATTTCGATTGGTCGTAGGGGAGTAGCTCAGTTGGTAGAGCGCCGGTCTCCAACACCGTAGGTCGCAGGTTCGATCCCTGTCTCCCCTGCCAAAACCTTCGAAATCCATGCCCGGGTGGCGGAATTGGCAGACGCGCTGTCTTGAGGGGGCAGTGCCCTTTGGGTGTATGAGTTCGAATCTCATCCCGGGCACCACATCAATTGACTTATTCGACCACGTCAGTTTCTTGTTAGACGATTCTTTTGATAGACTTCGTAGTGCTTAAGGGCGCCGTGGCCAAGTGGTAAGGCAGAGGTTTGCAAAACCTTTATCACCGGTTCGATTCCGGTCGGCGCCTCCAAAGTAATCCCCTCGACTACAACCGAGGGCATGCCGGGATGGCGGAATTGGCAGACGCAGCAGACTTAAAATCTGCCGAGGAATTTCCTTGTGTGGGTTCGAGTCCCACTCCCGGCACCACAGGTACTTCCGGGCGCGAGCGGCTGAAGCCTAAATAAAATGTAATCACGCGACTTAATCTTGTTGCCCACATATCGCAAATAGTGAATTTGGCCGCCAGACAAACCTCAATAAATATGCGTTAATTGATCAAATCTACAATTAAGTCACACAAAAGACGTAAAACTCTTTCAAAATTTCCAAAAAGCCAGTATATTAATTTCTAGGTATACGAAAGACGTAACGGAAGTTGCAAACAAGGGAGATTCAGTATGGCCACGAAGTCCAAAGCAAACACCGCAGCCCCAAACACATTTGAGCAATTGCTCGACTATGGGAAGAACAACGGATACAAACTCGACTGGTTACAACAGCGAGAGACATTCGGTAAAGAATTAGATGCTCCAACAGACGGTGGTGGGTTACTTTTACAAGATATTGACTCAGGACCATTTGCTGAAGTGCCCGAGTGGACAAACAATGTTACAGGCAGACCGCGTGGTGCGTTAACTCGACCAAGTGCCGCAAGAATTGGTAAGTATGGAATTCGTACTAAGGCCGACGTGTGGTTAAAGAATGGTGCTCAGTTATATGAAGAAGCTGTGCAACGACAATGGTCCTCTGCTACTGATATACCTTGGAATGAACTTGAAGAGCTGCCTGATGAAATCGAGCAGGCTGAATGCCAACTTGCTACTTTCTTAACTGAAGTTGAGTTTGTAGCCGGTGATGTCCCAGGTCGCTGGATCAGTGAGACCTCTCCTGATTACTACGAACCGCGAATGTTCCTAATTTCCCAAATCATGGACGAGGCAAGACACGCTGATGTGTTTAGAAAGCGAGCTCTAGCTAATGGTGGAGGTCTGCTGCAACAGAACTCCAGTGCCGCTTTGGCCGGAGCATCTATTGACTCTGCGCGTGACTTCACTGAAATGTCTGCACGACTACATATCTCAGGAGAGGGTCTTGTGCTCTCCATTTTCCGAATGGGTGAGCGAATGGCTTACAACAATGCTGAAAAGGCGATTTATCGTCTGGCGGCATCAGACGAATCGCGACACGTTGCGTTCGGTGTGATGCACCTCCAGTATGTATCACAGACGGATCCGGAACGAAGCGAAGAGATTCACTCGTACCTTGATGAGATTGAGCTTGGTTTAGTGGCTGGTACAGGCGGTCAGAACCCAGCAGTTCGAGGTACGCCCTCCAATGCTGCAATCATGACTCTTTTGGGCGGTGGTACAGACGAAGCATCTCTCCGAGAAGGTGAGCAGATTGCTGGTGCGGTTCGACAACGCCAAGTTAAGGAATACATCCAGCGAATCAAAGTAGCCGGCTTCGGTGACCGTTTCACAAACGGGCGAGCTGCTGCGGGTTTGACTGAATATATCTCTGCCTAAATCTAAAATACAAGAGCCTAGTGTTTAAGCACTAGGCTCTTGCTTTGATCAAAATTGGGGGTGTCCGATGGCACAAGCAAAAAAAGCAAAAGCAGCCGAACCTACTGAAAAATTTGACTACGAGGGTAATCCTCTTCCTGATTTACCAGATCTGAGTTGGATGGGAAATACATTTCAGTGGGGTACTAAGGCTCTCCCAGAACGATACGGCGGTGGGCTCACTCTTGCCGGAATAAACATTGGAATTTACGGCGACATCCCGGAACATATCCCTCATCGGAACCGTCTTCCACGTGGAGCGGTTCCGGTGGTGAGTGCGGGAAACATCGGCGGCTACTACATTCAAGACAAGTATGAACAGTGGGCCGAATCATCACCATACCTATATGAAGAAGGTATTTCGAGACGATGGTCTACCGCAACAGATATTCCTTGGGAGACAGGAAGAGGTCTTTCGGATGATGTCGAAGTTGCAATTGCACAGGTAGCCACGGAACTGTCCAACTGGGGGTCTGTGGAAACTGAGGTTGTTTCAGCATGGCTGCAAAACCTTAGTCCTGGCTATCACGAGGTCAAATACTTCCTATCCACTGCAGTGTACGACTCAGCTCGAATTGAGGAAGGTTACCGTAAACGAGCACTGCTTAACGGTGCAGGCATGATGCTCGAGAGCCCGGGTCGAATGAACCGTGCGTGTCTTGAATCCTATGGAAGTTGGTCCAACACTGTTCTTTTTATGTGGATCCTTCGAGGTTCACTAATGCAGGCTATTGTCCGTTACTTGTCTGTTTATGGACCAACTGAGGCTGATCGAGAGCTAGCGTTTAGGATTCTACCCGACATAATGCGGAAGTCAGCTTACGCATGTGACCATATTCGATTCGCGATCTCAAAGAAGCCGGAATTGACTACAGTCTTTAGTGCAGGCCTCACAGTTGCCGAATTTTCGCAGCTTTCTGATTTCAATGATTCTGTGCTTTGGGAAGCTCTCGCCATTATCTTTGGAGATGGCGTCGAAAATATGGATCAAGGCATGGAGACGGTCCTTGAACTACAGCAGTATTTCTTGGAAACCTACATCGACAAATGTAATCAAGCAAACCTAGGACGTGAGACTCAAATCAGATCAGGCGCTTGGGCAGGGATTCTTATGGGAGTTCCAATAACTGGACATGCAACTCCAGATGAAATGCGTGCGCAAGTAGCAGCAATTATGCAAAAAAATAGTGGTAAGAAATAATCTATAGAAATTAGTCTTATGCCTCTTTATAACTATGATTGTGCGGGTTGTAAAAACGTCTCCGAAGTACTTATTCGGCGGGGACAGAGCGAGCCGATCACCTGTGAAGCCTGCGGTGAAAATTTGAAGCGTCGCCTAAGCACGTTCGCGACGCCTCAAAGCGAACTCGATAGAATTCGCACAATCGATCCGGCTTATAAACGAATGGTGGAAGACCACATGGCTCGCACACCTGAAGCGGAGCCCATGAGACATCTAAACCGTATGACGCCGTTTAGTGCTGTGGAGGATCCGGGCGATCCTGTTGATTTTTAACGAGATAACGCGCTGATGCTATAGAAAAAACTAGAACAGAGGGAGATAAACAAATGGCAACAAAAACAACTGTTAAAAAGGCAACCGTGAAAAGAACCAAGTTCCCATCGGTCGCTTGGTTTGAGGCTGTAGCCGACATTACACGAGCAGATGTCCAATACCAGAAATTTGGTAGATTGAACGCGGTAGTCGCATTTAAATCCGGTAATTCAATCGTGCAAGCTAATTTTGACGTTCTAAACATTCATGAAATACAGAAAATTGATGAGGATGAGATGCGTGACTGTGACTTCATAATTGAGCTTGAACCTGCTCAATGGAAAGACATGCTTAAGGACATTAAAAAGAATGGCACCGCAAGTCTTGACTGGACACTCAACACTCTCGATCTAAAATATGACGAACCAATTCATCGCAATGATCTTGAAGATGGATTTAAGGCTGACTTATTCTTCCGGTATTTACCAAGTCTACAGATTTATTTCGATAATTCTAGCCAAATAGCTACTGGCTACTAAGAAGTTTTGGTTTTTTACAATAGTTCTATTAGAATACGTCAAACACTTCGATTAGCTGTTTCTTTTGACTGAGCGCGCAGCTTCACCGTGGGAGAGACGATATGGCGGACACAAATCCTGAACATCCACTTAAAGGACTGCGAATAGTAGAGCTGGGTACAGACGTCGCGTCTGCATTTGCTGGCCGCCTATCTGCAATATACGGCGCCGACGTCATCACCATCGAGCCTAAAGAAGGTCATGCAATTAGACATCTTCCTCCGTGGACTGATGACACCCACGATCCGAATTCCAGTATCCTTTTCGGCTATCTCGGCACAGCTAAACGGTCAATGGAGATTGATTTCAATAATCCATCCAGTGTTGAGTCTTTACGAAAGCTCATCTTAGCGTCAGATGCAGTCATCGATGGTTACACCCCTGACTGGCTTGGCGCGCACAATTTAGATCTTGACGCACTATTAACCAAGAAAGACTCCCTCGTCGTATGTCATATAACTCCATATGGTCAAACGGGACCCAAACGACACTGGATCGCGAGTGCATTGACAGCTGCTGCTGCCGGTGGACAACTTTACATGGCAGGCGACCCTGATAAGCCACCGCTTCTGACTGCTGGACATCAGGCTTACTATCAGGCCGGCCTCCAGACTTTTGGTGGCCTGATCACAGCCCTGTATGCTGCAAAGACGACTGGTCAGGGAGATATTCTCGATCTGTCTATTCAAGAAATTCAAGCTGCCACCCTCGAGGGCGCCGGGCCGGTCGCTCTATGGTTTGGTGGCGAAGGCGTTCGAACCGGAAATTCTGCCCGGGCAATATGGGGTATTCATGAAGCAGCTGACGGTTGGATCGGGGTGGCCTCAATGCCACGACAGACAAACTCAGTACTAGACGCGATGGGACACGGCGATCTTAAAACGGACCCCGTCTTTGCCAAAGGCGGATGGGCAATCGAAGCGAACGAGCTTCTTAGCCATCTTATCCCTGCATTTACTATCCAACATACTGCCAAAGATATATTCGAGATTGCTTCTAACTACAGAGCTCCATTTTCCGTTATCCCAACCCCTGCAGAATTACTAAAATGGCCACACTACGAGGAAATTAATTTCTGGCAGCCAGTAGATCACCCGATTCTTGGGAACTATTTGGTGCCATCTGGTCCCATTCAGTTCGGAGATAAAAATCGTGGCGAGCCTAGCGCAGCGCCGCTCATAGGTCATCATACGTCCGAAATTCTAGAAGAGATCGAAGACATACACTCTAGGTCGTCCTCAAATAATTCAACAAATCTTCCTAAATTACCCTTTGAGGGGCTTCGTGCGATAGATATGACGCAGGTATGGGCGGGGCCGTATGGTGGACGCTTCCTTGCTGACATGGGAGCTGACGTAATTAAGGTGGAGGGCCCTTCGTTCCCAGATCCAATCCGGACTATGGTCGGAACGACAACCTCTCCAGAAATAGATCTCTCAACTTATTTTAATGAATACAATCGAGGGAAACGCAGTCTGATTCTCGATATCAAACAGCCCGAAGGTATGAAAGCACTTAAAAAACTGATCAAAACAGCGGACATATTCATAGAGAATTGGTCTTCTGGTGTCGCAGATAAGAATGGCTTAGGTTATGAAGATTTAAAGCACCTTAATCCCAATATTATCTATGTCTCAATGCCTGGATTTGGTCATAGGGGATCTGATGCCGAACGTGTCGGCTTTGGCCCTACCATCGAGCAAATGGGAGGGTTAGTCGCTCTGCAAGGCTATAAAGGCGGACCACCTCATAAGTCTGGCATATCATATGGGGACCCAATTGCAGGTGCAGCCTGCGGGGCTGCGGTAGCCATGGCACTCGTCAATCGAACGACAACTGGCAAGGGAAGCTACTGTTTGATCCCTCAACGAGATGGAATTACTGGATTGATTGGCGAGTTCATTGTTGCCGAGCAATTAGGATCTCCACTGCCTGTCCGGTCCGGTGCCCAACACTCTATCTTCGCACCACATGGCATCTTTGAATGCCGCCCGAGCAAAGACATGAGACCAGTTCTTGGACCAGATCGAGAACCGGCAGGATACGTGAATGATATGTGGCTTGCACTCTCCTGCCGAACAGATCAGGAATGGCAAGCTTTCGTAAAGGCTACAAAGATTGATGGGTTGGAAAACTCTGACTATACACGCCAAGTCGATAGAAAAATTCATGAAGACACAATCAATCAAATAATCAGTAATTGGGCAAAAACGCAAGATGCTACAAGCATCGCCCTCATTCTCCAAAATGTTGGCGTCGATGCCTCTCCCGTGCTTACCCCACTACAAATTAGTAAAGACCCACATTTACTCTCCCGTGACATGTTTATCTCAGTGAATCACGATATCGCAGGAAATCATCTTACGGCGAGACCTTCCTGGCGCTTCAAACGACGATCCCAAGTCCCTACCCGCTCAGGACCGGTGTTCGGTGGTGATAGTGACGCAATATTAAGTGAACTTGGCTACACCGTAGATGACATTACTTCCCTTCGCAAAAATTTAGTGTCAACAAATTCAATCATTAGTGATGGCTAGTGGGATCTAAACGATGACTCAAAATCGAGTAATTGTGATCGGGGCAGGCAACGCCGCATTATGCGCCGCAATCTCCGCGCATGAACAAGGTGCAATCGTAACCGTCATTGAGAAGGCAGCTTATGAAGAGAGAGGCGGCAACACCTTCTTTACAGGAGGTGGATTCCGATATCCGTATGACGGTCTTCCCGATATTCAGCAATTGATTCCAGATTTATCAGTGGAAGAAATCAAGAAAATTGATGTCGGCACCTACCCGCGCAAGAGCATGTCTGATGACCTATTGCGAGTAAGCGAGGGGTTAGCAGACGAACAGATGGTCGTGACACTTGTAGAAAATGCATTTGATACGGTGAATTGGATGCGCGATTATGCTTCTGTTCGTTGGGTACTTATGTATGGCAGACAAGCATATGAGGTAGACGGCATCTTGAAGTTTTGGGGTGGAATGATAACTGAGGCGGTCGGCGGAGGTGAAGGGCTCTCAGACTCGCTATTTAGTGCTGCAGAGCGACTCGGGATCAATATCGAGTATGGGTCGAAAATGACGAAACTACTTACTCATTCTACTGGAGCCATTTCAGGTATCGAGTTAAAAAATACAGCTGGTTTTAAAACGATGGAATGTGAATCGGTCGTGTTAGCTGCTGGTGGCTTTCAAGCTAATGTTGAAATGCGTACCCGATATCTGGGAGCTGGTTGGGAATTTGCTAAAGTGCGAGGATCCCGCCACAACACGGGTGAGGTCATTCGTTCTGCTCTAGATATAGGAGCGCAACCATACGGACATTGGTCATCTGCGCACGCAGTCGCTTGGGATTTGAACGCACCACCTACTGGAAACCGACGAATTGGGGATCTATATCAGAAGCATTCATACCCACTTGGTGTAATCGTAAATACAAACGGCGAACGCTTTGTGGATGAGGGCGCCGACATGCGAAATTACACCTATGCAAAATATGGGCGTGAGATTCTCAAGCAGCCCTACGGCACCGCCTTCCAACTATTCGATCAGCAAACAGTACATCGACTGCGAGATGAATATCGAATAAAGGAAGTCTCTAAGGCTGAAGCTGATTCGATCGAGGAGCTAGCCACAGATCTTGGAATTAATCCACATCAACTGAAACTTACGATTGACGAGTTCAATACTGCTTGCCAAGGCGGAGATTATGACCCTGCGGTAAGGGACAATGTGTCAACTCATGGTATATCTCCCCCAAAATCGAATTGGGCACTTCCGCTAAATCAACCGCCATACGTAGGCTTTGCAGTGACTTGCGGGATTACATTCACATTTGGTGGACTGCGCTCAATCGCCAATACCGGACAGGTATTGGACACTGAAAATATTCCGATTCCAGGTCTTTATGCGGCTGGCGAACTCCTGGGAGGACTTTTTTATCACAATTATGCTGGTGGGACAGGATTAATGGCTGGATCAGTATTTGGTCGAATAGCTGGTGCCTCAGCCGCAGCGTCGTCAGTCGATTAGTTGTTTAACGCCATATCGATGTAATGCGCGAGTTCGGCTTCATTCGTGATGCCTTCAAGACCAACAATGACCGTTCCGTCACTGCCGATTACGAATACCCAAGGCTCAGTTTTTAAATTCCATTCAGTCATAACATCCACAAGTTCAAAACCAGCACCTGATTGTAGCGTGGAGATATCGTAGGGTTCGACGTGGATAAACGTTACTAGATCACGATAACGCAGGAAATTAGGATTAACCGCTTCCTTTAGAACTGGACCACAGAGTTTCGACTGACAAAACGCTGGTGTAACAAATGAGATGACGATCGGTTGCGACAAAGATAACGCGTCCGCAATCGTAATGTTGTGCATCTCTGGATTAGGAGGGGTCGCTGATGAAAGCTTCTCAATCGGAATTAGATCACTCACGACTTGTTGTTCAGACTCCGGAATCGAAGAACCATAAGATGAAATTAAATTTTTATCCTGCACTAAAAAAGTCAGAAGAAACGGTTTAATAGCTTCGGTTTCGTTACTCAATGTAAATTTTGCACCCCAGGCACCACCAACTGGAAACTTCGTGAGAGCTGCGTAGACGGAAACGGTGGGATCCTCATGAATATGGTTGCTTCCATTCGCGTGTATGTGAACTTTCTCATTACGGCCAATGGACACTCGTTCCAAATTCACTACAGCAAATTGACTCCCTGTGGTACCAGGTTCGCCTGTTCCCGTCAGTTGAAATAGTTCAACACTTCCTTGAAGGTCATGCCGAAAAACAGAAACTCCATCGATCTCACTTATAAATGCAAAGCTCACCCGTGATTGCCCAAGCCCCGGTGGAGAACCTGCTCGTCGTGGAACGATCCCGATATCCTCCCAGCCTCGAGTCACAGACTCCGACGAGAAATCTATGTCTCGGCCAGTTTCTCCACCATCACTGCAAGCCAAAATCAAGGAGAGACTACTTAGCAGAACAAATTCACTGAATTTAATCACATGTGCTCCCAGTTTTTCGCCTGTCGGGTATGAACTTCAATCACGGACATCCTTACGCGCCTGTTCCTCTAGGTAGTGATCCAAGGCTCGTTGGACATTGGGTCGTCGCTTTACCTCTGGTTTACTTAGCGCATATCCGGGATCTTTTTCAGCATTTGCGGACAAGCTGTAGTGTGCGTACGACCCCTGTATATGCGCAGTGAAACCTTGAATATCAAGTGCTTGATTCACTGCCATTTTCATCATACGAAGCTTGAAAGGATCGTTTTCACTTACTCGTTGCGCGTACGCAAGAGTTTCAGCTCTTAGGTCTTCTAACGGATATATTCGGTTCACCAGGCCAGCGGTCTTAGCTTCCTCGGCATCGACGAATCTACTCTCAAACAGGATTTCCTTAGCTTTGCGATGATGAATATCCCATGGTACGGAAAAATATTGAAAATTCGACGGAAGAAAGAGCGCGTTATCAGATGCAAAAATCACATCGGCGCAAGATGCCACTGCCCACGCAGCGAATATACAGTACCCCTGAACGGCCGCGATAAGAGGTTTCTCCAAACTGCGCCACCGAAGACCTCGTTCCACATCGAAATCCCAAGATCGTCGATATGTGCCACGAATGCCGTCCTCGGTAGGATTAAGTTGTTCGCCCTCCTCTCTTTGAGGAGAGCCTAAATCATGTCCCCCAGAAAAATGATCGCCGGCGCCAAACAAAGTAATTACTCGAACGTCTCGATCCTTAACTGCCTCCTTGAAAGCAGAATCGAGATCTGACATCAAGAAGTCACTCAACGCGTTGCGATATCTCACTCGATCCAACGTAATGATGGCTATGGGTCCCTCAACCTCGTACTGTACATTATCAAATTTTGACATACCAAATCCTTCCCTGCTTCTCACGCACCCGGAGGTGGTCCTTCACCTGTGATTCCCATCTCGACGAGTCGATCAAATGTCTCTTCATTCATATGTGTAAGATCTCGTAATATTTCCCAACTATGCTCGCCATGACAGGGTGATGCTCCTATGTCAGTTACCTTACATCCATCAAATCGAATCGGTAGAGTTGCTTGATACGCATGTCCAGCCTCAGGGTGGTCAATGTCCTGCAATAGGCCACGCGATATGAGTTCACTATCAAAACTCACATCAAGGGTATTACGTACGGGTGCTGATGGAATTCGGCTTTCTTGGAGATTTCTAGTGAGCGTATCAATATCAAATGTTCGACAGAAGTTTGCCACAACTACATCAAGCTCTAGCTCATGTTTTTTGCGATCTTCCAATGTGTCAAATTTCGATAAATCGATACTGTCAGTATGTGCCAGTATGAGCTCGCTAAGCCTCTGCCACTGAGAATCAGTTTCACATCCAATAGCAATAAATCTCTCTGTTGTATCGTCCTCGTTTTGGCTCTGGTAAATGTCATGGGGAGCCCAAGTTCGATGCTTATTACCTAAGGGACCAGGGATTGCGCCTGTCCAAAGAGTTTCACACAGGGCTTCACCAACGAACGTCATGTTAGCTTCCATCATCGACAAATCAATAAACTGGCCATCTCCCGTAATTTCTCTGTGGTAGAGTGCAGCTGTGATTGCGGTCGCAGCATTAAGTCCGGCTACCGCATCAGGGTACATCTGACCCGAATTTAAAGGCACCTCATCGTCATATCCCAAAAGGCTTGACATGCCAGAACTGGGCTCAATCGTGCCGCCAATACCCGGTACATTTGCCCAAGGTCCCGTGTGACCGTACGCAGAAAGTGAACATAAAATCACATTTGATCTGATCTCCTTCAAAGACTCGTAACCAACACCAAAATTATTCATAACCCGAGGAGAAAAATTTTCAGCCACAAAGTCAGCTTCACTGACGAGTTTGCGAAATGCCGCCAGTCCCTCAGGCTGGGATAGGTCAAGCGTTACACACCGTTTACCAAGATTGACTGAGTTATACAGTGGACCACAATTCCACGCATGCACGGCGGTATCTCTATCTCGAAGCTTGACTGGGATTTTACCGTCATAGCCTCCACGCCAGCCATCAGGTCGCCGACGTACCTCGACTTGAATAACATCAGCTCCAAGCATTGCAAGGAGCATCGTGCAATACGTGCCAGCCCATGCTTGTGTTAACACAACTCCTGTAAGTCCAGCGAGTGGGCCTTTAGAACTAGGCAGATTGTCTTGATCAGCTGAAGTGTGCAAGTCTGGTTCTACAAACTTATGCATATCACCTAGGTCTGAGGTAAACTCCTCGGTGTTTTCTCCAATTGTTGGCGCTAATTTGTTAGTAGATATTGGAGTAATTGACATTTTTGCAGCCGGACCTGGGAATATTTTACCAGTCTTCTTATCTCCAACTTGCTGCCAAAAATTTCGTCCCTGCAGATGCTTGTTCTCAGCCAATTCTTGCATATTAAGCACCGGGCCAGCAACAACTCGCCTCAAAGCTAGCTCATCAAACAACTGTTCTTTCCGCCACGAAGACATGGCATGGATCACTCGCTCCATATATTCCGCCTTACGCTCACGACGATTCAATTGACTCTGCCACTGAGGATCCTCTGCTAGATCGGTTAAACCCAGTAAAGTCATTGCATCTCGCCAAAAATGGGCCCTGGAAAGCGTTAACGCAAAGTAGCCATCTGCTATTCGAACTGGTCCACCAGACAAATCATTTGCCACGCTCTGCCGAATCGGATCCCCGCTATATTGACTCTGCAAAAAAGCAGGAGAAAGAGCCGATACAGCAGTATCTAATTCTGAAATATCGAGCAGTACTCCGTTGCCAGTTAGTACTCGTTTTCGAAGTGCACTAATTGCACCCAGCGCTGCAAATGTTCCTGCACAGTAACTAGTCTGCCATCCACTCGGCTTCAAGGGTGCTTGACCCAAAGTGCCGTTAATTGAGGCCCATCCAGAACGAGCAGCGTTCGTCAGATCATTACCAGGCATAGCCGACAAGCCTCCTGTCAAACCATGGGGGCTAATACAGACTCTCACCTGATCTGAAAACAGTAATTCAGACAACATCTCCTGAAATCTTGAGTCTCGCTCAGGGAGGATTACGACATCAGATTTCACAATGTGATTCAGAACCCTCGCTCGCGAATGTTCATCAGCTGGTTCACACAATATCGATCTCTTATTCGCAAGGAACCATTCCTCGAGAACTCCCGTACCCTCCACCGTTCGTGGATTAAAACCTCGTATCAAATGACCGTTCGATTCCTCGATCATCGTCGTGTCAGCACCATAATCAGCAAGTAGCCTAGAGCACCAAGCACCAGAAACAGAATTAGAAAGGTCGGTAACCGTAATTCCACTCAATGGACCTCGCGGCAAGCTCACTCGCGTGGTCCAACCGCAAAAATAGTAGTATGGCGTTGCCGAATAACTTCAACACCAAGTGAATTATATGTTGAGCAGTCTACGACACCGTACGTGTGGCCTTTTCGTTCGTAAGCCTCTACAAAAGTTCCCGTGGTAACAATGTTTTCACCTGCCTCAATTTCTCCAAAAAATTGAATCCGACTCTTCGCATGTATAGCTGGTGAGTAGTCATAGGAGTGATGCAAAAATTTTATCGGACGTGCACATATCCAGCCTGGGTGTGCAATTGGTTTCTCACCAACAAAGAGTTCATCGTCACTTCTTTGTTTATTAGTCCCATATGAAATCGCATCTTGCACAGACAATGGATCTCCAAGTGGTAAGAGAGTTTGGCCGATAGGAGCCGTAGAGAGTGTGAGAGTCGGCAATTCCGTCTGATTCACTACAGCTTCTAATATTTCGGTGTCAATAATTTCATCCAACCAAGGAGCCTTACCGATTCCAATCTCACCCAGTATTTTGTCATCTGCATCAGGTCCACTAATCTTCAACAAAAATTCCTGAGGCCCGATTGGTTCGATCGAAATCGCTAATTCCTCTCCAGGGTATGTAGGGCGACGAAACGATATCGATGCCCATCCATTTTCTAACCAATCGGTGCCCAATGCATCTAAAATAAGAGGTGTCGCCCACCCGAATACTGTCGCACCTCCAACTAGTGCACCTTTAAATCCATAGGTAGCGGCACCAGCTGTTGAATGAATTGGATTTGCGATGCCCGGTGTGTCCGGGCCATCTAAAAACGCTAATACTGTATCGGAATATAGTTCTGAGTTCATAAATTTCCCATAGCCGCGATGCTCTTAAATCCTAACAGCAATACTTATTGAAATGCTCTGTCCATAACGAATTCAGGAATTAGAACTCTGGCTCAGCAAAAAAAGGTACTCCAGGGATTCTTACAGTGTCACCAGTCGATGTATTTATCTTTGCCCAAACATCTCGCTCGTTTAGCTGTTCACACGAAAACAATTCATCAATTGTACGAATTAGTGAAAACGTGAGGTGCAATTCTTCTGCTCGTAAAAACCACTCCATAGCACTCAGTTCTTTGAATGGCGGCACAAATAGATTCACAAATTCCTCATAATTGTTCTTACGTCCCTCTGCAGTCTGAAATTTCTCGTTCTTTAATCGAGGCTCATTAATCAAATCTGCAAGTCCATCCATTCGCATACTTGCCGTCGCTCCTGGTGCACAATAAACATACCCATCAAACGTGGGGACCACTCGGAGTCCTTCTTTGACCTCAGGCTCACGTCTTGCAATCTCGCCTCGATGCACGTAGGAAGCCGATTGGGTAAAGCTATGAATTGCTAGAGCCTCGACAATAGATAAATCAATTCGACGCACTTGTTTGTCAAGGCGATGAGCTCGCACTGCTGCAATAACTGCGCTCGAGGCAGCAAGGCCACCGCTCATTTCTGCCGTATAAGGAGGCAACTGTTGAGGTGCTTGATGATGTTCCCCTGTGAGGTAGAGCAGTGAGCTGGCGGCCTGAAGAATTAAATCTGCATGAGGTCGATTCGAAAGTGGTTGGTCTAAACCAAACGAAGTCAGAGAGATAACGGAACAGCCTACCGGCAAAGAATTAAATACGCTTGCAGGTAACTCAAATTGCTGAAGATTACGCTCAGAAAAATCTCCGATCACAACGTCAAAATCCTGCGAATTAAGTAATATATCGAACTTATTCGAATCAACAATTCGTTTATTTTTATCCAGAAACGCAGATGCCCCGCCTGTACCACCGCCCCATCGTGATTCCATTCCACTAAGTGAGTTGATGCCACCGAGAATTACTTTGGTGACGCTCCAGCCAACGGTCGTCAACACCTGTGTCGCATAACCAGCTGCTACTCCTGAATCAATCTCCAGTATTCTCCTAGTCATCGTCGC
>CAVODE010000023.1:0-23441 GCA_963694535.1 Dehalococcoidia bacterium
TATTTTAGGTAAGAGTCGTACACCTGGGGCGCTTGAAACTCTTCGAGAACAAATGGGTCTAGATAGACCAGCTTGGCAGCGATACGTTGAATGGATCTACGGAGTCCTTCGCGGAGATTTAGGCAACTCACTGGTTCAGGACAGGCCTGTAACTGAGATACTCGGAAGCCGCCTACAAAATTCACTTGTATTAGCAGTTACTGCCTTTCTTATTTCCGTACCAAGCGCCATTTTAGTTGGCGTATGGGCAGGTGTGAGACAAGGCTCAAATGCCGATCATGCTGTCAGTGTGATTTCGCTGGTGGCGATTTCGCTACCAGAATTCGTAACGGGTTTTATTTTAATAGTAGTATTTTCTTCTACTCTGAATTGGCTACCCTCCTCAAGCATAGTGATGCCGGGTAGTTCACCTTTCGACCGCCCGATCATTCTGATTATGCCTATTGCAACTATGACGGCCGTACTATTTGGGTACATCATGAGAATGACGCGAGCTAACGTGATAGAGGCTTTGAATACAAATTACGTCAGAACAGCAATACTCAAGGGCCTACCGAAGTGGCAAGTTATTTGGAAACATGCGGTCCCCAATGCGATGCTGCCTACAATCAGCGTTATTTCGATCAACGTTGGTTGGATGCTAGGTGGGTTAATAATCGTTGAAAGTGTGTTCGCCTACCCAGGTTTAGGACTTAGCTTGATAAACGCAGTGAATCGGCGTGATTTACCAATGTTACAAGCTATATCTTTATTAATCGCCGCAACATACGCAATAAGTAATCTATTTGCTGATCTTGCCTACGCATGGTTAAATCCAAGAATCAGGATTTCATCATGAGCGAGAAAGCCTCAGTAGCACAACAGTCATTTGTTCGTATCAAGGATATTTTCAAACCGTTCACCAATGCCTTCAGAACACCTGCCGGACGAATTGGACTACCTCTAGTCATATTACATGTGCTCTTAGCGGTATTCGGATCGTACATAGCACCATATAGCCCGACCGACTTTTCTGATGCGACTTACGTTAGGCCATTCACGAACGCAATTGAAGGATCCATCCCACACATACTAGGAACCGACCAGTTCGGTCGAGACGTCTTCAGTCGTTTGCTGAGTGGAGCCCGGTCTATAATTCTTATATCCGCAATAGGCTCAATTCTCGGAGTGGCACTCGGTACGGCCATAGGAATGACTAGCGGTTATCTCGGTGGAAAAGCTGACGAAATAATCATGCGCATAGCTGACGGTCTGATGTCGTTTCCATCATTGCTGTTGGCGCTTTTGGTTCTATCTGTTTCAGACACACTCGTCTGGCTCGACGGAGTGTCATCAGTTTTCGCAACCGGTAAAGAATCAATCCTTGTGATTGGAACGATGGCTATCGTCCACGCACCGCGTGTTGCTCGTGTACTCAGATCTGCGACACTTACTATCAAAACACAGGAATATGTAGATTCAGCAAGACTTCGCGGAGAATCAGCTTACTATATTATTTTCAAGGAAATTCTTCCAAATGCGTTGCCGGTACTTGCTGTCGAAGGATCTGTTCGATTCTCCTACGCGATACTTTTAGCATCCTCTCTGGGATTTCTCGGCCTTGGAGTCGAGCCACCTTCGCCGGATTGGGGTGCAATGATCTCGGACAGTCGGTCGATTTTAACCCGTGCTCCATGGGTTCCGCTTGCGCCGGCGGCGGCAGTTGCCTCACTGGTTGTTGGAGTGAATTTATTAACTGAGGGTATTCGTGATGCCCAAAAACTACCGACGGAGCTACCAGAATGACCAATGACTCAACTGATAAGACAGACTCAACTCCCCTTCTAGAAGTTAAAAATCTAGGGGTAAGCTTTTTCACACCACGTGGAACTGTGCGCGCTGTGCGTGATGCATCATTTACCGTACGACGAGGTGAAGTGGTTGGGCTTGTTGGAGAATCCGGTTGTGGCAAGTCAACCGTTGCCTATTCAATTATGGGATATCTCCCAGGTATCGTACAGGTTGATGGTGAAATCTTGTATAACGGCAGAAACTTAGTCGACATTGATGAATCTGAATTAGAATCCCTTCGTGGAAATCGAATAGCAATGGTCTACCAGGATCCTCAAACATCGTTGAATCCAACAATGAAAATTGGGCCACAAATGGAAGAGGTGTTAAAAACGCATCTTAATCTTGAAAAACAGGAAGTTCGATCCAAGGCAATTGAACTCTTTGAATCTGTAGGCTTAGCTTCTCCAGATACTATCGGCGAACGATATCCTCATGAGCTCTCGGGAGGGATGCAACAACGCGTTGTGATAGCACTCGCGCTCGCGTGTGAGCCTGACTTACTAATCATGGATGAACCTACGACAGGACTTGATGTAACGACTGAAGCCACAATACTTGACTTGATAGTTGACCTAAAAGATCGTGTAAATGCTGGGATTCTTTTTGTTAGCCATAACCTAGGCGTAATTGCCCGAGTAGCTGATCGCGTAACAGTAATGTATGCGTCACAAACTGTCGAAGATGCTGAAGTAAGAGACATCTTTAACTCCCCGCGACATCCATATACTGCGGGATTACTTTCGTGCGTGCCAAAGCCTGCAAACGAGCTCGGTATTACGCCTCGACTAAAAAGTATTCCCGGATCGGTTTTTGAAGCTCGACTTGAAGCAGGCAACGAATGCCTGTTTGCCCCGAGGTGCCCGATTTCACGGGATGAATGCACCCAAAAAGCTCCCGAAGTAACTGATATTGATGGCCATCGGGTGCGATGTTTTTTTCCTGATGATGTTACGGCAGATATATGGGGAGAATTAAAACCTCGGCGCGATTTCGAAAGTGACGACGATTCTGTCGTTATTGAAGCAAATGATCTGAACGTTCGATATCGTTCGCGACAAGGAAAAAAATACATCCTGTTCGGAGATGAGGCACAAGCGCCGGTCCGTGCCGTAGTTGACGCCAACTTTAAGGTCAAGAAATCAAGGACTTTAGGAATTGTCGGCGAGAGCGGCTCAGGCAAGTCGACAACTGCGCGTGCTCTTATAGGACTGACTCAAAAATCTTCAGGAACGATGCTTCTAAATGGAGATGAACTCGAGACTGATTCTGCAAATCGCAGCAGCGACCAACGTGCAGACTTACGGATGGTTTTTCAGAACCCAACTGCGTCACTCAATCCCAAATTGCCTATAAAACATGCCATTACCAGATCATTGAAGCTCTTTGGGAACCTAGATAATCAAGGCGCCTATGATGAAGCTCGAGCTTTATTAGAGGCAGTTGGTCTTAATCCAGACTACATCGAGCGCATCCCTAGTGAATTATCTGGTGGGGAGCAGCAACGAGTTGCACTGGCATCCGCATTTGCTGCAAATCCTAAAGCAATTCTGGCTGATGAAGCTGTCTCCGCTTTGGACGTGTCTGTGCAGGCACAAGTGCTCAATTTACTGCTTCATAATCAACAGGAAAATGAAACTAGTTTTGTATTTATATCCCATGACCTAGGGGTAGTCAGGTACGTGTCCGATGACATTATGGTCATGTACGCGGGACATGTGGCTGAGCAGGGACCGGCTGATGATGTCCTATCTTCACCATCTCACCCTTACACGGAAGCATTATTATCTGCGGCACCTGAGCCTGACCCCGATGCTACACCCAGTATAATTAGACTGGATGGCGCAGTACCCACCATGCGAGATCGCTTTACTGGATGTTTTTTCGCCGACCGATGCCATAGAAAAATTGATGAGCGATGCGATGAAATAGAACCACCTGCCCAGTCAGGGAATTCGCCCGACCATATTATTAGATGCCATATCCCAATCAACGATCTAGTGTCCTAAGTTACGAGTCCTCAAGGCTTCAACTCAAGCAAAAACATTGATATCTTTGTGATAGTCTCGGCGCGGGGATAAAAATAAGTAGCCAACACTGCTTTCCTTAGCGGAGCTTACAGAAAGGGGAGTTGGGCATTTCTCAGCTCCTCTTTCCCATAAAGATTTTGCTGATAAAAAAAGTCGATTAACAAGAACGAAATCTGACAGCAAAAGAGAAAAATATGCCGCAAATGATCGAAACTCAGGGAACATTCAACTTCCGAGATTTCGGGGGATACACGACTGCGACAGGTCATCAGATCAAATCAAATCTTTTATTTCGATGTGGATCACCAGATCTTATTGAAGCTGACGAAGCTCGAAGCCTGCAAAAACAATTCTCGATTCGGACGGTTATAGACCTCCGGCATCCGGATGAATTGAGACCAACCAGAGGCGCACTTATTCCGCTAGTGGATAATAGATATCACCTTTCAGTCATCGATGATTCTCAAAATATGAAATCTAATACAGCTGCGCTTGACGTTGCGTATGGTGTTGGACAATCAGGGCCACGCTACTTTTCGCTTCTTGAGCGAGGGGAAACTATGTGGCGAGAAGTCATCAGCGTCGTTCTAGATCCTGAGTCTTATCCCATTTTGGCACACTGCACCGCCGGAAAAGACCGGACCGGAGTAACAGCTGCGTTACTCTTGGACTTACTCGGTGTTGATACTGACACTATTGCTGAAGACTATGCACTGAGCAGCAGAAGTGCTGATCGACTTTATGATTATCTGGTCGAGGGTGGCCGAGAACTTGAAGGAACACGCGAAGAAGCTATCGAAAGAATGCTCACTCCCCGGACGTATATGGATGACTTTCTTTCTCTACTCCACAAAAATTATGGCGACGCGGAAACATATATTAAAAAACTGGGCTTCACTGAAAGTGATATCAACGATATTCGCCAGTTTCTTCTAGAATGAGTGGAAATCAGAGTCGCAAATCGGCTCTGTACCTGAATAGACACGAAAACCCACCACACTTAGTTACGATTTCCAAGAGCTGCGGCCGGTTTATTAAAAGATACCCGCTGGGCGCTATCGGCGGCGTATTGATAACACTGTTGGTGCTAATGGCCATCGCCCCACAACTCTTCACTCCACTCGAAACGCAGACATCTGACTATGTCATCGGCGTTCATATAAAAGACAGGTTTCTTAGCCCAAATAGTACGGCTTGGTTTGGAACTAATGGTCTCGGCCGTGATATGTATGCACGACTTATCTACGGCGCGCGTACAGCGATTATCATAGGCTTCGGAGCAGTATTACTGGGAAAAACCCTATCCACAACTTTGGGAATTACATCAGCATTTCTGGGCGGTTGGACCGATGCAATTCTTCAGCGATTCGTTGAAGTCTTTCAATCTATACCTACCATCTTATTTCTGATAATAGCTGTCGTTGCGTTTGAATCAAAAATTCCAGATTTTGGCCCGTTGTCATCAGACATGCTGATAATAGTGATTTGTGTGTCCATTGATACTGGATTTCAAAGCTCTCGAACAGTCCGAGGAGTTGCTCTTGCACTTCGAGAGGAAACCTATGTAGAGGCAGCTGTTTCGCTCGGTGCTACCAATACACGCATAATGCGTCAACATATTCTTCCGAATTTATTTCAGTACGTAATCGTTTCAGCATCACTTTTCGTGGGATCTGCGGTGCTTCTTGAATCCGTACTCTCGTTCTTGGGATATGGAGTCCAACCCCCAAATCCTTCGTGGGGGCGTGAGCTCAATGATGCGCGAGAAGAGTTAGCTAGATATCCCCATCTTGCGTTCTTCCCCGGTTTATTTATTTTCCTGACAGTCTGGTCGTTCAATATGTTCGGAGATTCGCTTCGAGATAAACTGGACCCGCGACTTCGTGGAACTTCCTAACCCCCACTCAGTTGCATTTCAATACGATCCAACCTCGAATTTTCATAAACCCTGGATCGCGCGTGCAATAGTCATCAGTTATCGTTGTTAAATCATTCAGGAGTCCGAGTCCAAATCGGCTTTGTGACATTAGGATATATGGTAAATCTCCGTTTGAAAGTAACGCCCTTAAACTAGCATCGTTTATCATCAACTCCCGCCAATATTCATTCCACACTGGTAAAATCGATGAACCAGTAAAGGCAATTGCCTCACCCGCGTTGTTTATTCCGTCAATCCCGAATCTGTATTTCGAATCGCCTTGAGCGGGGAGCATTGAAATTAGTTGTTCCGCGGGAACACGTCGCCAGCTTGCCAGCGTATCAGGCGTCAGTTCTTTTCCTTGATAATCGGCTGATGCGAATATGACCGGATTAGGAATAGTAATTTGTGACCGTGGTGAAAATGAAATAATCCATAAGGAAACAAGTAGTGGAAACAGTAGCAACCCTAAGATTTTTGGAACACTATGCCTCGGCCATGAACGCAACATCCCTATATATTCGATACAACCGATACAAAATACTACTGGAGCCACGAAATAAATTGTAAACCGCAGACCTGGGTATTCAGCGGTAATCATCCAAATATATCCAAGTGCTGCAAGGGCGACGATGGGGCTGACATACTTATACATACGACCGCTAACGGTTCGGAAATTTACCAAACCATAGCCTGCCATTACTGCAATAGCTGGTGCAAACGACTCGATATAGTGCATGGGTGCTCTGTTAGAAAAGCTAAACAATAGAACGCCCGTCAAAAACCATACAGCCCAAAATATGCCTGGGCCCGAAAACAATTTCTTGTATTGAATCAAAGATAAAACAAGTCCAATAAATCCAAGAATTATTGAAAATCCGATTAGTGAGGCATTGGCTCCAGTAAACAGGCGAAAGAGTCCTCTGTCTCCAACGCCCCAGAGTCTGGCCCATGTGTCGAGTGATACAGATCCACCAGACGGTTTCAGAATAGGTTGGAAAATAGTGACATCTGTCGGAAGTATTCGTTCAATTCCATTGTATAAAAACGCTAAACTGAGAGCGCTCCCGTTTGGGTCATTCATTATCTGAGGGTGAGAACCAGGCGCTAGAAAATCAACCCAGACTATCCAAGATAGTGCTGTTCCTAACAAAATCAATCCAGATAAAATAATCAAACACGCTTTTTCGCGAATGTCCTCATGCCACCTAACCAAAATATAGATTGCTGCGGCAGGTAATAATACGAAGCCTTCGAAAAACTTGATATTAAATAAAAGTCCCATTATTAAACCCCACACCAAAATCAGTCTCGGGTGCTTTTCAACCGCAGTAATTAGAATCCAAGCTGAAAAAACGGTGCCCAACATAAGGAGTCCGTCCATAGTTGAATCTCGTGAAGTAGCAATTGATTCCGGGAAAATAGCGATTACAAAAGCTGACGCAAGACCGACAGTTATACCAAGATCTCTTCGTGACGCAAAAAAAGTAATCGGAATTGAGAGCGTGCTAGCCAGTACCATTGGACCTATTAATCCATAAGCATTAAAACCAAACAATTTAGTTGATATCACCTGAAGCCATAAAGCTAATGGCGGTTTATCAACACTTATAGTCCCCTCAGGATCGAACGCCGCATAAAAAAAATTATGGAGAGACTCTCCCATAGAGCGAATCGTCGCTGCATAAAATAAATTTCCAAGTCCGAGGCTTTCCAAATTATAAAATCGAAGACAGGCACCAAGTACTGTAATCAGAAATAGCGCACATAATGGGCTGCGGTAAAACAGCAACTTCTTCATTTATTTATGCTTTTCACGGTAAATTCTCCTGAATAGATCGACCTGATCTCATCACTTCAAGTAGGATGGTATCGGCTCCAAGGAAAGTTGTCTAAATGAACGAACACAACCCTGCGCACCGTCCACTATCAGGAACAACGGTACTGGAATTCGCCTCAATACTTGCCATTCCATCCTGCGGTGTTCACCTCGCCGATATGGGTGCTGATGTTATTAAAGTAGAACCTCTGACTGGCGATCCCCATCGATATGGAATCGGACCAATAATACCCGATGAGAGCAAGGGATTTACAACAATGAACAGAGGCAAGAAAGGTATTGCTCTCGACCTTGCAGCTCCCGAATCAAGACAAATCATCAAGCGACTTGTCGAACAAGCCGACATCATCTTAATGTCTCTGAAATTATCTGACCTAACGAAGTTTGGACTCGAATATGAAGACGTCAAAAAGTGGAATGAACGGATTGTATTTTTAGAGCATGCGCCATATGGGCGATCAGGACCTTACGGGCAAGAAGGTGGTTATGACGTTGTTGCACAAGGAATGTCAGGATTAGCTTCAGTGATGGCACGAGATGTTAATGGAATCCCAAGTGTCTTAACTCCAGCGGTTGCTGACATGGCAACCGGATTAGCATCGGCTCTAGCAGTAATAACCGCACTCCGACATCGTGACCTCACAGGTGAGGGGCAAAAAGTCAGCACCAGTCTTTTACAAACGTCACTCATACTCGCGGGAAATAGAATTCATTGGTTTGCTGCTACAGATCCTGACGTATGGGATTCAGCTGCCGAAGCACTGTCAGATGCTCAACATGACGGAAAGACCTTTGAACAGCAACGTGATGTTTACACAGCGATAACAAATCCTGGTGGAGGCCTCGCCACGAACACTTACTTTCGATACTATCGAGCTACTGATCAGTTTTTTTCAGTAGGTGCGCTCAGCCATAATCTCCGAACTAAATTTTGTTCAGTTCTTGGTGTCACCGATCCAAGAACCAGTGAATTTAATATGAGTAATCCTGATGATTATGACCAGCTAGTCAGCTTTACTCGACAATGCGAAGATATTATTCGAGGAAAAGTCGCTCAACATTGGATAGAATTATTCAGAAAAAATGGAGTTCCAAGCGGACCATTCAATTTTCCTCATCAAGTGTTCGACGAGCAGCAAATTGCCGATAATAACTTCATCCTTGAATTAGAACACAAGATGCTTGGGAAATATAAAACCTATGGCCCCGCAATACAAATGGAAAAAACCCCCGTATTTCCTAATTCCTCCTCCCCTAGTTTGGGTGAACACACGAGGGAAGTATTAGTGAGCCTTGGTTATGTTGATGAGGAAATAGATCACCTCATCGAAAAAAATATTATCCGACAGTATGAGTAATAAATATTATCGCGTGTGTAGCCTTCCTCCTGTAATTTTACAGTGGCAATTACCAATTACATTGGCACGCAGCCTGCATCACTAACAAAAATTATATTCTGCGTACCTGACTTGAAATAGTTAATCCTGAAAATGCTACTAAGAGCAAAATTGCGCCAGCCATTGAAAGAGATGTTTGTATACCGTAGGTATCAGCGATTATTCCAAGAATTATGGTCCCTATCCAACCACATCCTATGGCCACATTCCACCAACCCATAACTCGCCCACGCATATCTGATGGCACAGCAGTCTGTAACAGAATCCACTGGAGCGAGTCAACTAATGCTCCCATAGCGCCCAAACAGGCAAGTAGCACCCATGAAATCCCCAGATTGTTCGATAGGCCAAGTACTATTTCCAGTACACCGAAACTAGCAATAATACCAAGTAGAAGTAACCCTCGCCTAATCGCGCCACGATAAAGAGTTAGTCCTAAAACGCCAAAAAATCCCCCCACCGCGGTTGCAGACGTTAATAATCCTAGGCCTTCAGGGCCAATCTGCAAAAGATCTTCGGCAACTACCGGCAAGAAACCGTTAAACGAAAACCCAAACATTTCGGTAAAAGCCATAAGCACTAGCAGTGCAAGTACGGCTCGACGGCCTCGAATCACGTCCAGTCCCTCGAGCATGTCCGAAAGGAAAGAACTCACCTTCATCTCTCTTGAAAAATTGGGAGATATCGTAAGAAAAACTCCGGCGGATGCTAACAATGGCAGTGCGGCAAATACAAAAATCCAAGCAGGACTGATAGTAGCAAGTAATACGCCTCCCAGAAGTGCGCCAAGTGCGCCAACTGCTCTTTGACCCAAGGATGTGATCGTTACACCATTTGATAGCCTGGAATCTCCTACCACCTCAGCGGCCAAAGGCTGTAAGACGGCCATTTGAAGCGTGGTACTTGTACCTCCAATCAAAGCAAGTATCAAAAGTGCAAGAAGTGATTCCTGCCCTACAAAAAAAAGCATGCCCGTGATTAACATAGCGATCGCTCGGACGCCAGCATTGATAGAAAGCGTACGACCCCGAGGATATCGATCCGAAATTACTCCCATCACCGGTCCAAACAATAGATTCGGACAAAAACGAACAGCCCAAACTAAACCAGTCAAAAATGCTGACCCAGTCATATCAAGAACAAGCCAACCGACTATAGTTCTGTCGAGCCATTGACCCATCGAAAACAAAACAGCGCTCGACCAAAGTCTCCTAAAAGAGCCAATTTCAAAAATATCAAAAGTCTGATTGAATACACGATCGCGTATGCGGCTAAGCATTAAATTAGGTGTCTAGACTAAAACTAACGGCCCACAAATTTTGCCGCTCGCTTTTCTCTAAATGCGGCTACACCCTCGGCCGCATCGAGTGAGGCACGCGTTTTTGCAAGATGTAATTCTTCCGTGATTAACTGATTCTCATAGGTGCCGACAAGCGCTCCATATACCTGTTCTTTTATTAAGCCGTATGCCACCGTTGGGCCATTCGCCCACTTGGCAGCTAACGCTAGCGCTTCTGTAAGCACGTCACTATCATCGACAACACTATCAGCCAAACCATACTTCAAAGATTCCTCGGATCCTATACGGTCAGCATTCCATAACCACCTCATTGATTGAGCCGGCCCAACTAATCTTGGTAACATCCAACTAACCCCGTTATCTGCAGCTAAGCCTCGTTCAGAAAATGCAGGAAAAAAGAACGCATTTTTACCCATAACGCGTTGATCGCACGCGAGAGCCAATCCAAATCCAGCGCCTACCGCTGGGCCGTTGACGGCAGCAATAACCGGTACCGGTAACTCGTGAAAATACTTAAGCCATTTATATCGAGGGGGCGGGCGATCCACCGTGGCCTCAGGCGTTACCTCAGGTCGAGGTGCGCTCAAATCAGCACCGGAACAAAATGCTCGACCTTCCCCAGTTAACACAACGGCACGTATGCTTGCATTATCTCTCGTAGCCCGAAGTGTGTCTCTCAGGATGACACGCATCTCATCGGTTAAGGCATTCAAACGCTCCGGACGATTCATCGTTATTAGGAGTGTCGCCTCTTTTTGTTGAACTGTTATAGGGCTCTCTATCATACGCTACAACGATATCACTTGATCTGGCGGGTTAGGTTCTAGTGCCGCATATAGGTCCGGAAAACAACCGACTGCTACGCCATCTACAACGTCATTCGGTACAGCATTGCCCGCCTCGCCTGTAGCTAGGCCTCTTTCAATTGCGCACTGATCACACATCATAAGGAGCATTCCTTTTTCCTTCGCAATCTTTGCGAGCCGCTCTCCCTTTGGATCCCCTGACCGCAGCATGAAAACATTGTCATCAAAGAAAAATATTCCCAGCACATCTGCACCATGAGAATCTGATTCCAGTTGAGGCAAGATCATGTCACCAACCTTGTGATTAGCAGCATTTGGGGTATTTAGTATGTATGCAACTTTCAAGCAATTTCCTATCTTCACGTTAAATTCTAATTCGCTAGAATGTATCTTCTTATCGCTGAAAGTTCAAGATATCATTAAAAAATTAACTCGGACTAATTAATAAACAGGTTGCGAGTAAGTGTACTCAAAGATGGCAGGAGCATTTATGGCAGAAACACCGATGGCCGCACTAAATTCACATATGAAAGCAATTTCAGAGAAAAACTTGCAGGACCTACGAATGGGATCGGAATACCCGTTCGTACACATTGATGAATTCGGTACGAAAGATTGGTACGAGACATCGAACGATGTCTTAGATTTTCCGATATGGAATCATCCAAATTTTGGTGGGGCTGAAATTACTCATTCAATCGTTATTTCCTCAACGGGTGACTTGAATGTCTATCTACTTACTATCCAACTACGGACCACTGAACAAGAACTCGGCGATCGAGTGCAAGCCATCTGGGCCGTCGCACGAAATGGCGAGGATTGGCTCATGTCTTGGCGTCAATTTCTTGGAGTCATCTAAAAAAATTAATACTTTCGTAGGCCTTGTTTCGGTTTATCCCGTATATTTCAGCAATTGAGGGATTACTGAAAGGGATGGTTTATTTTAACTCCGAATGCAAGACCTACGAAAGTTAATGTCTGGCATTCACCAGTGTACATAAGTTAACTGCTAAACAAATTAGTGTATGTTAAATACCTAGCATATCTCCGTATTCTCATGTAGATAAAGCCAATTTAGAAGCCACGTCGATGATTCCCTGAGTTCGTAGGCCTGCCACTAGGTGGAGCTCCGCCTCCGCCAGTTCCACCCATATCACCTATATTTCTAGAATCTGGGATAGCGTGATAGCAAAGAGGAAAATAAGGAAATCCATGAGAATTCGCTCCGTTGTGCATCGTTGAATGATAATGGTACACAGGTTCAACTGAATGAGGAGTTGAGGTAATGTGACCGTTACACTGATCTAGATCACCTAACCCAGCCACATAAACGTAATCACTAATTCCATCGTAGCCCGTAGCACCATCGATAAGCTGATAACTACTTTTCATTTCTTTGACTTCGAAATTCATATCCCAGCCATAGCTGCCGTAAATCGCATATCCATCAAAAGCAAAACCAAGAATAGCCGAATGAACAGATGAATCAACATCTTCAAACATATAATTAGTACTAGAGGTCTCTGCGTGCCAGTGTATGCAATTTGCATCATAATGATAATGATATTGACCACCAGGACCCGAGTGTCCTCCACAAACCCCTAAGTCAATTGGCTGTCTATCTTCCTCGTACAGACCCAACTCATGAGCAACTGCATCACCGCCCGGACCATCTTCGGGACCATATATTGCTACCCCTGTGACAGTAAATGCCGTGGCCCCTCTGACAGGCGCATACTCATAATCTTGATTAATAGCATCTGACGGAAATCGAGGCAAATACCACAATTCTTGCTGCTCAGTTGCACAACAACCATTCGTGGATTCAAAATCATGATTTGGAATACCAGTAGCACTGATAATTATGGTGTCTTCTAGGATATTCACACTTACAGTACAGCGTAGATTAGTAGACCCTCTCGGTGTTAAGTCGGACACATATAAATCTTCTTGACAAAGCCAAATATCAAGTCGAACAGCTAGTGTTTCCTCTGAGGTTCTACCTTTCGCACCAGCCAGAAACAGATCGGACTCTTGAGGTATTCCCGACGCTGTTGCCACGGGTGTACTTGTTGCCACGGGTGTACTTGTTGCCACGGGTGTGTTTGCTGCCACGGGTGTACTTGTTGCCACGGGTGTGTTTGCTGCCACGGGTGCACTTGTTGCCACGGGTGTGTTTGTTGCCACGGGTGTGTTTGTTGCCACCGATGTGTTTGTTACCATCGATGTGGCCGTCGCTGTAGATGTGGCCGTAACTAAATGCTCATGATCATCGTGATTATGGCTCTCACCGGTTACGGTATTACACGACATGGACATTATTAACAGCCCGAAAACAAAAATTATTCTCATCATGCCATTTCCTTAATTCACAGTAAGGTTCTGCTCTACTGGAATTATTGTGTTGCTTATCACTCCATCTAATCATATTTGCATAAGAAAATCACAAGAATTAGCTCCGCTGGAAAATAAATACCTAGGGACTGCTTACTCTATGATTTGGGTAAGGCATCGCGTATGAAAGAAGGTGATGGAATGCGCAATTCTGATACGAGAGCCATATTAAGTAGTTCGAGTCTTGTGATTGTTGCTGCGTTGGTGGCCTTCGCGGCAAGCCGAGGAGAATCCGTCGGCGTTGCTCTAGTCGGTGACCTACCTTTGATCTTCCTTTGCATGATGATATCTTTTGCAATTCAGTGGTTAGTTTTTATCCCCTCCTATTTGTACAAGACTGAAAAATACTTCGATCTGACTGGAGGACTGACATTTCTCTCTCTTACCGCAGTTATTCTTTTACTCACAGAAAACCGCACGATAATCTCCTATTTACTAGCTATTTTGATTGCTATTTGGGCGATTCGACTATCTTCATTTCTTTTTTTACGTATCAGAGAGGATGGTCATGATAAAAGATTCACTGAGGTAATTCCTGATAAGACAAAATTTTTATTCTATTGGACCTTTCAAGGTTTTTGGGCCTTCATTACTCCGGTCGTTGCATTCACTGCAATAGGGTCACAAAATATTAACGGTGAAATTGAAATTATGACCTTGCTTGGTCTTGTCATTTGGCTGATTGGTTTCTGTATTGAAGTTATTGCTGATCGGCAAAAGCGAAAATTTCGAAAGACCACAGAAAATAAGAGCCGATTTATTAGCAGCGGACTTTGGGCTTGGTCTCGGCATCCAAACTATTTCGGCGAAATCATACTTTGGATAGGTGTTCTGATAATCGCGCTGCCTACCCTGATCGGATGGCAATACGTCACGGTTTTATCGGTCCCCTACGTGATTATTATGCTTACCAAAGTCTCAGGTGTCATAAAACTTGAAAAAGCATCTGATCAGAAATGGGGTACCGATGAAGCCTATCAAAAATACAAAACAAACACGCCAACACTCATTCCAAGACGACCTCGCTGATTTCCAAGAAACTGGGATGTAGTCACCGCTAATGGAAAACACCTTGACCGCTATTGAGGCGCCCGATTACTCAAAAAAATGGAGATCTTTTTTTCCCATAGGATTATCACTTTTTACGACTGTTCTCAGTATGACAATGGTGTTTGTGGCACTTTCAGCTATTGCTGACGACTTCAGTGTTACTCTCAAGGCCGTTTCTTGGGTAGTAATAATCGAATCACTTGTCTTAAGTTCATTAATTATGCCGATGGGACGAGTCGGTGATATTTTTGGCTGGAAACCAATACACGTCATTGGACTTGGTCTCTTTGCGGTAGGAGCGCTTTCAACTGCTTTTGCACCCTCATTCATAGCTCTCATTGGTGCGCGACTAATAATGTCTGTCGGTAATTCAATGATTCAATCTACTCAGACGGCTCTTGCAATCGCCTCGTTCCCACCTGAAGAGCAAGGGAAAGCAATTGGAAGCCAAAGTACTGCCGTTGCTATAGGTGGTTGCTGTGGTCCATTAGTTGCGGGATTCACTCTGCAAATTCTTCCTTGGGAAGCAATGTTCTTGCTTCTAGTGCCACTGAGTCTCATCACCATGGTGGCTGCACTTGTACTCATAGATAACTCTGTTCTAAAACATCGACAAACTAAGATTGCTCGGACATTTGATTGGGGTGGAGCACTGCTTTCAGCGCCAGCGGTGATCATTCTTATAACCATAATTAATAATCCGTTCAATTTATCGTTTCTCTCCTTTCCATTTATAGGAGGCTTAGCTGCCGTGGCTCTACTCTTTGCAGCATTCTGCTTTTGGGAACTGCGTTCATCGTCACCCATGCTGGAACTACGCATTTTTCGTAATCGAACTTTCGCCACCTCAGTTGGTGCACGAGCCCTCGGCTTTATGGCTGCGACAAATATCCAATTACTACCTCCGATATTACTTATAAGCGTAAAAGGTTTATCAGCAGGATCTGCTGGTCTGATACTTGTGCTGAACTTCCTGGGTATGGCCATCGCGTCCACAACTGCAGGTAGGCTCTCTGATCGATTTCGCCCCAAACCCTTTGCGGTTTTTGGATTCAGTCTGCTAGTAATCAGTACCCTGGGGATGTCTTTCATCACCACTACTGGGTCACTCTGGTTTCTCATGGCAGCACTCGTAGTTCACGGTCTCGCGTTGGGCTTTTGGAATGTCCCAAATCAAGCTCTACTAATGGGCTCGCTTCCTCAATCAAGCTTGGGAATTGGGGGTGCATTCAGTAATCTCACTCGAAACGTGGGCAATGTGACGGGGCAAGCTGTTGTGACAGCAATCGTCGTAAGCGTCATGATGGCAAAGGGTTTTGACATACCTCTCAGTGAAATTGCAGATACTGAAGGCTCAGGCGATGCCTTCATCAATGGTTGGAAAATAGCGTTCTGGCTTGCTGCCGCATTGTCTGCAGCTGGATTAGTCACAACGCTAATCACAAAGTCAACTTCGCCGACAAAGTTACCAGTTTTCCAGAATCCGGCTTCAATTCAACAGTCTGAAGCTGGAATTAAACAACCCATCGAATCCTCTTCACCGGCAGTAAAATCAAGCACAATGCTAATCGGAATACCTCTAGTAATCGCTTGGATATTTGTGCTCGACTGGTTCTGGAAAAAGAAAAATGACCAGAACGAATAATTACCAGCCTAGGAAAATAGTAATCTAAAAATCACATGACTTATTAACATTGTGCCTAATGCTGCAGGCACAGCTAGTCTGCCTCCTGTCGTCCGCATACGAAACCAGACTAATATCGCCATTAGTAGAGGTACAAATGTCATGAGATATGATTCGACTGGAGTAATCATCTGCAGCTCCTTTCGCAGAGTCTATGACATTTTTGCATGACTGTATTGGTGAAGCTACTGCCAATCTATCTGTTACATCTTTTTAGCATTAAATTTATTAGAATCTTGGCACAAATTGGCACTGGCTATTAGAAAGGTCTCTCTATGTTGTTCTTAGTTGTAAGTACACCTCACCCAACTCGCCCATCTGAGGTGAAGCAATATCGCAAACAGTATTGGGAATGGGCACAAAATCAGATGGACATTGGTAATGCGCAATCCATGTATGCTCGTGCGGGAAGAGGCGGCGTAGCAATTTTTGACGTCGACTCGAATGAAATGTTGCATGGGCTCCTGAACGAATGGGCAGAAATAATGCCGGCCGAATTCGAGGTCTACCCAATACTTGATCCCGATGCCATCAAATCTTATCTGAATTCTGACTAAGAAATCGGTACTTATAAATGTTGACCCGAGCTCAGTGATCGTGCCAACTTAATGGCCTCGACCATGCTGACCGACTGCGCTTGGTTTTTACCTACAATATCAAAAGCAGTTCCGTGATCCACGGAAGTTCTCAAGATGGGTATACCTAAATTAACAGTGATACTATTCTCAAAGCCGTACACCTTAATTGGGATATGACCCTGATCGTGATACATCACCAACACAACATCGTATCGACCATCGATTGCCTGATTAAATACGGTATCTGCTGGTACTGGCCCAATCGCGTCTATTCCAGCCGCTCGCGCCGTTACTACTGCGGGTAATATCTCCTCTTCTTCCGTTTGGCCGATCAATCCCCCGTCACTCGCATGAGGATTTAATGCAGCTACTCCAATCCGAGGCGCTGTAACTCCCCACCGAATGAAATACTCATGCGTAAGATTAATCGCTCGAAGAACGTTTTCTTTCGTAACATAATCACAAGCCTCTGACAAAGATAAATGTGTTGAAAGATGCATACATCGAAGAGAACCGCTGACGAGCATCGTGGCAACGTAATCAGCGCCCGTTAACCGTTGGAGCACCTCCTGGTGTCCCTTGTCAGAAAAACCGGCTAGGCGCCATGCTTCCTTATTCACGGGTGCTGTTGTAATTGCGTCAACTGAGCCCGCAAGTGCTAACTGAATCGCAGCCTCTACCCAAGCATGGGAGGCTCGCGCAGATTTTTCTGATAACACCCCCATCGGAAAATCTGTGTCTTGAATGTCATCTAACTCGAAAACATCAATAAAATCACTGGAACTATTGGCATCTGAAGGTGTTTTTATAGATCGCACACTTTGACTCAGCCCAACCTGCTCGATCGCTCGCTGAATGGGCTCAATCGCTCCGATTACAAATAATTTTGACTCTTCGTGTAAAACTGGGTCCGCAAAGGCCTTAACAACAACCTCGGGGCCAACTCCTGACGGGTCACCTAACGTAACTCCGGTGACTGTTCTCTCTGGCATACGATTACTCCAAGACTTATCTAAACTGCAGATTCTTCAGATTTATCGACGACCTCCTCGAAGGTCTTCGAATGGCCAGTTCCAGACTCATAGGCCTTCTCAAAATTTCTCACGTAGTTGATTAGTGTCGCACAGATGTCACAATCAAATTCTGCGTGAAGCAATTCACTGGAATCATAATTCAGCTCCCAAGTTAGATGATCACGTAGTCGGGTTACGCGTTGCCGCTCCAATCCTGAATCGATGGTATTCACTGTGACACTCTCCCTAATAGATCAACCTCCCAATAAGTTACTCCGTAGTAAGTCGACAAGATAGGCTTTGAAATAGAGCATTCAAGCTACATCAATTTATCCCGAGAAATGCGATCCATGACAAAATCAGTTATTTCCACCCAAACAAGAAATTTAATCCCCTACTATCTAACAACGTTCGCTATGGCCTCTGCACTGGCTAGTGTCTTTGCCCTTGTCGCTGAATTCAAAAACGAATTGGGATTCTCCAGCTTTGAGATCGGAGTTATTATTTCTTGCGGCTACGCTGCTTCATTTGTTTCCAGCATAGTCCTCGCACCTCTTGCCGATCGTGGGCAAGCTCCACTATTACTTAGATTTGGGGTCTTGTTAGGTGCAGCCGCTCTGTTGATTCTCGGCGTTGGTAACGAGCTTTGGCAATTTATCCTCGGGCGAGCTGTACTCGGATTTGCTCTTGGAGCAGCCGCTCCGGCTGTCCGAAGAACCATTATTCTCAGCGACCCGGACAATTTCGGTCGAAATCTTGGAAGAATTGGTACCGCCGATGTAGCTGGTTTTGTAGTAGGACCAGTAATAGCCATCGTATTCAATCTCATTGGCAACTTTCATACACCCTTCCTTGCCATCGCTGTGGTTCTGATTTGTATACTGCCAACAATCTGGCGAGCGCAGGCCGACCAGGGAAGACGACGAGCACGTTATGAAAATCCGATATTGCTACTCAAGGAACGAAAGGTATTGGGCGCGCTCTGCATGGTTGCGGCTTATTGGGTGTTCATCGGCGCTTTCGAACCCGTATGGGTGATGGAACTCGATGCCCGTGGAGCTGAGCAATGGCAAATCGGCCTGGCACTCACCCTCATCTGTTTCCCTATAGCGTTTCTCGCACCGATTGGCGGCACAATGGCGCAAAAATACGGGTCACGATTATGGTCTATGGGACTAATCATTGGATGCTCTCTTATCGCCATCTCATTTGGTTTTATCCCTGGGTTAATACCACTCATTGCAATAACATTTGTGGACGCCTGCTTTGAGGGCATGGGCTTCACAGCCACCCCGATGATGGTATCTGAGGCTGTATCGGAAGAACGACAGGCATCAGCACAGGGATTGCTAGTATCTGTCTCAGTCGCAGTAGCTGCGGTAGCAACCCTAGCCTTTACGTGGCTATACGGTGCAACCGATGACACTACAACGTGGCTTGCAATCGCAGCCACAATGCTGGTGTTCGGTGGACTAGGCTGGATCCTAAGCAAGCCACCTCACCTCGAACTTAATAAAGAAAATAATAATTAGTCAACTTGTTGATCGTCAGCCTGAAATAATTTAATCAATGCGAAGAACCCTAAGATCACTGACACAATAATTACAAGCAGTTTAACGACCGAGCGAGATGTATCCTGAGTTCCTGGTGGTAAATTCTCATCGGTCACCTCCTCCGCACGATTCACGCGGGAATGTGACGATGATGGCTGCTCAGCTACAATCCGAGCGACTCGTCTTTGGCTCGATTGTTTACTCTCATCAACGACTGGTAATGACCTGGTATTCGTCGGAGAAATGTGATTTTCTGTATCTGGCCGACTCACGCTCGATTTGGTAAAAATCGCGAGTATTAAACTAATAAAGGTGACCCCTGACACGAGCAGATAGGCGACTCTTGTACCCGTAATAAACGAATCACCTGCTGCCAAATTATTCCCGATCTCATTAAGTGGTACATCAAATCCACTGCTTAACATAACTCCAGCCACGACTGAAGCAGACAAAGCCTGTCCTATCACATTGCCTAAATTTCGAGTTAGATTTGTAAAGGCCCCAATCACACCTAATTCCGAATCAGGAACTGAGCCGATAATAACCGTGTTATTTGTCACATTCCAAAGTCCCATCGAGAGGCCATTGAATAGCAAAATAAAGCCTAACAACACGAGCGACGTGTCACGACCAACGAAAACCATTGCAAGCGTCGTTATGAAAGCCAATACAAATCCAGAAATAGCAAACGGTCTGGGACCAAATTTATCGCTCATGCGACCGGAAATTTGAGCCCCGACAGCCATACCTAAAGATGTAAGAAGTAATATTGCACCTGCAACTGCTTCATTCAGTTGCAGCAGGCTAATCAAAAATACTGGAACGATAAATCGAACTGCTGTTGCCCCACCAAAGCCAAGAAGCCTAGTTAATACGGCTAAACTAAAATTACCACTGGAAAACATCCGCAACTGAAACATTGGTACTTTGATGCGAAGTTCCCAAATAATGAAAACAACTACTAGTAGCAAAAAGAGTCCCAATGCAATCATCATTTCAGCTGAAATCCATTGAAAACCGAACGGATTATTAATAGCTACAACCAAAAGTACTATCGCCGCGGCTGAAATGAGGGCCCCGACACCGTCAAATGGGCTCCGGACTGAGTCTGGTATTTTCAATTGACTGTCTGACTTCAAGAAAAATAGAGCAGCAAAAAAAGCTATCGCAACCGGGATTAGCAGAATAAGAAATAAGGCCTCCCACGGCAGGAATTGCAAAACAAATCCTCCGAAAATTGGACCAGATGCCCCTCCAATTGCTACAGCGGTTGTTTGACTTCCGATGGCTTTGCCTCGCTCCGTGCTTGGGAATGCAGAGATAACGATTGCAGTCCCAACGGACTGCCCCATCGCATTACCAATGGACGTGATGATTCGTGAAATAATTAGTATTCCAAACGTGGGTGCGAAAGCGGTGAGTGTAGCGCCTGATGCAAAAAAAATTAAACCAAGTAAGTGAATCCTTTTACGGCCAATGATGTCCCCTAAGCGACCCATCGGCATCATTAAAGCGCTAATCACTAATGACTGAACTATTACTACCCAGCTTACGGTACTCAAACTAATATCGAAATCATCTGCTATTGCACCGAGCACTACAAATGTCATCGAAAAGCTCATTACCGACGTAAAAAGTGACAGCCCGACCGCCGCAAACACTCTCCACTTATATGGAAATTTACCTGCCTGATCGATATCTACCGGATCGGTTGAGGGAGCAAACTCTTTCGATTTTTGAGTCGTGATAAATCACCAAGTTTCCGAAATGTCCACTTGTGCCGGAATTCTCACCGACTCCTGACACAGATCGATGAACTCATACTGCTCAAACAGCGGTAAGCAAACTAAAGCAAGAATAGCTCGATACGGTCTTAAAAGTGGGTGAAATTCGACTAAAATTTGTTGATAGTTGCCTTAAGGCGCCACTCCAGTCTAGAAAAGTATATTTTTCAGAACTGAATTCCAAAAATCAAGATCCCCTAAGTCGAGGATCGAGTACATCTCTGATAGCATCGCCAAATAAATTGAATGCCACCACAGTCAATGAAAGAGCTGCGCCAGAGAATACGGTCAGCCATGGATGAATATCAATTGATGCCCGACCTTCGTTCACCATACGACCCCAGGAAATAACACCTGAGGGCCCCACGCCTAAGAAAGAAAGAGTAGCCTCGAACAAAATATATGCCCCTATTCCGATCGTGAAACTAATAATTACGACGGATCCTATATTCGGCAAAACATGACGAAACATTACTCTTGAATCGCTTGCACCCAAAGCCGTTGCAGCTTCCACAAACGTACTTGCACGGATAGCAAGCACCGCTGATCTGATAAGTCTTGATGTGATTGGTAAACCAATCACACCCATGGTCATTATTACATTCCGTAAAGAAGCGTCAAATGTTTGTCCGATGAGAAGTAATAGTACAAGCGACGGCAGTGCTTGCAGAGTGTCTATAAGCCTTTGAACAAGTAAATCAAGCCAGCCCAAGTAGTACCCCGTCGCACCACCAATCACAATCCCTAAACCGACGGCAATAGTTGAAGCAATTAGCCCGACCATCAAAGAAGTACGTGTCCCGTAGATAATTCGTGCATAAATATCATGACCGGCTCGAGATGTGCCAAACCAGTGTTCAGAATCGGGATCAGTTAGCTGCGTCACAATAATAGGTGAGCCCGCGTTGGAATCTTTCGCCAAATCCATGATCGATGGATTGGTTTTATAATTCGGATTATCCGTCTGAAAAATAAAACTTGGATCGTATCGAGAAAATAATGGGGCGAATATAGCTAGCACGCAGACGGCAAGTATTATCGTAAGACCTATCGCGCCAAGCGGTTTTTTTCGGTAGAAAGAACCTAAACCACGAACAAGATTTCGAAAAGGTGCAACTAACGCACTCGTCTCTGCAACTGGATCAATAATCAATGGATCTGCGGACTGACTCATGCAAACCTCACTCTCGGGTCAAGGTAGCCATAAGATATATCAACGAGCAAATTCGTGAATACAATAAATGATGCAACCATCAACGTAATACCCTGCACCATGCTGTAATCACGAAGTGATACAGCTTCAACGAGCTCTCGTCCGATCCCTGGAATATTAAACATGCTCTCTAGTACAATCTGACCTGTAATCAGGCTTGCAAGAGTCAAACCAATCAAAGTTAATACAGGCAAAAACGCATTCTGTAAGGCATGGCGTAAAAGAATCGTCCGCTCCTGTAATCCTTTTGATCGAGCTGTACGAATGTAATCCTGACGCAATACTTCTAGCAACTCCGATCGTAAAACACGCATAATCGAAGCTGTCCCAGCTATTCCGCCGCAGGTCGCAGGTATGATGTACCACTGCAATGCCTTCCAAGGGTCCTCCCACATATGCGGCTGTGCTATAACTTCGAGACGCAATGGGCTTCCAAGATTAAGATTGAAAATAGTCACCAAAGCAGCTGTCCAAAACACAGGAAACGACAACGCAACTATAGCAAATCCGCGTAAAAGGTAGTCCTGCCACTTATCTTGATTCACTGCTGATATCACTCCAACAGGGAGAGAAATAGACAGCCCAATTATTAGAATTCCTATCCCTAGTTCCATGCTATAAGGGAAGGCTTGTATCAACTCACTGGCCACTGAGTTGCGAGTCTCAAAAGAAAAGCCAAAGTCTAGACGTAGTAAATCCGCCCAATAGCTCATGTATTGCTCTAAAACTGGCTTATCTAAACCTAACTCAGCTTTGGCAAGTTCCAGTCGTTCTGGGGTAAGACCTCCAATGTCCAAACCACCTCGTTGGATCACAAATGAGCCCGGTAGTAATCGAACCAAAACAAATATTAAACTGCCGACCAAATAAATTACGCCGACATTCAATATCACACGTCGAATAATATAGTTAAGCATATCGAATCAATTTGACTCCAACTTCAACCATTATTAACACATAGTAAAAAGAACACTATGCCTATAAAAGTGTTTCCCAGCCACCAATATGGTTAGGAAACACTTATTCTCGCTAGAGAGGAGTCGGCGTAGGC
>CAVODE010000024.1:0-23411 GCA_963694535.1 Dehalococcoidia bacterium
CACGGATGACACTTGATCAGCAGAAGATATCTATTCCATCTGCAATAGTTGTTCGCGATTTGGCGGAAATCCTTGATACGTCTCCGGTTGAGGTTGTTAAGGCGTTAATGCAAAATGGCGTAATGGCAACAGTTGTTCAAGTTATCGATTTCGAGACGGCCGCAATAATTGCGGAGGATTTCGGTTTCAGTGTCAACACTGAAGCCGAGAAGGAGTTGCCTGACTTAGGTAATGAGGCAGCGGCCGAGTCTACATCACTACGCTTAGTTGAAAATGATCCTGACGCGGTGGCTCGGCCACCAGTTGTCACGGTATTGGGCCATGTCGATCATGGAAAAACCACACTGCTGGATCATATTCGTTCAGCTAATGTCCAAGAAAGCGAAGCTGGAGGAATTACACAGCATATAGGTGCTTACCAGGTGGAAGTAGATGACGGTCGCATGATCACATTTCTCGACACTCCGGGACATGAGGCTTTTACTCAGATGAGAGCCCGAGGAGCCAATGTCACTGATGTGGGTATAGTAGTTGTGGCTGCTGATGATGGTTTGATGCAACAGACTCGTGAAGCGATTGCTCATGTAAAGGCAGCTCAAGTACCACTGGTGATAGCCATAAATAAAGTTGATTTACCTAATTCAGATCCGGCAAAAATTAAAGGTCAGCTCACTGAAGTAGATTTGCTTCCCGAAGATCTTGGAGGCGATCAGATCGTGGTAGAAATTTCCGCGCTTGAGGGTCTGGGCGTTGATGATTTGCTTGAAAGTGTTCTATTGATTGCTGATTTGGAAGAACTTAAAGCTAATCCAGATAATGAACCTAGGGGAATTATTCTAGAGGCTAAGAATGATAGGCAACGAGGAGTTACGGCCACACTATTGGTGCAGACTGGAACGCTGAGATCGGGTGATATTGTTTTGGCTGGTACCTCATTTGGACGAATCAAGGCGATGTTTGGGTCGGACGGCAGTAAAATCGAATCTGCTGGACCGTCGGCACCTGTCGAGATACTCGGATTATCTGCTGTGCCGCAAGCAGGAGAAGTGTTCGAGATTCGTGCTGATTCAAGAACCGCGAGACTAGAAGCAGAAAGGCGTTTGCGAGGTGTTGATGTTGGGGGTGTTACGCAGCCTGTTACGTTAGATAGTCTGTTTGGCGAGATCCGCCGTGGGAATGTTAAGGATTTTAATCTTGTTGTAAAAGCAGATGTTCAGGGCTCTATTGAGCCATTAGTTCAGGTAATTGATTCACAATCTCACGAAGAGGTAAACGTCCGCGTTATTCATGCGGCTGTTGGGTCCGTAGTTGAGTCGGATATTCAGCTTGCGACCGCGTCACAGGGTGTTGTCATAGCTTTCAATGTCACGTCGGAACCTGGCGCTCGTAAACTAGCCTCGGAAGATCACATCGAGGTTCGTGAATACTCTGTTATTTATGACATTGTGGACGATATCCAAAAGGCCGTACAAGGGTTATTAGATCCAATATTTGAGGACAGACAAGACGGAGTTGCTGAGGTTAGGGCAGTGTTTCGAAAGGGCAGGCGCAATGCAATCGCAGGTTGCTACATACGTGAAGGCTCTGTTTCAAGAGGATCTCTTTGTCGAGTGATGCGTAACGGATCGGTGCTCCATGAGTCGAATCTTGATACATTGAAGCGCGAAAGCGATGCTGCGCGCGAGGTTGTCACTGGTTTGGAGTGTGGAATAACAGTGAGCGGCTATGAATCCTTTGAAGAAGGTGATGAAATAGTTACGTATCATAAGGAGCAGATACGCTGACCCGAAGAATTGAGAGCGTTCAATATACTATTCAGCGTACTTTAGCTGAGATTGCACCGAGACGGATTAAAGATCCTCGTGTCCGTGATGCTATATATACAATTACAGGCGTTGATGTTTCAAGCGATTTGGCCTCGGCGAAAGTATTTGTCGCTATTCAAGGAGATGAAGAAACATTTGCACTTGTTATGGATGGGTTGCAGAGAGCTTCCGGATTTCTCAGGCGAGAATTGGGAGGCGAGCTGCGGTTGCGCAGGATTCCGAGACTAGAATTTGTTGCAGATGAGTCTTTTGATGAGGCTGATAAAATTGGCAAATTATTACGAAATCTCTAGCGTTGTAATAATAGTTAACCCGGTTCTCTTTCTGCTTAAAATAAAAAAAATAGAGTTTAGAGTTATATAGTATTTTAACAATGCATGGATTTTTGAATTTAGATAAGCCTAAAGGAATTTCTTCAGCCGAAGCTGTTAGGCGTATAAAGAAAATTGTAGGTCCGCATAAGGTTGGTCACGGAGGAACTCTCGATCCTGGTGCCACGGGAATTCTCCCTATCGTAATAGGCAGTGCAACAAGATTTTCTGAAGAATTTCTAAAGATGCGTAAAGTGTACTTAGCTACTGCGACTCTTGGTATATCGACTGATTCTTATGATGCAGAGGGATCTATCACTTTCCGCGCAGAGCACAATGAAATCAGTAAAATTGATGGATCTTTGGTATCTGAGGGATTGGATCGATTAATTATGTCTCAGAGAATCAAGTCAGTTGATTTGGGTAAGTCAGAGACTCCAATAATGCAGAGGCCACCCATTTTTAGCGCGTTGAAGAAGGATGGCGTAGCCGCTCATAAGTTAGCACGGAAAAACAAGCCTATTGATCTTGATCCCAGGCGGGTTTCTATTTATAGATGGAAGACGGGTGATGTCAAAAGAAGAAGTAGCGAGTTGCCTCAGGTGGAAATAGAAATTGAGTGTGGGCGAGGCTTCTATGTCCGATCGCTAGTGCATGATCTCGGTGAGTTTCTTGGATGCGGAGCACATCTTGCAGATTTACGCCGGACGCGGGTGGGGAATTTTCTAATAAATGAAGCAATTGAACTCGAGGAGGTTAGCCTTTTTGGTGGTGAGAATTTAGTCAAAAAGTTAATATTGCCCATCGATACAATTCTTGAATCTTGGCCTGCTGTGATACTCCGTAGCTGGGAAATACGGGACCTAGGTTTTGGTCAGTCCATTATTTTGTCTCCTCATCGAAGACATGTATCGACTGGTTTTGATGCAGATTTCTTACGAGCATACGGCCCAGATGGAGAATTGGTGGCTGTTTTGGAAAGGGATTCCGGAGTCGGCCTATGGAAATCCTATAAGTATCTGAGTAAATAGCTCTTGATTTGGTAAGAGATTTAATGTGGTAGGGGTAGACATGGCGCTATTCAGGCCTTACAACTGTTATAACGCTTAAGCATGTGAACAGATTAGGAGTGTTAAATGAATAAAGGTGATTTAGTTAGTGACGCAGCCAAGAGAGCAAATCTGCCAGCCTCAACGGTAGAAGCAGCTTTAAATGGACTGCTTGAAAGCATTGGTGAAGCCGTCAAGCGTGGAGATAAAGCCACTCTTACGGGGTGGATTTCATTCGAGAAAGTACAACGTAGTGCTCGAACGGCGAGGAACCCGCAGACAGGTGAAACAGTCAACGTTCCAGCCCGAGCGGCTGTAAAGGTTAAGGCTGGTGCGAAACTCAAGGCGATGGTCTAGTTTCAGACTTTGTTGTAGACCTGGAGCGCAAGTGCGATTAGGCTTGCGACCTTTGGGTCAAATGGAGAATTAGCTCGGCGCAGTGCAGTAATCCTGCGTCGTGCAATCTCTTTTCCCACGTATATATTTTTGCTTTCTTCGGCTATCTGCTCCGGAAGGATGCTTGTAGCCAATCCGAGTACGACAAGCTGCCGTAAAATCTGCGGATTTGAAGATTGAATTATCGTATTTGGTTCAAGTCCAAGCACTTGAATTCCTTCATCTATCAGTGCCCTAGTCCTAGATTTCTCGGGATAAAGTGCCCATTCTGCCATTGGGTGTTTGCCATTTAAGATTGGATTACAAAGCACTAGAGATTCTTCTAGGATGAGAGTAGAGACTAATTTGAGATTATCGAAATTATTGTCATCTTTTGAGACTACAAAAGCAATGTCTATTTCAAAGTCCTGTAACTGTTCAGTCAAAGTATCTGAATCGTTGACTGTGATATACAACTTGATATTTGGTGTTTCGGTTTTGAAAGCTTCGATGGCAGTCGGTAAAAGATAAAGAGAAGCTGCATCGATCATACCCACACGCAACGTGCCTTCTTTGCCAAGGTTATCTATTGTGAGCAGCTCAGATAATTCCCCTGCCCTGTACAGCGTTTCGTTTGCAAATTTGGTAACGAGTTGGCCGGACGAGTTAAGTATTTTTCTTCGCCCTTTCTTTTCGAACAGTTGCAAACCGAGCTTGCGTTCTAGCTCAATGATTGCAGACGATAAGGCTGGTTGCGTTATTTGTAATTCATCCGCTGCGGCAGCCAAAGTTTTCTTTTTATCTATTGTGCTCAGGTATAAAAGTTGTTTCGATGAGAATTCCATATGGACTCCAGTAATATAAGTAAATCTTATATATTATATAATAAATAGTAATTTGACTTATTGATAGTAATAGTGGAGTATTGTTTTAAATTAGTTCCGAGAGGTCAGGTTAATAAATGGCAAAGAAAAAAAATACAAATTCCGAGAATGCCAAGGTTCGTGTGGCTATTATCGGCGTTGGAAACTGTGCCTCATCGCTGGTACAAGGCGTCGAATTCTATAAGTCAGCAGAGGCAAGTGACGAAATTCCGGGATTAATGCATCCGGTTCTTGGCGGCTACCACATTAACGATATCGAGTTCACAGCTGCGTTTGATGTTGATGCCGATAAAGTAGGGAAAGACCTTTCTGAAGCTGTATTTAGTGGACAGAATAATACGGTGAAGTTTTCCGAAGTTCCAAAAACAGGAATAACCGTGGAAAGAGGAATGACCCACGATGGTATTGGAAAATATTTATCTGAAGTAATTGAAAAAGCACCAGGACAAACCGCTGATATCGCTCAGATACTTAAGGACACTAAGACGGACGTCGTAATTTCTTATCTTCCTGTCGGTAGTGAAAATGCTACAAAATGGTATGTTGAGCAAATAATAGCGGCGGGTTGTGCATTCATCAATTGCATTCCGGTGTTTATAGCTAAAGACAACTATTGGGCAGATCGATTTGAAAAGGCTAATTTACCGATTATTGGAGATGATATTAAGAGTCAAGTCGGGGCCACGATATTACATCGACTTTTAGTACGCTTATTTCAAGATAGAGGCGTCCGAATTGATAGAACGTACCAACTGAATTTCGGTGGGAATACGGACTTTATGAATATGCTTGAGAGGGAACGCCTTTTGTCTAAGAAAATTTCTAAAACATCGGCTGTAACGAGTCAAATTGAGTACGACTTACCTGATGCAGATGTTCATGTCGGCCCGTCTGATTATGTACCGTGGCTTTTAGATAGAAAGTGGTGTCATATTAGAGTTGAGGGAACAACCTTTGGAAACGTTCCCTTGAATCTTGAGACTAAGTTAGAAGTTTGGGATTCACCAAACTCGGCTGGCGTTGTTATTGATGCTGTTCGTTGTGCAAAATTAGCGCTGGATCGAGGCGTAGGTGGACCTGTATTTGAAGCTTCTGCATATTTTATGAAGTCGCCACCGCGGCAAATGCGCGATGAGGTAGCGCGATTGGCACTCGAGGATTTTATAGAAGCTAAATAGTCAATTCGTTCAGTTTATTTTTATGGCTAGGAACGTGGGAGAGACTGAAATTCTGCCGCGTTTAAGCTATCTTGTAGCTGCATGAGTAAAACAGTTATTTCGTTAATAGTTGATTTTTTTTTGCTGTCTATTAATTTAATTCCCGTTCAAGTTAGCTACAGAGTAGCTTCGTTTATTGGTGGAGTGGCCTTTTGTTTCATGTCTACTAGAAGACGGATTACGATCACTAATATGGCGCGACTGGCGGAGGGCAATATCGAGCTAGCACACGAGCTGGCTCGAAAATCATTTCAGTCCTATGGAGTGTACGTGGTCGACTTAATTCGGTTATTACATCAATCTCGTAAGATCGGAGTTCGGGATGTTAGGAGCCGAGTTGAGATTCCCGAAGCGAGTGTTGTTCACGATCTGAGACGAGGAAAGGGCGTGATCGCTGTAGGCCTTCATGCTGGCATGTGGGACTTTGGTCCGGCAGCCGCTTGTCAGCTGCTGAACATACCAACTTCAGTTGTAGTAGATGAGTTTGAAAATCAAAGATTGAATTTCCTGCTCCAAAAGATTAGGCATAGTTTAGGATTTGACCTCATTGCATCGAAAGGTCAAGCCTTACGCATTTATAGGCGACTCAAGCAAAATAATTTAGTAAGTATTTTGATTGATGTGCCACCTGTAATTGAAGAGAGCGTTGAAGTTCAGTTTTTCGGGGAGGATATCTTAATTCACGATGGCCCAGCAAGACTCTCAATATTATCGGGAGCTCCAATTATTGCGGGCCTTCCAATGCGTATAGATAGATATTCCGATAAAGCTCGGTTATTGATTGAACCTGTTTCTTTTACACCTACATCTAGCATGGATAATGATGTTGTTTCTTTAACTCAAAGCATGATGAATGCAATCGAAAAATTAATTAGAAATAATCCGAGCCAATGGCATATGTACCGATATTTTTGGACCGAGGATAGATTTGATAGTGGAGGCCATACGAATCTGTGTCAGGATTGATTAAATATTTAGGATTGCGGTTAATGGTCAGTTTTGGGCGATTGCTGCCTGACAGGACACTTGACCACATTGCACACGCAGTAGCTTCAGTAGTATGGCTGACTTCAACTCGGTTGAGGCGCACTCTTCTCAAGCGTGCGGAGCAGGTATTAGGCGAAGGCACATCTGAAAGCCTGATTGAGAGAACAGCTCGGGGATTTTTACTTACTGCGGTGCGCTATTACACGGATTTACCGAGATATTCTCGTCTAGCCAGCGATAACTTTGCTCAATACATAGACAAATTTGTTGGTCTCGACTTGTTGTTCGAGGCGATGGATAGAGGAAAGGGCGTAATTGTCATTTCGGCTCATCTTGGTAATCCAGAGATTATTGGACAGGCAATAGGTAAGTTTGGATTGAATACTGGAGTTATTTCTGAGGCACTAACGTCAGAACTGGTTAATAAGTTTATGTATGAGATTCGTCGACAGACCGGCGTATGCTTCTTCCCTACTAACTTTCTGGGGCTGAGGCGTGCTCACAGTCATCTTACTTCTGGCGGACTACTTGCTCTGCTGACAGATCGCGACGTAACTGGTAAGGCACGATTGTTTGATTTTTTCGGGGCAAAAGCACCAATTCCTGAGGGAGCCCTGCAATTGGCTGAATCTACTGGCGCTCAGGTGCTTATCTTTTGGGCACCGAGGACACGACCTGGACATTTTGAGCTGCATTTTAAAAACATTTATTTTAACTTTCTCGGAGATGATCCAGTGCGAGAACGACTAAAGAATATGGAGTCTTTGATATCAGAACTTGAAGTAGGTATTCGACGCTGGCCAGATCAATGGTTTCCTCTTAATCCAATATGGGTTGAGCCAACTGAATGAATATGTTCTAAATAGTTCTCTAGATTCTTAAAATAATTGTATTCAATGCGACCTTTATAATTTATGTATGGTTAATTTTCCGTTATATGGGCGAGCAGATTTACAAGTACATAGTTCATTTGGAGATGGTATGGATAGTGCGAAAACCATTTTTGACTCCACCGAACGATCAGGCTTTCTTAATGTCATAGCTATTACAGATCATGACGACATCCGTGGAGCAGTTGAGGCCCGCGAGGTACACGCGAGGGGTAATTACTCGTTCGATTTTGTGACGGGAACAGAGATAACCACATTGTCGGGTCATATATTAGCTCTTTGGATTGATGAGCCAGTGCCTTCTTTTAAACCCTTACATAGAACTATCGAACTTGTGCATGAGTTAGGTGGAATTGTGATTATTCCGCACCCATTTTCACATTTAACTCGATCGGTCGGTTATCGATCTCTTGATAAGTTGATGCGGCGAGCAGACGAGATTTACCGACCAGATGCGATCGAGGTTGGAAATCCGACATCAACTCATAGATTTTCTGGTTTTCATTCTGGACGGAGAGTGACAAGACTTAATCGTGAAAGATGGAATCTTGCCGAGACCGGTGGTTCGGACGCACATTTTAAAGAGGCTATTGGGAGCGGATACACATTGTTTTGTGGTCAGACCGATAACTCTTTGCGACGAGCAATAAGTAGTCATTCGACGATTGGATTGATTGACACTGAATTTTCATTTTTAGAGATTGGATTGGGACGTCTAGTTGCACAGCAAGGTAGGGGCTTAACTGTCACACCAAAAAAAATTGCCACAAATATAATCAGACGATTTCGTGGCAGCGAATTTTAAAATTTAAGGAGTATAGTTTTTGAAAATTGGCTATGTCTCACCTTATGATTGGTCCGTTCCGAGCGGCGTAAACAATCATATTTCTAAGCTTGCAAATATCATGCGCGATCTGGGTCACGAAGTAGATATAATTGCTCCTGCGAGTCACGAAAGCGCAGGCAAGACTGTTAATATTTTAGGCAAGCCCGTTTCACTTCCGGCTTCCGGTTCTCAGACTAGAATTGTTATTAATCCAAAACATATCACGTCTATTAAAGATATTCTTTTTTCAAGCCAGTTTGATTTAATACATTATCATGAGCCATTTATGCCTCTGTTATCGTTAATGACGTTGCATTATTCCAAGAAAATTATCCCTCATGTTGTTAATGTCGGTACGTTTCATGCTACTCGCGAGAAGGGGAGTTTGATGTATTCGCTGAGCAACAGATTTCTTGGAAAGTATATGAAAAGCCTGGATGGGAAGATAGCGGTATCGTCTTCCGCTAAAGATTATGTCGCCAAATATTTTCCTGATTCTTATGAAATAATTCCAAATGGTATTGACATCGACCGGTGGGATGACCCTTATATTCTTCCGATAGATTCTTTGAAGAGTGATGATCTAATTAATCTTCTTTACGTTGGGCGCGCCGAGAAACGCAAAGGTCTAGGAATTTTGCTTCAGGCGTTCAGTGTTGTAAATCATGTCCGTCCGTCCGCCCGTTTAATTGTGGTAGGCCCTGATTCTTCAAGGCGAAGAAAATACCAAAAAAAAATCATGAATACTGAGTTACGAGAAAATATTGTTTGGGTGACGAATCCTACTAACGAGGAGCTACCGCGATATTATAAAAATGCTGATTTATTTGTTTCCCCTGCTACAGGTAATGAAAGTCAAGGATATGTCTTGATGGAAGCCATGTCTGCCCATCTACCTGTGATAGCCTCTGACATTGCAGGTTATTCATATGTAGTTCGCAATGAAAAAGAAGGAATCTTAGTCCCGGCCGAGAATGTAACCGCCTTATCAGCCGCGATGATTAGACTAATTGATGATCCGATGCTCAGAAGTCGTCTAGGTAAAAATGGCAGGATACGTGTGACTGAATTTGACTGGTCTCATATTTCGACTCGTATTGCGGATTACTATCAAAAGTTGCTGTTGAAGAAAGGTGAGGCCGAAATTAGCGGGGAATGAGCAAGCCACTACCTGTTTCTTTTAAGTCTGAATCAGACATACCTGAGAGGGGTAGTGATTGTTCACTAGCCAATTTCAACGCCTCGTCCTCGCTAACATAAGGTCCAGAAAAAGATTCTTCACGGACAACGATTTCATCTTCAGATTTAGCTATGTGTAATATTTGATGAAGTATTTCATGCAGCGCCCAAACACCAATAAATCGATGCCCGTTGAGGGTAACTACTGGGACTTGCTCTATGAGTCTATTTTTTGCCAGTATTGGGAACTCAGCGATTTCAGTAATAGTTACCCTTACTGATTTTGTAGCTGCTGCCAAGACACCAAAAATTCCATAAAGTCGACTGGATATGTTGTCATAGGGTGTCACAAACAATTCGACTTCAACTGGTGATCCGCTGTTCACGGCCGACTCAATTTTGGCTATAACCTGGTAAATCTCATCATCAAGGGGGAGACTTAGATAGGTGAGAGAAACTATTACATCGATGAATGCAGGAAACAATGTTCCAGCTGGAATACCGACGAGTCGGATTGAGTGTCCGGCGGATCGCGCAACTATTGTCGGTGCTACAGTAACAAAATCTTGCTCGGCTCTTTTCGCGAAAGTGTCAATATCATATGGCGTGAAGGATATGGCCGGATGTAGCGAAGTAATTTGCCGGACAAGATTTGTCATTTCTGGACCATGTCGAGCGTCATCACGATCACTCCTATAAATTGAACTTACGGGGCGGGACCAGACGTCAAGCGAGAGTCTTCTCTGAATGTTTTGTTGCAAGGTTGAAGCAAGTTGTGCTTCTGCTTCTCTCGATAAGGGATTTCCCACGTTTTTAGTATTGTTAGTTGGTGTGGACGCCGTTTCTTTAGACATAGATATAACCCTCGGAATTTATTTAATTTACCAGTTTTAATTTTTTGTCGGCTAGGTTCCATCTTTGTAGTGCAGTGAGGAAAGTAAGTATTGTTATAAGAATCAATCCCGGCGCTACGACGTTGAAAAGAAGCAGTGCACTAATGACAATTACCCGCTCAGGTCTTGTGAACCATCCGTCACTTAATTTTAAGCCAAGTCCTTCTGCTCGCGCTCGAATGTAGGATACAAGGAGAGATCCCACCACGGATCCAAACGAGAACAGAACTATGCTTTTATCTTCAATTGACCAGCCGTAGTAAAGAATACCAGCCATAATCAGAGCCTCTGATATTCTGTCAGCAACCGAGTCCAGCAGTGCTCCTCTATCAGAACTCGAGTTACTTTTTCTCGCCAAAGCCCCATCAAATAAGTCCAAAAGCGAGGCAAGTAAGAATATTATCCCACCTGCAAGAAGGTTACCTTGTGAGACAAGAATCATTGCTGGAATACATCCGATCAATCCAGCGACGGTAATCATTGCTGGTTTGATATGTAGCGCAATTAACACGTCAATCAGAGGTGTAATAACTTTGCCGAGCGCGGCGCGACCAGTATCTCTAATATTACTGGCAATAGAATTAGATTTATCCATTTTAGTTCACCGTTTCACTAGTCTGAAGGAAATAAATCCAAACATTACAGTTAGAACGACGGTTATCGATCCCACTATTAGAGCGCTTCGGTTATTTCTATTTCCTGAATCCATGCTATCTGGGGAGCTACTGGAAACTGATATCAATGAATTTTCTTTGTTGGATTTACTATCACTTGTAATTTTTGTTCCGGTGGCAATTGTGTATGGCACCTGGGTCACCGCTGTTTTGGGGGCAGCTTGAATTTCTGACTTTTGAAATTCGATTGACTCGAGCCCCTCGTACTCTCGGTACTGGTTGTAGAAATCATCTAGGTCAATTCCAAAGACAGCTTGAAATGCACCATCCGGTGTAGAGCCAGATTTGATTACACTAAACAGTTCTGAAAATGCTTGTTCACCCCAAGTGTTGATTATGAAAACAACCATTGCGTGTGACTGTCCATAAAATGCGTCGACGGTTTCACTTGTGTTTGGTGCACCAACTCCCTCTGTTTTAGGCCGGAAGAGATTGTTTTGTCGTATAGCCTGTTTCAGGGCGAATTCTCTTCCAGTTGTCGTTTTTTGAGCATATACGGCTGTACCTTCGTCTAACCACGCCGGGATTTTACCGATTGATCCGTCTCCCGCGACGTGTGTAACTATATGAGCTATTTCATGTCGAGTAGTATCTGCATAACCGCCACGTGTTTCGTATATGTGGACTAGATCTGTGGCCACTCGCGTTCCTAACGTTGACACGGCTGCGTCAAAAGTCGATCCTCGCGATCTTTGAGCAGCTTCACCATTTTTCTCTGTATCCCATATGACTACTTTGACCTTATAAGGCACAGTTACCTGCAGGAGATCAGTAACACTCTCTAGGGCATCCTTGGTGGCTCCAATTCCCGTTACCCCACGTTGATCGTCGCCATAGTAGAACACTTCAATGTTGTCTGATTCTTTTTTTTTCCAATCAAAACGGCCATCTAAGAATACATATGTCTGTTTTTCCGTCGTGAGCAGAGTGCCGGTGTTACTTTCTATTGTCCAGGAATATGTGAGAGTGACTCCAATTGGGATATACCGAGAGCTGTCGTTAGTTGATAGGTCTGTGCTAAAAACCTGATAGCCCGATTTTCCTTGAGCATCTATATTCTGCGTGCCGCCCACATTTGTTTCAGGTGATTCGACAATGTAATTTAACTTAATTTCTTTGATAGATGATTGTGAATCAAAGGTGATTTGGAACACAATTTTTTTGGGATCTATCCCTGTGGCTTTCGACTCAATAATTTGTATATCGCCGCTGCTCTGGGCATAAGCCATGCTTGATGGCCTTTCTGAGACGAGTAAAACAGCGAGAATTGATAGTAGTAGGACTGAGGCTATAGTTTTATTCATTTTTAAATTAACCAACTAATTTCCCCACTTTCTCGTCAAGGTATGAATTGATTAGCGGCATAAGATCACCATCGAGAATATCATCGACGTTAGATGTTTCGTAATTCGTACGGAGGTCTTTGACCATTCGATATGGGTGCAAGACGTAGGATCTGATTTGGTTTCCCCAGCCAGCTTCAATGTGCTCACCTCGTAATTTAGCTTCTTCTTCCTCGCGACGTTTAATTTCTAAGTCGAGAAGTCGTGACTCCAAAACGAGCATCGCTTGTTCTTTGTTTCGGCCTTGCGAACGCTCGTTTTGGCACGTGACGACTATTCCAGTTGGCTCATGCACTATTCGGACCGCAGTATCATTCTTTTGAACGTTTTGCCCTCCATTACCTGAGGCTTTAAAAGTGTCTATGCGAAGGTCGTCGGTCTTTATATCTACTACTAATTCACCATGTTGCGCTTCGGGTACTATTTCAACCAGCGCGAATGAGGTATGGCGGGCCTTAGCTGAGTCAAACGGAGATATGCGAACCAGCCGATGCACACCTTTTTCAGATTGCAGTAATCCATAGGCAAAGTCTCCACTAATTTTTATATCAGCTGACTTGATACCTGCTTCATCTCCGTTGGTAATAGAAATTATTTCTGTCTCCATTTTTTGCGCATTAGCCCAACGCATGTACATCCGTAGCAGGAGTTCAGCCCAGTCCTGGGCGTCCGTCCCACCACTGCCTGCATAGACCGAAATGACAGCTGGACGCGTGTCATAAGGCCCTCCTAATTTCAGTCGTAGTTCAAGAGTTTTGAACTCAGCTTCAATTTGATCGAGCGCGGCAATTATTTCAGATTCAAATTCCTCAGTAGAGTCATCAATGAAAAGTTCAATTAATTCCTGATTTTCAACTAGGGATGCTTTTAAGGATTGCCAAGTACTAATTTCGCGCTCTATTCGCGCGACGTCACGCATTATTGTTTTTGCTGTATTTTGGTCAGCCCAAAAGTCAGGGTTTTGCGTTTTTTCACGGAGAGCGTCTAGGGTTACTTGTTGCTTTGGGAGGTCAAAGTCGCACCTGTACGTCATGAACACGTGCTGAAAGCTCTTTGCAGCGTTGGATTAGATAACTCATATATGCATATTATAGGATATTTGGTTGAGTGCTTACTAGGTATTAGTGGAGAGAGTCTTATTCATAGTAAGCGAGGCTGTAAGCTAGTGTGATGGGTGCAAAAATTATTGACGGACGAGCTATTGCGAACGATGTCCTCGACGAGCTTCGAGTGAGGGTTATTCAACGTAAGGATAGGGGCCACAGCACTCCGAAACTTGTGGCGGTAGTAGTTGGAGAGGATCCAGCCTCTCAGACATATGTAACTAATAAATCTCAGGTTGCTAGCGACATAGGGATGGACTCCGATGTCATTATGGTTCCTGAATCTACTGATGATTCAAAGTTGTCGGCTATTCTGGACGACTTAAATGCTCGATCGGATGTGCATGGTATTATCTTGCAGCTACCTATTCCGGCTCATTTAGATGAAGTTAAGGCAATTTCGAGAATATGTTTAGAGAAGGATGTTGACGGTTTGACTGATGCAAGCTTAGGTAGATTGAGTAGGGGAAATCCTGTTCATTCTCCCGCTACACCAGCCGGGATAATCGAAATTATCAGACGCTCAAATATTGCAACAGAGGGATCTCATGCGGTAATAGTCGGGCGTTCCATGTTAGTAGGCCGACCATTGTCGATTATGCTTTCGCAGCGTGGGTCTGGTCTGAATGCAATTGTCACCTTAGTGCATACAGGTGCACATTCACTCGCTAGATTCACAAGATCTGCCGATATCCTCATTGTCGCGACTGGACAGGCCAATACAATTACTGCGGATTTAGTGAGCTCAGGGACAACGGTTATTGACGTGGGTACTAATTGGATTTCTGACAGGACACGAAAGAGTGGTCGCCGTTTGGTCGGCGACGTCGATTTTAAAGAAGTGAAGGAAGTGGCAAAAGCAGTTACTCCTGTTCCTGGTGGAGTGGGCCCAATGACTGTAGCGATGCTGTTATCAAACACGCTCTCAGCCGCGGAAATATTGGACGAAAGATGATGTTAGAAACTTCAGAAAATGGTTCTCACGCAGTCGGAGTAGACATGATCGAGACTGACCGGATTGGTCGAGTCCTACGTCGCCACCCGGAGAGATTTTTGAAACGTGTTTACACAGAAGCAGAGGTGGCTTTTTGCAGGGGAAGAGTAGCTGAATTAGCGGCCAGATTCGCGGCAAAAGAAGCTCTTATGAAAGCCTTGGGCACTGGGGCACGGTCGGTGGGATGGCGTGAAATTGAAGTACTTCCCGACCAGCGTGGTAAGCCGCTGGTATATCTTTACGGTGGCGCAAGAACTAGAGCTAACACGATTGGCTTGACGTCTATCGACATCTCTCTAACTCATTTGATGTCTTTTGCTATAGCTGTTGTTGTGAGTTTTCAGACGAAACCTGAACAGCTTCATGGGGATGCTCGTGAGAAGTTATTGAAAAGGCTTAGGGACCGAGGATTGCTTTCCATGACCGAGGGAGCTCCTCCAGAGGATGTTGGAAAAGATGGTTTGGGTCGTTTTTAGTTAAAGTAATGTGATATTTAGAAAGGGAAATTATGGCTAGCGGACAGATCGTTACCACAGAGCAAATGCAGTCGCTGGAACGTGAGGCTTTTAAGCATGGCATTACCAACGAGGATTTGATGGAGGCCGCAGGATTAGCGGTAGCACAAGAATGTTGGATGGCAATGGGGACTATGGAAGGTCGACCTGTTCTTGTAATTTGTGGGCCTGGAACTAATGGGTCTGACGCACTGATCGCTGCGCGCCACCTCCATGGTTATGGCGCCTCCGTATTTATTTATCTAACCGATCCACGAGATGAATCAGATAAATCGTGGGCCGCTGTTGAGGAACTTGGAATACCATTTGCAATCGCGAATGCAAATGCTGAATTCGAAGAACTAGAAGTTTTGTTGGAGAAAGCAACGATGGTTCTGGACGGAATCTTTGGGATCGGTTTTGATACAGAAAAACGACCCATCGAAGGACTCTACGCCGAGGTTTTAAATCGATTACAGGCGGCAGCTGCGGCAGTTCCACCAGTCAGAGTTGTAGCGATTGATATCGCTAGTGGATTAAATTCGGATACTGGTCAAGCAGATGTTTGTTCTGTACCAGCGGAAATGACCGTGACTTTTGGTTTCAGCAAAGTTGGTCACTATGTGGGTGATGGGCGAAAGTACAGTGGAAGAACTGTCGAGGTCGATATTGGAATCCCAGGCTCAGCCATGGAATTAGTTAAAATTCCTTATCAAAGTTTGAGGCTTCATGACCTTCGTCGAGTTTTGCCCCCTAGACCAAATGACGGCCACAAAGGAACATTCGGACGATTGTTAGTCGTAGCTGGGTGTAAGAACTATCCGGGAGCTGCTCGTCTGGTGGCTGAGTCGGCTGCTCGAACGGGCGTGGGATCTGTAACACTAGCTGCCCCAGAGAGTATTCAATCTCTACTTGTGGCGCTTCCAGATATCTCTCATATACCACTTTTCGATGTGGATGGTTATTTGGGAGGGAGAGCAGCAGCAGAGCAATTATTGGCTGAGTTAAGTAGCCGCTCCTTCAAATCGATATTGATTGGTTCAGGAATAGGTAACAACGAAGACACCGTTGATTTTGTAAGGGTATTTTTGACCGGATTAGATGAAGTCGTATCAGATAATTTTCAAGGTGTGGTAATTGATGCGGATGGCCTGAATGCGCTCGCGGTCATTGAGGATTGGCGAGCATTAACGAGCCAAGAAATTATCATTACTCCACACATTGGTGAAATGGCTACATTAAGTGGATTGCAAGTCGATTATATTAGACAAAATAAGTTGATGGTCTCGGCTGACTATGCTCAGAAATGGCAGTCCACTGTTGTTCTTAAAGGTCCTGGTACGGTGATTTCGAATAGCAATGGTGACGCTAGACTTTCTGATAGTGCTAGCTCTGCCTTATCTCATGCCGGCACAGGTGATGTGTTGGCCGGAATCACTGGAGGGTTTTTGGCTCAACAAATTAATTCATATGATGCTGCCAGTGCGGCAGTTTACATGCATGCGGAGGCTGCACGCCAAGTAAGTGACGTGTACGGTGATGCGGCTACGCTGGCGTCTGATATAGTCCGTGCTTTACCGGACGCTCGTAAGCTTTTGGACCCCCCCACTGCTAACATTTAACTGATTTTGTCTTAATAATGCTGGCTTGGAGTACAATCTCAACTACGGGGAATGGTAGCGCTGAATTCAGTCTTCTATGAGGACAAATAGAGAGCGATGGTTGGATTTTTATGATCGATTCTCGTGTGGCTAAGCTTGGGGAGCGTGGTTCGGCGGTGGTGTTTCCAGGGCAAGGTGCGCAGTCGAGCGGAATGGGGCGTCGCACATATGAGGCATCACAGGCTGCGCGGGATACATATTCAGAAGCTTCAGAAATTGTCGGAGTGGATTTAGCGAGAATTTGTTTTGAGTCAGACGAAGATGCTTTAGCCTCAACGCATAACACCCAGCCTGCGGTACTCACAACTTCCCTTGCTACATATCGGGCCATGAAGGAAAAATTCAACGAAATTAATTTCACGATTGATCCTCAATTTTTCGGGGGACATTCTATGGGTATGTTTACCGCAGCTGTCGCCTCAGGCGCTTTATCGTTCAAAGATTCACTAGGATTGATTCTTGAACGCTCTCGATTAATGGGGAGTTTCAATGAGGCACGACCTGTCGGCATGGCAGCAATCATAGGTTTGGAGTATGGCGTGGTAGCTGAAGTTTGTTCGGAGGCGACATCTGGTCCAGATTGTCGAGTAGATGTCGCAAATCATAACGAAGATTTGCAAATTGTAATTTCGGGCGATGTCGTGGCTTTAGAACGGGCAATGAGTATAGTTAAGGGCAAGCAAGGTAAGGCAATTAGATTGAAACTTAAGGTGAGTAGCCACACTCCTTTACACGAGTCTCAAGCGAGTGAATTTGCCGAGATTGTCCGTAAGGTGGAATTTAAATCACCATGCGCCCCAATCGTGAGCAACATTGGATCGCACTTAATGGTGTCCGGAATTGAAGTTAGAAATGAATTCGAAGATCAATTAAAGTCGCCAGTTATGTGGGCAAGTAATGTTAGAAAAATGATATCCGAAGGTATAGAATTGTTTATTGAAGCGGGACCGGGCCACTCACTTTCAAGAATGATTCGACGTATTAACTCATCGTCGATGGCCGTGTCGTTGGATGATGCTCGACAGCATCCGATTCCTATTTCGGTTTTTACCACCGAATCAATTAATTAGGCGAGCTACCTATGTCATCTGAAAAATCACCCGATGTATCAAAGCGACGTGTCGTAGTCACGGGTATCGGAGTAATATCTCCAGTCGGAAATGATGTCAAGTCAACGTGGCAATCTATTATCGCTGGAGACTCAGGTTTAGGATATATCTCAAGATTCTCTGCTGATGATTATGATTATCCAATAGCTGCAGAGGTGAAAAACTTTCATCCTGCAGAGTTTATAGACCCGAAGCTGGAACGACGGATCGATCTTTCGACTTCTTTCGCAATGGTCGCCGCAAGACAGGCGTGGTATGACGCAGGATTGGAACAAGACGACGTAAATATGAATCGGGCAGGAATAATTATAGGCACTGGTATTGGTGGTGGCCATTTAATGATTGAAGCTCAGCGTGTTCTAGATGAGAAGGGGCCAAGAAGAGTATCTCCTTTCCTGATAACGAACATGCTCGCAGATACAGCATCCGGGCTAATTGCAATAGATTTGGGGCTGAAAGGGCCCAACTTTGCTGTAACGGCTGCATGTGCCACGGGGGGTGCCGCCACAGGCGAGGCTATTTCAGTTATACAGAGAGGGGAAGCCGATATTGTTTTGGCGGGTGGTCACGAAGCTCCGTTACAGCCGGTTTTTTACGCAGGATTTAATGCAATGAAGGCTCTTGCGACATCTGATGATCCCGTTAAAGCGGTGAAACCATTTGATAGTGAAAGAAATGGGTTCATATTAGGCGAAGGTGCAGCAGTCCTTGTTTTGGAGGAATCTGAACGGGCGCTGGCGAGAGGTGCCCATATCTACGCTGAATGCAAAGCTGCGGCGACTTCATCGGATGCGTTTGACATGGTCGCTGCAGATGGAACAGGTATTGCAAATGCGATGACCCAAGCCTTGAAGCAGGCAGAAATTTCCCCACAGGATATTGACTATATTAACGCTCACGGGACAGGGACTCTTCTCAATGACAAGGTTGAGACGAAGGCAATTAAGTCAGTTTTTGGCAAATCTGCATACCAGCTTGCCGTGTCGTCTACGAAGGCAGCCACAGGTCATTTGATGGGTGCGGCAGGTGCAGTAGAAGCCGCGCTAACAGTTTTAGCCATAGAAAATAATATATTGCCACCGACCTTGAACTACGGAAACCCTGATCCGGAATGTGATCTAGACTATGTGCCAAATTCAGCAAGACCACGTGAGATAAGGAACGCTATCAGCACCTCAGTCGGATTGGGCGGACACAATAGTGCAATAGTATTTAGTCAGTGGGCGGGATGAGAAATTCAATTAGCAAGATCGGAGCTCTAACATCGAACTTAATAATATTGACAGTCAAGCTAACTCAAGGCGGGTAGTAATTACTGGTGTTGGACTAATAATTGCAAACGGTGTGGGACGGGATGCGGCTTGGGAGGCATTGAGGTCAGGGACTAACGGGATAGGCAACACTCAAAGGTGTGATGTGAGTGATTTGGCTTCTCAGGTATCTGGTGAGGTACCGGAGTTTGATTTGTCTACATATTTAGATAAGAAAGAATCTCGAAGAATGGACAGATTCACTCATCTCGCAATCATGGCGGCTGGAGAGGCGATAGATCATTCTGGATTAAATATAGATGACGAAGCCGAGCAAATAGGATGCATGATCGGGGTTGGTATTGGTGGGATGGAAACCCTCGAGCGTGAATTTAAAAACTTTTTTGATAAAGGTCCTGGCCGTGTGAGCCCCATCTTAGTACCGATGTTTATTCCGGATATGGCTGCTGGTCAAGTATCGATTAGGTACGGGGCAAAAGGTCCGAATTTCAATACGGTTTCAGCCTGCGCCTCGGGTGCAGACTCAATTGGAACGGCGGCTGAAGTAATCCGGCGTGGTGACGCAGTTGCAATGATTGCGGGAGGAGCAGAAGGAGCAGTCACACGGATGTCAATTACCGCTTTTGCCAATAGTCGTGCCCTATCGCGAAATAACGATCCGGCGACTGCGTCTAGACCATTTGATAGAGAACGAGATGGCTTCGTGATAGGTGAGGGATCGGGTATTTTAATTTTGGAGGATCAAGAGCACGCCGAGAGACGGGGTGCGAATATTATTTGTGAGTATCGAGGATATGGTCAATCTGCCGATGCTTTCCATATAACCCAACCGTCTGAACAAGGGGAGGGAGCTGCGCGGGCGATGAATATTGCTTTGACTAAAGCACAAATAAGCCCTTCGGATGTGGACTATATTAATGCGCATGGAACTTCAACTCATTTGAATGATAAGTTTGAGACTCTTTCAATAAAATCAGTTTTTGGTGAGCAGGCCTATTCAGTGCCTATTTCATCAACGAAGTCGATGATCGGCCACACTCTAGGTGCTTCGGGTGGTATTGAGGCAGTGGTAACTGCATTGTCGATTAAAGATGACATCATACATCCCACGATTAATTTAGATAACCCAGATCAGGATTGTGATCTGGATTATGTAGCTAATAAATCGCGCACAACTTCGGTTAATATAGCGATGACGAATTCACTCGGTTTTGGTGGACATAACTCGTCATTAATATTTTCTAAGTATCTTGGGTAGTGGGTAGTTAGCGTCAACACTTGTCTCGCTGTTTAGTCGAGTCAACTGCTAGTAAGTTGAGAGTAAAATTTGGACTGGATTTTAACACCGGAGCCAGACCTTAGTGGTTTTGAGGATGCAGGTCCTGACTTACCTGTATCGATAAGAAAATTGTTGATGTTGCGTGACATTAATACGACTCAAAAGGCCCGTATTTTCTTGGGCTCACCTAAAAGACTTACAGATCCTGATTTAATGCCGAATTTGCGGCCTGCAGTTGAACGACTTCTGCAGGCCTGTAAGAATTCCGAAAATGTCGTGGTTTTTGGAGATTATGATGTTGATGGAGTGACGTCATCAGTTCTTCTTGTGGAGGGTTTACGGGAGCTCGGGGCCCAAGTGGAATCCTATATTCCGGATAGGAATATCGATGGATATGGACCGAATTCTCGGTCAGTCCGTCGGATCGCAGATATGGGCACAAGTCTTCTGGTGACCGCAGATACGGGCACATCCGCGGTAGCAGAGGTTCAAGAAGCCAACAGCCTAGATATGGATGTTGTGGTAATCGATCATCACGCGATTCCTAATGAGCTGCCTGAAGCTTACGCAATAGTTAATCCGCTACTTTTTGATAATTCCTATGGTTCAGAGCCGGCGGCAGTGGGCGTTGCTTATAAAGTGATGGAAGTATTGTTCAGTGAGATGCAGGTGATGTTTGACGCTGACAGATTCCTTGATTTAGTGGGTTTAGGCATGGTCTGTGACATGGCTCCCTTACGAGGAGAGAGTCGCGATCTTGTTAGATTGGGTATAAATGCACTTCGTAGGACTTCAAGGTCTGGTATCAAGGCTCTTTGTGAAGTTGCTGGTTTAGGCGAAGCCGATATTGATGCGGAAAGTATTGGCTGGATTCTTGGTCCCCGATTGAATGCTGCTGGCAGAATGGCGCACGCCGATCTGGCATTCGATCTATTAATTTCTGCAAACTCAAATGACTCTCATACGCTGGCAAGGCGGTTGGATGATCTTAATAAATTTCGCAGAAAAGAAACTGAGGCTGCGATGGTAATTAGTGATGATATTATCCGAGCCAAGTATCGTGAGAAAATCCCTGAGATTTTAGTTGTGGCATCAGATGATATTGGCGCCGGCATCATAGGCCTGTGTGCGTCACGCATAGCAGACACATATAACAGACCAGCAATAGTTATTGATTCTTCAGGTGAGGAGGCTCGAGCTTCATGCAGGTCCATAGATGGATTTGACATGCTGGGACCACTACGGGAGGTGTCTGACTTGCTGATAAAGTTTGGCGGACATCGAGCGGCCGCAGGTTTTTCGATAGAGAAATCAAATTTGAGAGCTTTGGATGATAGGCTCTACTCATTCGAATTGTTTTCAGAGCCGGGCGACTTAGAGGCTCGAAATTTGACGATCGATCTCAATCTTCCATTTGATTTGATTGATGACAAATTTTTGCAATATTTAGCGCTATTTGAACCACATGGAATTGGAAATAATAAGCCAATATTTCTTGCATCAGATGTCTTGATGAGTGATTCTAGAACGATCGGCAAGGATTCCAGCCACCTCCGAGCGACATTCACCAATGGTACTCAAACGTGGCAGGCTATTGGCTGGGGCTTTGGAGAATATTCCACTTTTGAAGGACAGCGTTTTGATTTGGCCTATAGCTTTAAAAGAAATGTGGCAACGTACGGTCGATTATATGGGTCTTCTTTGGAGTTAGAGATTATTGATTTGCAAGTCCGCAGCAGTAACTAATTTGTCACATTAATTTTCTCTAATGCGAAGAAACGTGTGACGGCCAATTTTTATGAAATCGCCATCCGAAAGGATATGATTTATGTCTTGAGCTTTCTGGTCATTTATCTTGACCGCACCTTGATTCACCATGCGCCTTGCCTCGCCGCCGCTGTAATTCATACTTTCCATAATTACACTAATCAGCCTTTTGTCCTCAGGTAACGTGTACTCAGGAGCATCATCGACAGGCTCCTGTTTTTTTTGGAAAGTGTTCTCAAAGTATTTCTCGGCAGCTATTGCTTCGTCCAAGGAATAAATAAGTGTCACTACTTCTGCGGCTACTTTTTTCTTAGCTTCAATTGGGCTTACTTTTTTTTCTTCAATATTTTTAAGTAGTATATTGACTTCCGTCGGATGTAAATTTGTTACGAGGCGAGCATATAGATCTAGCGCTTGATCGGGGAGAGACATGACTTTGCCGAACATATCATTAGGTGCATCCTGCAATCCAATGGTATTACCAAGTGATTTCGACATTTTTTCTCTGCCGTCCGTTCCAACTAATATTGGCAAAGTCAGCGCGACTTGAGGCTTTTGTCCTCTTGATGTTTGAAGAGTTCTACCGACATCCACGATATTAAATATTTGATCACTTCCTCCTATTTGGATATCAGTTTTCATGTGCAGAGCATCATAAGCTTGGAGAATAGCGTACATAAACTCACTAATTCTAATTGAGTCACCCTTTTGTATTCGATCCCGAAATGTACTGTGTTGGAGAAAATGCCCTACCGAAAATTCAGCCGCTAGCTTTAGGACATCAGCAAAGTTTAGGGGAGCCAGCCATTCGTGATTGTAGAGAACCTCCGTTTTTTTAGCATCAAGAATTATGAAAGCTTGGTCAATATATGATTGACTAAAGGCCTGAACAGTTTTTTCATCCAGCATGGGCCGAGTTGATTGTTTTCCAGTTGGATCTCCTACCTGAGCCGTGAAGGAGCCGATAAGAAATATCGCTCGGTGACCAAAATCTTGAAATTGACGAAGCTTAACCATGGTCGGAATATGACCCAAATGGAGGTCCGTCGCTGTCGGGTCATATCCACAATAAACAGTGAGTGGTCGATCTTCTTCGAGTAGGACTATTAGTTCTTGCTCCATAGCATTTTGTAAAGTCGCTGAACCAAGATCGACACCATCCATCAAGATAGTTAACTGTTCAGATACCGGAGTCATGGTTCTAGGTTTATTCATGAGATCCCTATCTAATATTACTAAAGTAGTCCAGCGCTTTTTTTACATCACTTTTGATTTGTAG
>CAVODE010000025.1:0-21636 GCA_963694535.1 Dehalococcoidia bacterium
GAGAGTGCTAAAATAGTGAAAATTCGTGAGATTTACGACGAAGTACTGCTTGAATTCCGTATTTATCCTCGAAAATTTTAATTAATTATACAAAGCCCATTTAATTTTACTTACCACGCGTCAATATTGGGTCTTTTTTTACCATCTCGAGGCGCCGGTGCTGGGACAGATGCGAAGGCATTGCTAATCCAGCGTCGCGAATCAGCTGGGTCAATGACATCATCTACACCAAAGGAAGTTCCATAATTGATTGCACGGCCTCGTGCATATGCGGCCTCGACAAGCTCGTCGTACCTAGTCACTCTTTCGCTCGGATCCTCTATTGCCTCAAGCTCATTTCTAAATCCTAATTTTACTTGTCCTTCGAGCCCCATGCCTCCAAATTCACCAGTTGGCCATGAGGCCGCAAAAAACGATTCTTTGAAGCTCCCACCAGCCATTGCTTGGGCCCCAAGTCCATACGCCTTTCTTAGAACTATTGTTGCGTGTGGAATAGTAATGTTTGCCGCTGTAACAAACAGACGGCTACAGTGACGCACTAATGCAGTTTTTTCAATCTCTGGCCCAACCATCATTCCTGGAGTATCGCAAAGAACAAGTAGCGGGATATCGAATGCGTCACAAATCTGTAAAAATCGTGCTGCTTTGTCAGAACCGTCACTGTCTATTGCACCTGCCAAATAATTTGGGTTATTAGCGAGGACTCCAATCGGTCTACCTTCGATTCGAATGAATGCAGTTACCATACCAAGTCCAAATTCTTTTCGAAGCTCTAAAACAGAATCTGAATCAGCGAGCGTTTCTATGACCTCACGTACGTCGTAGATGCGAAGACGATTTTCAGGAATTATCGGTCTTAGCAGCCTCTGATCTGCACATTCCCAATCACTAACAGGTCCCTGAAAATATGAGAGATACTTTTTTGCGGCCTCTACAGCTTCTATCTCGTCTTTCACAAGAATATCAATTACGCCGTTAGGTGATTGGACTTCTGTCGGACCAATTTCCTCAGGTCGGAAGATGCCAAGATTTCCACCTTCAATCAATGCAGGCCCACCCATACCAATATTTGAGTTCTCTGTTGCAATGATCACATCACAACAACCAAGTAGCGAAGCATTTCCAGCGAAGCAGTAGCGGGAGGTGATCCCGATAGTTGGAACCAACGCGCTGAGTCGTCCCATTTGGGCAAACGTGGGTGTATCTAAAGGTCTATACGCACCTTCACTCCGACCTTGGCCTTGAGTTGTGGTTGATTCTCCTCCGGCACGTTTACCACCAGTACCAGCTCGTCCTCCTCCGCCCTCGGCGAAAAAAACAACAGGGCGTTTCCATTTTTCTGCAAGTTCGAGCATACGATCTGTTTTTGGATGATTGATAGCACCCTGTGTGCCGGCGAGTACTGTGTAGTCATATGCGAGTACGACGGTTCGACTTTTTTCTTCTGGGAACAGGTCACCATTTACGCTTCCTACACCAGTAACCATTCCATCTGTCGGAAACTTCCTAATTACTTCTTCAATTGGGAGGCCAGTGCCCGGGGTAAGGACGAGTGATCCATGTTCCATAAAAGAGTCTACGTCACAGAGTTGGTCAATATTTTCTCGTGAGGTTCGTTGACCTGTTGCACGTCGCTTGGCTACTGCGTCTGGGCGTGCAGCATCAAGTGTTACTGCATGTCGCTGGTGAATTTGAGCGAGATCAGGTCGGACGTAATCAAGGTCCACTTCTTGGTGATCCAATTCAATACTTATCTGAATATCAGAGACGTTTACAAATACAAGTGGATGATTTTCCCAGACTGTATCCCCGTCTTGAACTGTAATATGTTCGATAATGCCGCTCATAGTTGCTGTGATTTCATGCTGCATTTTCATTGCTTCCATCACAAGAATTTGTTGTCCAATGCTGACGTTTTGCCCTACTTTCACGCCAATACTTACGATGGTTCCCTGGATAGGGGCACTGATTGCCGATAATCCATCCGGCACGTCGATACTGTCTTGAACGGGTTCGACAACGGCTGAGTCAGATGAAGATTCGGAACCTTTACCAAATGCAAGAACGGCGAGTGGATCTCGAGAATCAATTGATGCACCTGCTTGGGCCCCGTGCGATTCAGGAAGTGTCGTAGTAAAGAATTTTGAGTTAAGGTCAGCGCGGTCAAGTATCTCCACGATGTGTTGATCGAGGTAACGTGTATGCATGTTACTTGAGATAAAATCATCATCCATCAGAAGTGATTGCAAGAGCGAAATATTTGTTGATAATCCTTCGATTCGAAAATCACTTAATGCTCTATACGTTTTTTTTGCTGCCTTTTCAAATTCTTGAGATTTAGAGTGAGTAATCACCTTTGCCAGCAGCGAATCGAAGCTTGGGCTGGTGTTATATCCAACATAACCGAAGGTATCAGTTCGTACATCGGGACCTGACGGGACATCAAACGCTGTGAGAGTGCCACCGGATGGTTTGGTGGTGCCATCTGCGAGCATAGTCTCCATATTTACCCGAGCTTGAATAGCGTAGCCCTGAGGCTTGCCAATAACATCTTGATTGATACCCATTGATGTGAACAAATCTCCCTGTGCGAGAGAAATCTGCAGTTGAACGAGATCGACTCCCAAGACCTCTTCGGAGACAGTATGTTCTACTTGCAGCCTTGCATTTGTCTCAATGAACGCAAAAAAAGGCTCTTGGTCAGAAGTATTCACTAGGAATTCAAAGGTGCCTAATCCTTCATAGTTCGCAGCCATCGCAAGGGAGCGTGAAGCCTCGATAAGATTGTCTCGCATCGATTCATCCAGAGCAGGTGCGGGTGCAATCTCTATCAATTTTTGGTGTCGTCGCTGCAGGCTGCAGTCACGGTCGCCAAAATGTAGGATCTCACCTGATCGGTCGCCTGCGATTTGAACCTCAATATGACGTGCTTTCTCGATTAGCTCTTCCACGTAGATGTCACCAATTCCGAATGCTTGCTCAGATTCAGAGGTTGCTCGTGCGAGAGATTCCGCAATTTCATTAGTATTATGAACAATCCTCATGCCTCTGCCGCCACCACCCGCGGCGGCTTTGAGGAGCATGGGTTTCCCTTCCAGTGATTCGAAAAAATCTGCCGCGGTCTCTAAGGTCACCGGTTCTGAGATTCCCTTAACTAACGGCACATTAATTGATTCTGCCAACAATCGGGCCTGTACCTTATCTCCAAAAAGCGCGATGGTTTCTGGAGATGGGCCTATAAATACGATATCGTTTTCTACGCATTGTGCAGCAAAATCAGCATTTTCACTAAGAAAACCGTACCCCGGATGTATCGCATCGCAGTGATTTTCTTTCGCAACAGTTATTATCTGTGCCATATCGAGGTATGCACGTACACCTCTGCCATCAAGGGCAATGGATTCATCAGTTTTTTGCGAATGGAGTGAATTAGCGTCATCCTCCGAATATACCGAGAGTGTCTTTATCTCTAAATCAGCTGCCGCTCGAGCTATTCGTATAGCAATTTCTCCTCGATTGGCGATTAAAATTTTTGAAAAAGTCATATTATTCCCGCTTTACCACTGAGTGTCTTTTAAAATTATGCGGTTAAGTTACTCAACCAGGTTCGAAATTCTTCAGGCGTACTCTTGGGCATGTATAGCATCTGTATATCTGCGCCAAGATCAGATCTCTCTTGAAGTTGCGCACGTACTTCTTCCATCGAACCAATGACCTGACATTCTCGAACCATGTCATCAGAAATAGCAAGAATAGATTTTTCACGGTCTCTTTCAGTCCACGCTGCTCGTGATGCGCCAACTTCTGCCTCGAATCCATTTCTTTCAAGCATTTGCCAGTAGAAGACACCCATTCGGTTTACGTAGTGATGAATCAATCCCCTAGCTTCTAGCCATTTTTCGTCATCATTCGGAGAGCCATCAAGAATAGTTAGCTTGGTGAAGGGCGCGATTGTAAACTCCTTGTCAGGGTTATCAGAACTAGCTGCTCCTTCTTTCAGTGCCGATCGTAAATCTTCGAATAAGCCGCGTGGCCAATGAATTGGATAGATCCCGTCGGCAATTTCACCTGTCTGCCGGATTGATTTAGGTGTAATTGCCGCAATGTACACAGGTATTTTATTGCGCGTTCGATTGTAATGAAGCTGAAATCCTCGACTCATTTGAAAGAAGGAACCCTCATAATTGAGTTTTTCTCCGGAGATTAACGTATTAAAGATCTCCACGTACTCTCTAATCCGACTGAGCGGTTTTTCAAAGGGTACCCCGTGAAAATGCTCAACTACGTTCGCTCCTGAGGATCCGAGACCTAATACCATTCTTCCTTCGGATAACTCTTCAAGCATTGCGTATTCCTGCGAAATTGCTGCTGGAGTTCTGGAGTAAGTATTAAGTATGGAGGAACCAATTTGAATTTTTGAGGTGTTAGTAGCAATAGTTGCGAGCCAAGGTATTATCGACTTGCCCCAGGATTCTCCGAGCGCTACAAATTCGACTCCGAGTTCCTCAGCTATTTGTACTTTCTCAAGTGATTCTCGCCAGTTATCTTCTGGTCCGGCTAATAGGCCAAGCCTCATATCAGATTCCTTTCAATACATGCTGCAGATTAACTCATAACAACGATGATTGTATTAAATCTAAATATTGTGAGAAATCGATTTGGGTAATAAGCTTAAATAGTGTGGTAATTATTTAGGTATTTGCACGCTGTAAAAGGGAGATCGGGCGATGGAATCCTTGTTTAAAGAAGTTTCTTTGGGACCAAGTCGTAATCAATTTATCAACAACGCCGATGGTAGAAAGCTGAGCTTCGCTGAATACGGACAGCTTAGTGGAAAACCAGTATTTGCGTTTCATGGAGCACCTGGTAATCGATTTCAACTACTTGGAACACATTTTGCGGCTGAGGAACTTGGCATTCGACTGATTGTGGCGGATCGCCCTGGATACGGATCAAGTGATTATTACGCCGCTCGCGAGCTATGTGATTGGCCAGCAGACGTAGCAACGATTGCTGATTTCTTGGGAATTGAGAGATTTGGCGTGTGGGGAATATCAGCTGGTGGCCCCCATGCATTGGCAACAGCCGCTCTTTTACCCGACCGAGTAGGTCGAGTTGCGCTGGCTGCATCAGTGGCACCGAGAGTGCACATGGAAGTGATGGCATCCGCCCAAGAACTCCGAGCGATTGAGAATGTGTCCGCGCGTAAAATCAAGTGGACTGCCAATTCTTGGATAGTGTTACGTCAGCTTGCATCCGTAGTTCCTTGGCCGATTGCCAGATTATTCATAAATACGGCAAACAGGCAGCTGATGGATGATAAGGAGTTTCGAGCTACTCGCTCTATCGAGCGAAACGAATTTGGTAAACGATCTGCCGAAGCTTTGGCTCAAGATTTTTCTATTTTGATGGCTCCATGGGGATTTGAACTGTCAGAGGTTAGTCAAGAGGTTACTATCTGGCACGGAACTGCTGATACGTTAGTTAAGCCTGAACATGGTGAGTTACTCTCGAAATTACTACCAAACAGTAATTATTACAAAGTTGAGGACGTCGGTCACTTAGTGGCCGGTGGCCTATATGCCGATATGCTGCTGGCAGCAGCTGATGTGAGTAATTCGTTGAGAACATAGTCTTATAATTTTTGATATAGTTGCAGTCCTATGAGACCATGTTGGTGTATCGACTTGTTGTTAGATGCTCTATAAAAGGAAACAAATATGTCTCAAATAAATTCGAGCCATCAAAATTACGTCGTGCCATCGCGCGAGGAAGCGCTGCGGCTGCTTGTTGAGTCTAACCTCGATGATTTATTGGATCAGGCGTCGGCCTTACGAGATATTGGATTTGGTAAGGGAGTGAGTTATTCGCGCAAGGTATTCATCCCGTTAACTCAGCTTTGTCGGGATGTATGCCACTACTGCACATTTGCGCAGCCACCAAAAGAAAATGAACGAGCTTACATGACCATCGAGGAAATGGTAGCAATTGCTCAAGCAGGTGCAGATGAAGGTTGTAGAGAGGCATTATTTACTCTCGGAGATAAACCTGAGCTGCGATATCCTCAGGCGCGTGCTGAACTCGCTGAACTTGGATACTCAACTACGATCGAGTACCTACTTGCGGCATCTAAGGCGGTGTTCGAGGCTACAGGACTTCTTCCGCATGCGAATCCAGGTGTTGTTACGCGCGAAGAGCTTATCGCGCTTCGCGAGGTATGCCCTTCACAAGGCATGATGCTAGAGAGCTTATCGACTCGCCTTCTCGAGAAAGGTCAGGTGCACTTTGGCTCGCCTGACAAGGATCCTGCTGCACGTATTGAAACCATGCGTCTCGCCGGCGAACTTAAAATCCCTTATACGTCAGGCATCTTGATTGGTATTGGTGAGACTCGTGAAGAACGCATTGATTCACTGCTAGCACTGCGCGATTTGAATGATGAATATGGTCATATTCAAGAAATTATTATTCAAAATTTTCGCGCTAAAGAAGGCACCAAGATGGTCGATGCTCCTGAGCCTGACTTGGAAGATTTGCTGTGGACTATTGCAAGTGCGCGAATCATATTTGGCCCTGAGATGGCGATTCAGGCACCTCCAAATTTGAGCCCTGGTACGTTTGGTACTTTGATCAAGGCAGGAATCAATGACTGGGGTGGGGTATCACCTGTGACTCCTGATCATGTGAACCCAGAGGCTCCTTGGCCACATTTAGAGCTGCTCGAAAAGATGACTTCTGATGAAGGTAAATTTCTCATTGAACGCCTTACGGCATATCCAAAGTATGTGAAAAACATGGATCAGTGGATAGGGAAGAAGCTACGTACGGCTCTACTACAGGGCTCGGACGCAGACGGATTTGCACGGGAAGATTCATGGTCGCCAGGCGATAGTGACGCGATGTTGCCTGATAAGTTGTTGAAACTGTTAGATACGCCTGCAAGTCAATTACGAATCTCCCCAAGGATTGAGGAGTTATGTGTAAAGGCTACTCATGGTCTGGCTCTTTCTGAATACGAGATTGCCGAATTATTTAGAGCACAAGGCGACGATGTAGCTGCAATCGCCAACGCTGCTGATGAGCTTAGAAAAAAAGTTAATGGGGAAGAGGTTACATACGTAGTCAATCGCAATATTAACTACACAAATGTGTGTTATTTCAAGTGTCAATTTTGTGCGTTTTCGAAAGGTAAGCTGAGTGAAAATCTACGTGGAACACCATACGATCTTGATTTGGAAGAAGTTTCTCGAAGAAGCGTAGAGGCATGGGAGCGTGGTGCCACTGAAGTATGTATGCAAGGTGGTATTCACCCAGACTATACCGGAGAAACTTATCTGGAAATCTGTCGCACTGTGAAAGCTGCCGTTCCTGATATGCACGTCCATGCATTTTCTCCCCTTGAGGTTTGGCAAGGTGCAGAAACGTTGAATATCACGCTAGAGGAATTCTTGATTCGATTGAAAGAAGCAGGTCTAGGGACGCTGCCTGGTACTGCCGCAGAAATTTTGGATGATGAAATACGTAAAGACTTGTGTCCCGATAAATTATCAACAGATCAGTGGTTTGAGGTAATGGAAACCGCGCACAAAGTAGGTTTTAATACGACCGCGACAATAATGTATGGTCATATAGATAGTCCGATAAATTGGGGTAGACACCTTGCCCGAATCCGACATCTTCAGGAGAAGACTGGTGGTTTTACGGAGTTTGTTCCTTTGCCGTTCGTTCATATGGAGGCACCAATTTATTTAAAAGGTAGAGCAAGAAAAGGCCCAACATTTAGAGAAGCACTATTAATGCATGCGGTTGCTCGCTTAGCCTTGAATCCAGTGATATCTAATATTCAGGCGTCGTGGGTGAAGATGGGGCCTAGAGGTGTGGCAGAGTGCTTGAATGCTGGGGCCAATGATCTTGGCGGAACATTAATGAATGAGAGTATCACTCGTGCAGCGGGCGCATCTTTTGGTGAGGAACTTCCACCAGAAGAAATGGAATCTGTGATTTCATATATGAAGCGAATTCCTAAGCAAAGATCGACTGCATATGGTGAACCAGCCGAACTCCAAGTGAGAAAGTCGTATGGGGCAATGGATTTATTACCAATAATCCAGACACCGGCGCCAAAATGGAATCGAGCAGTCTCAAAAGATGAGCTGGTGCGGCCTGGTATTCGAACGAGTATTTAAGAGAAGAATATTATCCTGTGTGTTAGCGTATCTTCCAATTAGTAGATCGGGTCAACTATGGACTGGAATGACACAGTAGAGCAGTCAGTATTTCGAAATCAGATTCGGCGCGTAATAGATGCTGAACTTCCAACCAGATATAAGGAAGGTAAGGGGCCACCAGAGAGAACATGGGAGTTCGATCGTAAAGATCCTAATCTCGATGCCCAAACGGCAGCAAGTGACTGGCACCTCTCACTAAGCAGTCATGGTTGGATTGCACCACAATGGCCGGTTGAATATGGGGGGGCTGGATTATCAGCTATGGAGCAGTTCATATTGAATCAGGAATTGGCCGGGGCCGGGGCACCGAGTGTTGGCGGTTCCGGAGTAAGTATGCTCGGTCCAACATTAATTGTGCATGGTACTGAGGCTCAAAAACTCGAATATCTTCCCGAAATACTGAATGGAAAAACTGTTTGGGCTCAAGGTTATTCCGAGCCAGGTTCTGGTTCGGATTTGGCTTCGCTGCAGACCCAAGCTACTCGTGATGGGGATACCTATACGATTAACGGTCAGAAGATATGGACCTCTGGAGCTCACACGGCGGACGCAATTTTTTTGCTGGTTCGCACCGACAACGAAGCCTCAAAGCATCGCGGCATTTCATTCCTTTTGGTCGAAGATATGGCGACGCCTGGAATAGTGGTTAGACCTCTTATGGATATGGCAGGGAATCACTATTTCAATGAAACTTTTTTTGATGATGTCAAAGTCCCAGTTAGCAATTTAGTTGGAGAAGAAAATCGAGGTTGGTATGTCGGGATGACTTTATTAGATTTTGAACGATCTAACATAGGCGGTGCTGTTGCGGCACGTCGGTCCTTAACAAATTTAATGAGAGTTATTCGTGAAGAGATGAAGGACGTATCTATTGTTCGAAATGCAATTGTGGACAGATATATCGAATCTGAAGTAATGTTTCAATTTTCTTTTCGAATTATTTCCATGCAGAATAGTGGCTTGCTTCCTAACTATGAGGCTTCAACTGCTAAACTTTTCAATTCTGAGTTATCTCAGCGTCTAGCACTTACCTCCACTCGGGTGTTTGGCTTGCACGCCAACAAAATTTCTGAAGAGGATGTCGCTGGCCGTTACACGGCTGCATATATCCGATCAGTTCCTGCCACAATACGGGGAGGTACATCGGAGGTGCAGAGGAATATCATAGCGACTCGCGGTTTAGGCCTGCCAAGAGGATAAAGAGGTATTTGTGTCTGTGGATGAAACGATAACCGGACCGCTACGCGGCGTCAGAATTCTAGAATTTTCACAAATTATTGCCGGCCCAGTGGCAGGTATTTATCTCTCTGACTTTGGCGCTGACGTAATCAAAGTAGAGCCCTTGGAGGGTGAATCGAGGAGAAATAGTGCCGCTGTAGTGCCAAATGAAGGGAAGTATTTTCAGTCTCTTAATAGAGGTAAGCGGAGCCTTGCCTTGGACCTGAAATCAGAGTCTGGACTTAATATTATTCGTCGATTGCTTCCATCTACAGACGTAGTACTTATTAACTACAGAAATGGTGTGGCGGAGCGACTTGGTATAGATTACTTAAGTTTACGCAAGGTTCGACCAGACATCATCTACGCATCCATCACAGGATTTGGTAATTCAGGACCGCATACGACAAAGGGTGGTTCGGACATAGTTGCACAAGCGTATTCAGGTGTGATGGCCGCGGAAGGAAAAATAGATGAGGATGGTGCCCCATTACCTGTCCAAGTAACGCCCATCATTGATAAGACATCGGGGCTTGCCGCAGCCATGGCAATTTGTGCGGCTCTTTATGAGCGAGAGCGATCAGGACGAGGCCAAGAACTTTCATTGTCGCTATTGCAGAGCGGATTGGATCTGTTGGCGACACGGGTAATGCGTGAACCTGTGCATGATGTAACCGTGCGAGATCCACTCATGAATGAAATTAATGCTCGGCGATCCAGTGGTGCCACATATGGAGAGTTAATGGCACTCAGGCCAAAGCAGACAATGCGATTTACGTCGCACCGTTTGTTCTATAGTGGATATCACACTAAGCAAGGCTCGTTGATTTTAGGTGCCCTAACTCAGCAGAATAGAGATTCGGTCCGAAAACTACTTAATTTTTATGACGAGACAGATTCACCAGATTTCGACGCTTCGACCACGGAAAATGAAATCAGAGTCACCGACTGGAAGAAAGAATTGCAAACTATATTTATGGATAAAGAAGCATCAGTATGGGAAGAATTATTAAATGCCGTAGGAGTCCCGGTTTCAGCAGTTCATTTCGCTGAGGAAATGTCTAGTGATCCTCAGGTAATTGCTATGGGTATGATGTCGGATTTGGAGCATGAAGTAACAGGTCCGCAGCAAGTGGTGGGACCGATCGTACAAATGTCAGTTACACCCACTAAGGCGAGATTACCGGCCCCGAAGCTTGGAAGTCATTCGGAATCTATACTGCTCGAAGTTGGTTTCACTGAATCAGAAATTAATCAATTTCGTGATGAAAAGGTAATCTAGCAAAAAAAAAGGACGGCCTAAGCCGTCCTTTTTCTATCTTGCGGGTAATAATTACTACAAGAGTTTTTTCCTAGCGAATGCGTCGGTTGCATCAACAATCGACATAAAGGCCAGGATATTCCAGATCATATCCGTATTACCGGAGCTGATTCCTAATGCGTTTAGCATATCGAATCCAATAAATTGCTGACCGATATACGCCATGACAGCGGCTACTATCCAAAGGACAAGCCGATCCATCTTTAGTGATGTGGAGCCAATATTACCACTTGGCAACACACTGCCCAGAATAGCGTTCACGACATCTCCCACTCGAGAGACGGCTAACGCCGTAACCAGGACTACCAACACTGCTTCCCATTCCATAACCGGAGCCTCCTTTTCTAAGTCCAATTTGTGGACTATATACCGGTTTCCTCACTTAATTGTCCCACTCCACCATGATTTGTCAAGCAGAACTGTTAATGTTAGTGAGCGATATACGGAGATAGTGATAGATTTGTCATCTCATTAGATACTGACTTTTGCCAGCTTTTACGACAAGAAATCATTAATTCGAGAGACGGCCTCGTTCACATTTTCCAAGCTATTGGCGTAGGAAACTCTTAAATATCCTTCTCCAAGTGCTCCAAATGAGGTGCCGGCGACGAGAGCAACTCCAGCCTCTTCCAGAAGTCTTTGTTGCAGATCACGCGTGTCGAATCCAGTTTCTTGAACATTGGGAAATGCATAAAAGGCGCCTTTTGGTTTCACGCAGGTGATACCTGAGATCGCATTTAAGCCGTCGACTACGGCTTTTCGTCGCTCGTCAAATGCATCCAACATTTGGCCAACTTGATCTTGTGGCCCTTCCAGGGCTGCAATGCCCGCGTGCTGTGACGCCGCATTGGGACATGAGTATGAATTGACAGCAAGTTTTTCGGCGTATTCAAATAGCGTACTTGGCCATACTCCATAGCCAAGGCGCCAGCCGGTCATCGCATATGTTTTGCTCCACCCATCTATCACTATTAGTCTGTCGCGTATGCTTTCATACTGCAGCATACTGACATGCTCTTCGCCGTCATACAAAATTCGACTATAGATTTCATCTGAGAGAATTACTGCTTTTGGGTATTGTTCCAAGCCGGCAACTAACTTATCAAATGTGTCTCGAGGAACCACACCACCAGTCGGGTTTGCGGGGCTATTAATGATAATTAGTCTTGTGTTTTCGTTGACTTGTGACAACACGGTGTCAGCATCGAACGCAAACCCTGCATCTTCTTTTAATTCTATGGGGACTGGTTTTGCACCGGTGTATCTAATCATTGATTCGTATATAGGAAATCCGGGATTCGGATACATAATTTCGGCACCAGGTTGGCCTAATATCGATATGGCGAAATACATAATGGGCTTGGCTCCGGGTGTAATTAGTACACTGCTCGGGTCAACTGCGACTTGGTGTCTTGCCTGCAAGTCATTTGCGACAGATTGACGGAGTGCTGGTATTCCTGCAGCTGGTGTGTACCCGTGCGCGCCGTCACGGAGTGCCTTTTGGGCAGCCTCAACCACGTGTTCCGGGGTTTTGAAATCAGGCTGTCCAATGCCAAGGTTTATGATGCTTTTTCCTTCAGCCGCTAATGCCTCGGCCCTTGCTAGTACTTCGAAGGCAGTTTCAGTTCCAAGTCTCTTAACGGCGTCATTTACTTCTATATCGCTGCTCATGTTCTGCTCATTTCATTTTTTAATTGGTCTTCACTGATTTATTATTTTCGATTACTTTGAAGATAAATTCTCCAAGAGTATCAAGCCTCAAATCTATTCCAGGTGGGATTTATCAGAATTTCATTTAGTGTTACGTGAGGTGGTTGCTGGGCGATAAAGCGAATTACTTCACCCAAATCATCTGACTGTAGAATTCTGGCCTGATCTTCCGGACTCACAGGTACAGGGCGTTGGTCGAGTATTGGAGTTGCTACCTCGCCAGGACAAAGCGCAGTTGCTCGTATTCCATTATTTCGTTCTTCTAGAATCAGGCTTGCGGTCATCGCATTCATTGCATGCTTGGCAGCGGTGTAAGCTGGTCCAGTTATGAGCCCGACACCTTTTGCCGCCATTGATGACACATTTATTATCACGCCGCCACCATTTGCTCTCATCGAAGGGAGTACGGCTTGACAGCAATAGAAGGCACCATTCAGATCTATGTTGATAACATCATTCCAGCTGTCGATCGATATAACTGGCCAGTTCCTATCTTTGACATTAATACCGGCGCTGAATACTCCTATGTCGATTCGTCCATATCGTTCGAGTATTCGTTCGGTCACAGCCATTACTGACTCATTATTGGACACGTCTAATGGTTCAATAGATACGTCACCAGGTATCTGAGCAGCAACAGCTTCCAAAGGTTCAGCTCGCCTACCTGAGAGTACAACTTGGCAGCCGGCCTCGGCGAGTTTGATAGCACCAGACTCTCCGATGCCGGTTCCTCCTCCGGTAATCCAAGCAACCTGCCCCGTAAGATCTTGTAACATTTTCACTCCTTAGTACTGACAACTGTTTTTACCTAATAAGCCCAGATTGAATATTTGAATTGATGTCATCATCAGTCATATTCAGCCAATCCTTGAGAATTTGCCTGTTCGATTCTCCAAAGATCTCCGGTCTACTGTACTTGCGTATTAACTTATCTTCGAAGTGTAGCGGTAGCCTATCTCCGGATATTTTTCCAAGAGTAGGATGTTCATCATCATATTCAAATATGAAATTGGAGCTAGCAAGTTGCGGATCCTTTTCAACAAGGTCCTCTCCTGTTTGTACGACTCCAGCAGGAATGTCATTGGTTTGTAACAGGATCATCAAATCTTCAGCAATTTGCGATTGAGTCCATTCTGTAATTTGTTCATCTATAAAATTTTGATTTTCGATTCGTCCAGTTGCATGGGCAAGGGACGAATCTGTCGCCCAGTTTGGTGTTCCCATTTGCTGAATCAGCTTGATCCATTGGTCGTCACTCATGATTGCTATAGCTATCCAACGATCTGTTCCCAGGCACGGATAACAATTGTGAGGTGCGACCTGATCGAAAGGCAATTGGTTTCCAGAAGGTCCAGCAATCGATTGATTTGCAAAAAAATTTAGTAAAGCTGGAGCATTAAAGGTCGTTCCTACTTCAAATTGGGACAGTTCAATTCTTTGACCTATCCCTGACTTTCGTCGTTCGATCAATGCGGCCAGCAAGGCTACTGTGCCATGTAGACCTGATTGGTGATCGTTGTAGGAGAAGCCGATCCCAATATCTTCTCGGCCTGGGACACCAGTGAGGTATGTAAGCCCAGCGAGTGCATGGACGGTCGGTGCAAATGATACATATGAGGACCATGGACCTGAATCACCCATCCCTGACATTTGTATATAGATGACACCTGGATTTTCGATAGAGGTTACTTCATAGCCGATACCCCACCTATCTAATACTCCCGGAGAAAAATTATCTATTACGATATCTGCTCGCTTGCACATGTTTGCGCACATTAGTCGGGCATCTGGCTGGGTCATGTCGAGTTGTAGCACTCGTTTACTTCGGTTCCACATCGCGTGGTAGGGACTGCTGGTTCCACCATCGGGTCCGTGTCGAGCTTCACTCATTATTTTTACTACGTCTGCACCGAGGTCACCCAAGATGCGAGTAGCGAATGGTCCTGCGAGAACGTGCGTAAAATCTAGTACTCGCAGTCCGTTGAACGGCAGTTCAGACATTACACCCATCCAATTGTGTTAAGAATATTTTCGGAAAGTGTAGGATACGTGATTTGTTTTGTGGGTTTTCTAAGAGCTGATCTACTGAAGTGATAGGGATCGCCAGGGCCTTTGGCAACTGAGTTCTCAGTCGGATATTCCTTCCACCAATCACGGTCTTGTAGGTGGGGGTTATTTGCTACCTCGTCGGGCTTCATAACGAGCCCAAATGGATAGTGTCGGCTTTGAGCTTCATGAAAGAAAGGCTCAGCGTTTTTGGTGGCGACCCATTTGCGCAACACGGTCATTATGCGGCTAATAAATTCTTGTCGGCGCTCCAACGCCGCGTATTTTTCATCAAGTAAATCTTCCTCTACTTGTTCTTCTACGAGCCAAGCAATTTGTTTTTCTACGTTTGGAGTAGGAGTCACCATGATCGATCCTCCTATGGCGGGGACGACTTCATACGCATTACCCCAATGTAGTGAACCACGCCGAGGCAGTACTTTTCCATCTGCCCACGGGACAAATCCTGGATACAGAGCGAGCATCAGAACGTGCTCCAACGTACTCGCGATAGTTTCGTGAACAGGTACATCTATTCGCCTAGCTGCACCTCTGTCTTCAGCATCGTAGAGTCCAGTGAGAGCTGCTATCGCTGCATACGTTCCGGATACTAAAAAAGATTGATCGCCAAATAATTTGAGCGGGGTGGTATCGATATCTCCCGTTGTGGCGACAGTGCCACCGAGGGCTCCAGCGATCAGGTCGGGCGCCAGAAAATCCTTCCAAGGGCCATCCTGCCCGAACGACGACACATCCACGTGAACAACCTCACTATTGAGATCGTTCAAGTCAAAGCCAGTCGAGGTTATAGAATTCAATATACCCGTATCAATGATGATGTCTGCCTTCGATACAAGTTTCTTTAGCTGAGTTATCCCGTGATCTGATTTAAGATCGATTTTTATTACTACCCGATTCGACGCATAATAGGCATACCAGAGTGATTCGCCAGCCTGATTAAATGGCCCTCGCTGCCTGAGTCCATCCTCATGGATCGATTCAATTCGAATAGTGCTTGCACCTAGATCAGCCAGCAATTTGGATCCATAAATTCCGCGTTCATCGGCGAGATCCAGCACGTGTACTCCGGCTAGGGGGGGAGCGACAGGTTGTTTCGGGGTGCCAGTCACATTATGCTCGCAAATGTTGTCTTATTTTTTGAAACTGCATCCAGTAATCAGCTGGTTCTTCGCCATTTCCGAAGGCTCACCATTTCTCTTGCGGGATCTTGCTTACTGCCAACTTCGACGTAAGATACTTCTGCTACGTAAATACTTCCGGATGAATCAACAGCGATACTGTGCGGCCATAGAAATTGGTCTGGAGACTCACCTGGGAGATCTCTTCCAATTCGATTAATTAGTTCCCCAGTTTCCGAGAATATCGACACTCGATGGCCTAGATTTGGGACTCCAGATTGCACGGGAGGAGGCCCTTGTTCTGCAACTAAGATTTCATTATTTGAACCAATTGTGACTGCAACCGCTTTGTGAGCATGCCAGGATCGAATGAATTCACCGTCAGTAGTAAACATCTGTACTCTATGATTTTCTCTATCACAGACCACTACTTTGTCGTTATCCAAGAGTGCTAGGTTGTGGGGAAGGCTGAATTGCGCGTCATCTGCCCCTGATTCACCCCAAGAAAGAATATGATTTCCATCTTTATCGAAGCGATGGATTTTTGAATTTCCATATCCGTCAGATACGAATACGTCTCCGTTAGCCGATGAAATTGCTACGTCGGTAGGTTTATTGAATGGCTCACCACCTTGTTCAATAGATGCGGATCCAGTTCCGATCTTCAGGAGAACGTTGCCTTGTTTGTCGGTTTTGGTGATTGTGTGGCTATGTACATCCACAAGCCAGAGGTTGTTTTCATGGTCTGCCCGAACTGAATGCGGCCAAACATAGTCAACGCCTTGCCATACTTTTCTAGTAATTCCGTAGGGATCGGTGATAGAAGTCATGCCGCTGTAGGGAGATTTATTTCCCCACTGATTAATGAGGTTTCCCTCGGCATCAAAGACGAGCATTGGTACGTTGCCTCGATTGAAGACATAAACTTTATCCTCAGAATCTACGGCTACCGAGGTCGCCTCGCGAAGCCATGTACCATGTGGAATTTTTGCCCAGCCCTCTACGGCTTCGTAGCTACTTGAACTATTAATAGGTGACTGTGTCATTGTTTATATCCTTAAATGTTAGTGATCGGAAATTTAATTCATCTCAAAATTACTAGATTTCTATGCTATGCGGTGCCTACTTCCTGTCGAATTTTGTTATGAAGAACTGCTAGTGATTCTATAATGGCATCTAGACTCCTGGCGCCCGCCACGAATACGCCAGTTACGTTAATTGTCGCCCAATCAAATCCAATGGACTTCGCTAATAATGCCGTCGCTGCAACATCGTCAGGATTCGCATAGAAATTTCTAGAGGCAGGATCATTATTTCTAGGTGGCGGGCTTAACTGTGCTTGAAATCCAAGCGTATCAGGATCTCGTGAGAATTCTTCAGCGTATGACTTCACTCGTTTAATTGCGGAAGACATTTTTTCATAGTCATCTGCTGACCCAGATGCCATCCAACCGTCTCCAATGCGCCCAGCCCGCTTTAATGCGGCTTCCGAGTTGCCACCAATCCATATCGGAATGTTTGCACCTTGTGGGGAATTAGGCTCCATGGCCATATTATTAGCTGAGTAAAATTGCCCCTGATACGACACATTCTCTTCTTGCCACCAGGTTTTCATGAAATCAATTGCCTCGTCCATCATTTTTCCACGTGCAGTAAAATTAACACCTAACGCCTCATATTCAGACTGTTGCCAACCAACTCCTACACCCAACCGTACCCGCCCACCAGACAGGATATCGAGCGTATTTACTTGTCTAGCGACTAGCGTGGGTTGTCTTTGAGGTAAAATTAGAACTTCAGTTCCAAGACCAATTGTCGAGGTAGCTGCGGCCGCATAGGAGAGGGTCATCAGTGCTTCCAGCACCGGCATATTGGAGGGGTAGGCCATGGCGGGCCGGTCATCAGTAGGGTGTCCCATTACCACGTGGTCAAACATATCGAGCTGGTCGAATCCTATTTCTTCGATTGCACGAGCAAGGCTCGCAACTGCATCTGGTCCCTCTCGGTAAATCACATTAGGAAATTCAACGGCTAATTTCATACTTAGTATCTCTTTTCTTGGAGGCGATTTAAGTTTTACAGTTCTAGTTTCTGGATGGTAGCGTCTTGAGCCGAGCTAATCAACGTTTGGCTGGCATCTACGCCTTATGTGTATGAAGATGGTGGAATACAAAGAGACTCGTTTTTGTATGGTTTTAGCTCAAAAAATTGGTATATATGCCTCTAAGCAAAACGTCGATATCTTTAGACCGAAATATTTTGCTCTCGACGATAGCAATTTTCTTTTTTTGGATGTCTCTGTACTTCTATGTTCCGTTCTTACCTATTCACACACTTGAACTTGGCGCCTCAAACACGGTGTTGGGAATAGTCATTGCTTCATACGCTATAGGGCAAATGGCATTACGTATTCCTGTAGGCATAATTTCTGATCTGCTAGGGAAACGGAAACCATTTGTACTCGTAGCATTTATTGCATCCTCCGCTGGGGCTCTTGGTCTGTTATTTGCTCCCTCACCGTTTGTATTATTTTTGGCACGCTCGCTCACTGGTGTGGCTGGCGCTGGCTGGGTCGCAATATCAGTTCTTTATATTTCTTACTTTCACAACTCCAAAACGAATCAGGCTATGTCGTGGGTGATGTTTGTGAATGCCTTTGGGATCGTGGTAGCAACCTTTCTTGGAGGAATTATTGGTGAACTCTACGGGGGTGTATCAACTTTTTTTGCGGGCTTTGTATCTGGATTGATCGGCACAGTCCTAATATTGCTGATTAAAGAACCTCGGCAACTGGATAGGACAGTAATGTCGTGGGCAGATTTTTTGCGGGTTGGTCGCAATCCATTGTTACTAAGAATTTCACTTATTGGAATACTGATTCATTTCGTCACATTTGCTGTGAGCTTTTCTTTTGTACCTGTGTACGCTGTATCAATTGGCGCGACAGAATTTCAAAATGGTCTAATTGCAGGAGCAATGTTTATTTTTTCAGCAGCTGGAAACCTTGCGACTCCCAAGTTGGTAGAAAAATTTGGATATAGGAATATTCTGGTGTTTGGGTTATTTATTATCGCTATTTCTGTGGCTGTAATTCCTTTACTAGATTCACCAATTTTGATAATGGTGAGTCAAGCAGCAGGTGGATTGGGTCGTGGCATGTCGCAGCTCATTTTGATGACCCTGGCAGTGTTAGTGGTGCCGGGAGCTACGCGAACTACATCCATGGGGATTTATCAAGCCCTCTACGCCATTGGTATGTTTGCCGGACCAGTCGTTGCCGGTTTTGTGGCTGATTTCTCTGGTGTCCTGAGCGTATTTTGGGTATGTGCTGTTATTTCATTGGCATCATGTGTGATAGCAGTGAAATGTCCAGTTCGAGCTCCTTCCCAAAACTAATTTAATTAGGATTCGCGCAATGGAAGAAGGACGGTAGCTTCGGCAGGAGTCGTGATACCAATTCGATCGTTTTCTAACCAAAGATCGACGGTAACAGCCCCTTTGCCATCTTCTCTGACTTGGGTACCTGTAACCACGCCTTTCACTTGCACGTGGTCTTCAGGAATGTTCATACGGCGCATTTGGAAGCTGAAATTTTGAATCCAGCCATCTTTTCCCATCCAGTCGGTCAGCAGACGACACAACGCAGCCTGAGTGAATCCGGTGTTGTAGAAGATTTCTTCGTGTCCAGCTTCTCTAGCAAAATCCGGATCATGGTGGACTTCATAGAAATCTTGTGAACCACTGACTTGTTCAACCATTTTTGTCCAAGTGAGATCAAGAGTATATCCTGGAATTGTGTCGCCCTCTTTTACATCTTCCCAGTGAAGTTGAGTTTGTAGTGTTGTCATGCGTATTCTCCTTATTTATTTCTATAAATCAGCGGAGACCTGTTCAGGCGTCCGGTGTGTTAGTAGTGTGTTTCGTCCAATTGCAACAACATCGTCGTTTTGGTTAGTGATTCGCGTTTCCGTGACGAGCCACACCGCCTTTGAATCTAATTTAATCGGCTTTTCAAAAATATCTATGAGTTCACGTTGCGAACTAAGTTGATCACCAATTTTTATAGGAATTAAATATTCCCAATCTATGTTCATGTTGATTTTACGCTCGCCTCGAGTTGGAACATTTGCAAGTGCATCTGTTTTAGCTTTTTGAGGCCAAGGCCCACTTCCCGCAAAATAACCCGCCATTACAGGAGGCGCAATAACCGCACCATATTGACTATTTTTGCCCGCATCTGGATCAAGGAACAGTGGATTTGTATCTTCTACCATGTGACAGTGTCTCCTGATCGGGTCATATTCAACCGGGTACCTTCCCGTTGTTTTCTCCGTCTTTTTCCCAATCCATTCGGCCTTGATGACCTCAATATCGTAGGATTCATCTACCTGATCTGACATAATTTTCTCCAAATCTGAACACAAACTTAATCTATTAGGACTAGAACGGCAAGTGAGTTTCTAAGATATTTGTAAAGCAGTAGAAATTTGCTTTATAGTTTGTGGAGCGGGGGCTAGTGAATGGAATAAAATGAATTGGAATCTCATAGTCCTCTTATCAAGCTTATCAGCACTACTCATCGCCTGTGGTGGAAATTCAGAAGTCGGAAGTGAATCCGTCATTGAAGCGACAAAAGCCGCTACAGTAGCTGCGACTACCAGTTCCACTCAAGTTGCTACAGTAACTGCAACTGTGGCTCCTACCGCGACACCGACAGAGACAGTAGAGGAAAATCTTTCGGAATATGTTGTGGTGGGGGGTGATAATTTAACTGATATCGCGGCAAGATATGGCTTAACACTTGCTCAACTTCGAGCGTTGAACCCGGATGTTGAAGGAGATGTGATTTGGGTGGGTCAAGTGCTGAAAGTAACTGGCGATCCACCACCAGCAACAGCAACAGCAGCTCCAACAGCAGCTCCAGCGGCGGCAACAGCAGCTCCAGCGGCGGCAACAGCAGCTCCAGCGGCGGCAACAGCAGCTCCAGCGGCGGCAACAGCAGCTCCAGCGGCGGCAACGGCGGCTCCAGCAACTCAAAGTGGTTCCGGTCAACCTCCGTTTGTACCGTATGGAACGAATGCATCACCTAACGCTGTTGTTACAGCATCTGCTAACGGTGTAATCTGTGCCACGACGACAGCTGATGGAGTTGGACAATGGTTCTTCAAACTTGAAGATTCTTGTGCTACCCCTGGTACTGAAATTACTTTCACTAGTGGCAATAAAAAAGGTACGGCTGAGTATGCGACTGGCGCGGGCGCCGATATTTTCCTTGATTTTTAGAATCGTTGATTAAAAATGATGCCACCTACGTTAGTTGAAATGCGCGATGCACTGGCGGTAATTAGAAGATATCTTCCATCACAGACACCTTTGGTCTTCGCGCCTGCCTTAAGCGAGTTTCTGGGTGCAGATATCTGGTTAAAATGGGAGTTTAGCAATCCGATTGGAGCTTTCAAACTCCGAGGTGGTCTCAACCTAATGGCCAGCCTTGCAGCTGATGGCTGTAAAGCAGTAGTCACAGCATCGACCGGAAATCACGGTCAGTCAATCGCGTACGCCGCAGAACTTTTTGACATTCCTGCTACGATTTTTCTGCCTGAGAACGGCAATCCAGATAAAGCCGCATCAATTGAACGGTTTGGTGCCAAGTTGCAGTATGTAGGTGCTAATTTTGATGCATGTCGTGACGCCGCAATTGAGTATTCAAATAAATTTCATGGGCGTTATATTCATCCCGCTAATGAACCGAAATTAATCAGTGGCGTGGGCACCGCTGCGCTGGAAATATTTGAGAAAGATGGTCAACTTGAGGGTGTGGACTTGGTTATTGTTCCGGTTGGGGGAGGTTCAGGTGTGTGTGGATGGATACTTGCTAGAGATGAGTTATCTGCTTCAACTAAGATTTGGGGTATTCAGTCGGCTCAATCAAGCGCAGCCTATGAATCGTGGATATCCGGGAAATTAGTTGCGC
>CAVODE010000026.1:0-21382 GCA_963694535.1 Dehalococcoidia bacterium
TTCGAAATAGCGTCGTCATATGGCAATTCTTCAATAAGTGATCTGATATTCGATCTAACTCGGGAATTCACCACCGCCGTAAGTTCGTCGATTTGTTGGTCTGACAATGCTTCGGTATGTGTGTAGTCAAATCGAAAGTATTCTGGACCGACGTATGAGCCTGCCTGCCGAACATGCGTACCCAATACTTCTCGCAACGCAGAGTGCAGAAGGTGGGTCGCTGTATGATTTCTTGAGATATCGAGCCTTCGGTTTGTGTCTATCGATACGTTCACGATATCGCCAGTCTCAAAGTTTCCACTAACTTGATTACCAGTGTGTACGATTACGTCACCAAACCGTTGACTATCTGAAACATTCATTTCAGCATTCATATTCGTGATAGTTCCGGAATCGCCAATTTGGCCACCACCTTCCGGGTAAAAAGTCGTCTGGCTGAGAATAATCGCTACCTCTGATGAATTATCGGTGTTCTCAGTTGAGGCAACGTAAAGTACCTCAGCGCTACAATTTTCTTCCTCATATCCAAGAAAAGCTGACTGGAAGTCTAAATCTGCATAAAACTTAGCGTTGTCTTGTTGGTGGCTTGATGTATCTGTAATTTTTGATCTTTGGCGTTGATCGGCCATTTCTTGTTCGAATCCAATCATATCTACCTGGAAGTTATGAGTTTTTGCTACTTCCTGGGTTAGCTCGGGAGGTAAGCCGTGGGTATCGTAAAGCGTAAAGATTTCATGACCACCAATAATTTGCTCTTCACCGTGTTCTTTAATAATTGAATTAAGTAGGCTCAGTCCACGGTCGAGTGTCAGTCGAAATCGAGCTTCTTCTTTTTGAGCAAGCTCTAGCATAAAATCGAGTCGCTCCTCTAACTCTGGGTTCGAAATTCGTGAATGCTCCACGGCTGAGTCAACCACATCTGCGAAGAAAGGTTTTCGAATTCCTAGTTGGTTTCCAAAATAGATAGCTCTCCGAATCAAACGGCGAAGTACGTACCCTCTGCCATCATTTGACGGCAGTACACCATCCGTAACTAGGAATGAAAATGCTCTCGCGTGCTCACTTATAGCTCGTAGCGCAAAAGCAGCAGCTGGATTTTTTTCGGGCTCGTACGCTGTACTGGTGATAGATTCTGCGGCGGCCACGATCATTCGTAATTCATCAGTGTCGTAAACAGATTTATGGCCTTGAAGGACAGATGCCAGTCGCTCAAGTCCTGCACCAGTGTCAATGTTTGCGGCAGGGAGGTCAATTTGAGATCCGTCTTCTAGAAGCTCATATTGCATGAACACCAAATTCCAAATTTCAAGAAAGCGCCCGCAACCTATGTCGGGATGGCAGGTGCCAGATTGGCAATGGCCACAGGTAGCATTGACTCCCCAATCATAGTGCAGCTCTGAGCAAGGGCCCATGGGACCAGTCTCTCCTGGCGGTCCCCACCAGTTGCCTTGCTCAGCCGAATATCGCAATAACCGGCTCTCCGGGACGCCCTGACCAAGCCACAACTTGTATGCGTCATCATCAGTCGTGTAGACCGTCGCCCATAAGGAATCCGCAGGTATTTCAAGAACTTCGGTTAAAAATTCCCATGACCATGCAATTGCTTCGGGTTTAAAATAGTCTCCGACTGAAAAATTACCCAACATTTCAAATAGAGTTAGGTGGTCATCGTCACCGACCTCCTCAACATCCGTCGTTCGAAAACACCGTTGTATTGAGGTCAAACGGGACGATGGTGGGGACTCTAGTCCCAAGAAATATGGTTTGAATTGAACCATGCCGGCAGTTGTAAATAGCAAAGTAGGATCGCCGTGTGGTATCAACGATGCAGAAGGAATTCGTTGGTGATCTCGGGTTTGAAAAAACTTTGAGAAGGCATCTCGTAAATCATTGACTTTCATTAAGACTCCCTCCAGATGTTTAGCGCAATAACGAATGAGTATTTGCGCAGTGGCTTACCGACACCCTCTATAGTAGAATTCGATCTAGTACGGGGTCAACGCTGCTCCGGTAGAAGGATTTGGTTTTCAATGAGTGTCGAGAGCCTGATTGCTCCCCTTAGCCCCGCAAAAAGCTTGTCTGGCTGGAAAGTTATCATCGACGCGTCCGCTTACACGGGCGAGATTAATTCGGAAATCCCAAACTCCTTTCATTCTGTGGGGGGACTACCGTCGGTTAGCAAAATTGCCAGAATTGTGAGCGAGCTGAACTGTGCAAGTGTGACCTGTTTGGTGCCAGCAGGATTCCAACCCCAGTACAAAGAATTACTTTCGGCCCAAGGGATAGAGCAATCTAGTGAGTTCATTAACAATCTAATTCCGAGTCATATGCCTGATGAGCAAGTTATGGTGATTCGTGGAGATATGCCACTGATAACGAAGGACACAATATTGAAACTGGCTGGTCAACATCAGCTTATGAGCAGTGCGTTGACACTTTTAACGGTCTTTGGCCAATCTCGTGAGTCTCAAATTGAGATCTCACGGAGAAACGGCATCATTAACTCCCTAGTGACTCCAAATCATTCGATCGGATCGAGAGGCCTTAAGGAAATTGCTAGCGGAGTATTTGCGGTGCGATCGGACATACTTTCGGGCTTGAATTTGGAAACCAACAACCAAATCAGGATTACTGAATTTATTTATAATTTAGCCGAATCCTGCGAACGATCACAGATACGTATCGACGCATATCAAGTTACCGAAGCCGGCGAGACAGACACTATCGATAACAGAGAAATCTTAGCGACCTTGGAACACCGTCTTCGCGTTCGAATCCGACAAGAGCACATGGCGAATGGTGTTACGTTGCGAGATCCCAATTCTATTTACATAGACGATGATGTCCTCATCGGTTCCGATACGATCATTCACCCAAACGTAACGATTCGTTCAGGATCGAGGATAGGCTCATTTTGTAGCATTGAAAGTAATACGATTATCGAAGACTGCCGGATAGACGATTCTGTCACAATTCTTAGCTCAGTGCTAACGGGCGCGAAGATCGAAGCTAACTGCTCAATTGGTCCATTCAGCCACTTACGGACTGATTGTTATCTCGGCAGAGGTGTGTCAATCGGTACAAACGTCGAGATTAAGAGATCTAAAATTGGCGAAAATTCCAAGATCGGCCATTTTGCCTACTTGGGCGACGTGACGATTGGTGTAGATGTAAATATTGGAGCAGGAACCGTAATCGCAAACTACGATGGAGCTATTAAGCATCAATCTTCAATAGGGGACAGAGCTTTTATTGGAAGCAATTCAGTTCTCATATCACCAGTGTCGGTTGGGCGTGACGCAGCAACCGCTGCAGGTGCTATCGTTACTAGAGATGTAGAAGAAGGTACTTTGGTTATGGGAGTACCTGCTCGGAAAAAATAGTTTGCATCTTGATAAGGAGTTACTTGACTGAGTCGATTGAATTTGACAAGTCTAGGAAATTTTGGATACCACCCGCTCGGTAATACTGTGTTTATTGCTCATATTTGGAATAGCCATGCTCCTCCTGAGCACAGCAGCAGAAGCTGGGGCTATTGCTTTAGCTCGCCGTAGCTTGCCATCTGCTAATGAGGTAGGACTTAAGGGAGTCTTAAGATCCTATGTTCGGGAGAGGCAGAGAACACTCCGAGCCCTACGTGCTGCTGTCACCATTGCAAGTGTCGCAATCACTGTGTCTGTTGTAGAACTGATTAATTTGGCAGATATCTCGTCGGATTCAGCAATAGTGTGGTTTGTGGTTATTGCAATTGGTTTAAGCGCCCTGATCATAAGTATAAGTCGAACTGCTTCAAGAATATTCGCTCAGTCTATACCCGGTTTTTGGGACAGCTATGCACTAGTCATCACAGCAGGATTTCAGTCAATTTTTCGCCCAATTGCGTGGACGTTATCGGCCCCAGTAAGCATACCTTTACGAGCTGCCGGATTGTTAGGCAGTGCAGAGCATTTGAACCCTGCGGAGGAACTTGTTCAAATTTTGGAATTTGCGGACGACGAAGATCTCAATGAACAAAGACGAATGATTCATTCAGTTTTGGAACTGCAAGGTCAAACGGCACGTGAGCTTATGACTCCGCGGACCGATGTAACCGCGATAAATGCTGATGATGATTTTGACTCAGCTTTACAGATAGCAGTCGAGTCCGGATTCAGTAGGATTCCTCTGTATCAAAACTCACTCGACGAGATCGTAGGCGTCCTCTATATCAAAGATTTAATACAGTACATAGGTCGATTCAATAAGCCAGATCTCCAAGACATTTCTAGGAAGGCCGTCTTTATTCCGGAAACTATGGAAGCCGACAAACTTTTAACTACGCTACGAACTGGTGAAAGTGCACATCTCGCGATTGCCGTTGATGAATACGGAGGCACCGCGGGCGTGATTACAATTGAGGACGTTATCGAGGAGATCACGGGAGAAATTGTAGATGAGTTTGATGCAGCCCCGGCGTTACCTCAATTTGAGCAGACTGATCAGAACTCTTTCTCGATTGATGCGACCGTGACAATTGATGAACTCAACGACCACTTGGGAACTGAAGTCCGTGTTGATGATGTAGATACTGTGGGTGGCTTAGTCGTCACCACCCAGGGACGCTTGGGTGAAGTAGGTGATTCAATTGAGATAGCATGGGGAGATAATCAGGATCAAGATTCAACCAATGGACTACTCTTGATGACCGTTAGTGAGATTGAAGGCCAACGGGTGCGACGGGTACAGGTAAAGAATATTGAGCTGGTGAATGCTAGCGTGGTAATGTCAACCGAGGAGTCAGCTTCAGAGAGCTAGCAATCCAGAGCGCATTATGTCTCAGTTAACGATAGTTAATCATGAACGTTTGCCAACCCGTGAGGCGTGTAGACTTGCTGATACGGACGTATTCACATAATAATTCAGGCTAGGGCAAAAAAACTACAATATCATTTAATTGGAATTACATGCCAGACACGCCATCAAAATTAGTCATAGTAGAATCGCCAACCAAGGCGGCAACCATCCGAAAGTTCCTCGATGATAGTTATGAGATCGAGGCCTCGGTGGGACATATTCGAGATCTTGCTAATAAAAAATCGGAAATTAAAGCGAATGACACTGGTAGAAAAAATCGCTACTCCGACGGATTACTGGGCTTTCTTGGAGTGGACGTAGAGAACGATTTCGAGCCGGCATTAGTAGTCTATGACAATAAGAAAAGTACCATACGTGAGTTAAAGAAGAAATTAAAGAATGTCAGTGAGTTATATCTAGCGACTGATGAGGATCGGGAAGGGGAAGCCATTGCGGCTGATCTTCTTGATGAGTTAAAACCTGGCAAGAGTGTCACGGTTCATCGACTGGTTTTTCATGAAATCACGAAGGACGCAATCACTCGAGCTCTTGAGAATCCTGGTGAAATTGATAAAAATCTCGTTGAAGCTCAACGAGCACGGCGAGTTATGGATCGTATTTATGGCTTTCCCACTAGCTTGCTCGCTCAACGTCGAATACGCCTTGGGGTATCAGCCGGTCGAGTCCAATCACCTACAACGAAGCTTATTGTCGATCGAGAAATTGAACGAATGGAGTACGTGCCTGCTGAATATCTAGGTATTGATGGACGTGCAATAAAGAAGGACGGAGAGTTAGATTTTAAGATTCGATTGGTTGGTATTGGAGATGACCAAGTGGCGGTTGCAAGAGACTTCAACACCAAAGGATCTCTGATTAAAACTAAAGGGATACGTTGGCTTAAGGAAGCGGAAGCAAAAGAATTAGAACAGGTCATTAAATCTCAACCGCTTTTAGTCACGAATACGGTCGAGAAAAAAGGATCGGCACGACCTAAGCCTCCTTTTATCACTTCAACACTACAACAAGCGGCGGGCCGAAAACTACGACTCTCTTCTCGTCGCACAATGGATGCGGCACAGCGATTATTTCAGAACGGCCATATAACCTATATGCGAACTGATAGCGTTACGCTGTCAACGGAAGCGCTCACGCAGACTCGTTCAATAATTGAACAAGAATATGGAAAAACACTACTATCGAGCGACGTTCGCCGATACGGAACAAGTACTTCGGGAGCCCAAGAGGCACACGAAGCTATTCGCCCAGCTGGCGAGTTTAGATCACCAGAAAAGTTACAAACGTCACTTAGTCGTGACGACTTCGAGGTCTATAACCTAATATGGCAAAGAACGCTCGCATCACAGATGATTAATCAGGAATACATTGATACAAGAATTTCTTTGATTGCGAGTCATAACTCAACCGAACTTAGGCTAGCTGCCTCAGGGAGGGTGATTACTCAGCCGGGATTTACCTCGGTGTACACGGAAACATCAGCTAAGTCGAACGAGAATCACGTAGACGAATCCGATGCAGACACAAACCTTCTGCCTTTACTTAAAGAAGGTGAGCTGGTTGACGTCACCACTCTGAAGGTGCAACTTCATCAAACTACACCACCGAGGCGTTGGACTGAAGCCAGTATTATTGAGAAGTTAGAAAGCGAAGGAATTGGTCGGCCATCCACATATACGAGCATTCTTGAAGCTATTCAACGTCGAGGTAATTGCATACGGCGAAATAATACACTAATCCCAACGTTCACTGGCTTTGCAGTGGTCAATATGCTTGAAAAACACTTTCCTCAGTTGGTCGATTTAGCGTTTTCGGCAAACATGGAAAGGCAATTAGATGCTATAGCCACCGGCTCGGCGACTAAATCTGAGTGGCTACGTGCACTATATTTTGGAAATAGTGGAGATAGCGAAGGAGTGAATAGCTCTGAAGGTTTTCGATCGACCTTCGAAACTGCGATCGAAGAGATCTCTGGTCGAGATCTGGCAACTATATCGATTGGAACAAGCGACGATGGTAGCGATGTCGGAGTCCGGGTGGGTAAAAATTACGGACCATATTTGTATCAGTCCAGCGGAGAAAATGAGATTACCGTCGGGATTCCGGATGACACAATTCCAGATGAAGTGACTATGGAGTGGGCCATAAAGCGTATTAACGAAAAGCTGGCAGGAGACAAGCAGGTGGGCTTGGATACCGACAGCGGAAGAGCAATAGTAGTTAAAGCGGGGCCACATGGACCGTATTTCGAAATTGTTGCATCAGAATTAGAGCTAGAGGATTCTGCGTTTAAACCCCGCCGCGCGGGACTCTGGCCACACATGGAGATTGAAACAGTCACGGAGGAAGATGCACAACTAGCATTGTCTTTTCCTAAAGAATTAGGGCTTCATCCAGATAATGGTTCGCCTGTCTTTGCCGTTGCACAGGGCCCTTATGGACCATACGTTAAGTGTGACACAGACTTCAGAAGTATTGAAGCTGAAGATCGATTCCAAGCCGTTAGTAGCCTCACGTTAGTGGGTGCGCTCGAACTGCTGGCTAAGCCAAAAACTCGTGGACGAAATCAACAAAGTGCCTCACCAAAGAAAGAATTGGGCAGTAGGCCCGACACTCAAGCTAAACAGGTCATTCTCCACCTGACTGGCCGATTTGGGCCGTATGTGACGGATGGTGAATTTAATGCTTCTGTACCCAAGGATCGCGACCCCAATACCATTACCTTAGACGATGCGGTCGATTTACTTGTAATTCGGGAGGCAAAAATTGTCGCAAATGGGGGAGTCTCTCAAAAACCCAAAAGGAAGACGAAAGCACGCAGTTCGAAAAAAAATACCAAAGTCTCGGCAAACACAAATATCACTAACATTCTCTCCGGCGATCAATAATCTTTTCAATTGTGCTGGCTCTCCTGCGGAATAGCTAATTCTACGACGCAAGTAGACTATTTAACTTGATAACTGGTACATTGGATTACATATAAAGCATAAATGGATATGCGCTTTAACGTTTTACTAGTCACCGAGGAGCCGAAAGATGAACCTGAGCTGCATGCAAAAGGACTTGAACTCCGGAGTGGCAGCTGTCGTACGAGCGATTCCGAGAAGCCAAAATCCTCTGGCAAGCCAACTTTTAGCGCGTACCGAGAATGACTCACTAGTACTCGTAGGTACTGATGGCGAGACCGTAGCAATAACATATAAGTTGAAAGCAGCAATAGCCACAGCGGGCCAAATAACAATGGAGAAGGCGCGAATAAGCAATTTGATAAGTAACTTACCGAACGACGAAGTTACTTTGGAATCGTCCGAGTCCGGCAATCAAGCAGTAGTGAAATGCCTTCGTACCAAGGCTGAGATCGCTGGATTTAATCCGGATGAGTTTTTGGTTACAGAGTTTACCGGAGACACAAACATCGTACTACCGGCCCAAGAATTTAAGCTAGCTTTGAACCGAACTGTAGTTGCAGCAGCGCAAGATGACTCGAGACCGGTTCTTACCGGCGTGCAATTTGAATTTTCAACAAATCAACTCCGACTCGGGGCAGCAGATGGGTTTAGACTTTCAGTTCATACATTAGACCTACCAGGCAGCGATACCGTGACATCAGTGATTGTCCCTAGAAATATCGTTAGAGAGGTGATTCGACTTATTGATGAATTACCAATGAGCGCGGAGAACAGTGGAGATGCGACAGTAGAGATGCAACTTGAGGATGCTCCGGACGGAGGAACTCGGGTTGGATTTACTGTTGGACCTGCACAAATCACTGCAAGTTTGGTGCAAGGATCGTTCCCGTCATATGAACAATTAATTCCGAGCGATCATGAGGTCAGCATTAATGTGTCGGTGGCCGGACTAATGGAAACTATTCGACGAGCGGATGGATTCGCCCGTGACTCATCAAATATTGTACGCTTCACGGCCACGGCAGGTAGCGCCGGTGAAGGTGGAAAACTTGCGATTCGGGCACAGGCAGACGAATCAGGGACGTATGATGATGAGATTGATGCCACAGTCACGGGTGGCGATTCCAATATAGCCTTTAATATCGCTTATATCAGAGATATCCTAGGTGTGATCAACGTCGACACCATTAACATCGAGGTTACGTCTTCTGGAAATCCTGGTGTCATCAAAGCGCTTGGTGACGACCGACTCATACATGTCGTCATGCCTATGTATGTTCAATGGTGATTAGGTTCAGGTTAGTCCTCGGCAGGAAAGAAAGTTAGCTTACTATTGAACTCTATTTCATGTAAATTAACACGTGAGTCAGATTGCTCTAGTGCACCATAGATATCCGACAAATCTTGCATGGCCGGTAGTCCGTTTCCAGAAAAGTCATCATAATGTCCCAAGACAAGCTCTTTCGGATTTAACGCTACTAGTTCCTTCATGAGGAAATCGATTCCCGACCCTTGCACTGGATCACCATCAATATTTCCCCGGCCAGCCGCTGCTAATAAAGCTACGTCAGGTGAAATTGACTCGAGAATTGAGCTATAGTGGCCCATAGTATCCTTATAAAAGATATTGCCATTGGGTGTTTTGATTAAATAGCAGAGCGCCCCACCATCTCCACGAGGAGTTTGGTGGCTCCAAGGCATTACAGAGCTGCTCACATCACCGAGTTCTCGTCTCCCTAGTCGCTGAGATAACAATTCCAATCTATCTTGATGAAATACACCCAAATCTCCGACACAGTTATCTGATATTTTTCCTAATCCACCTGTAGTTGGAGCCCAGATACACGAGTGCAGGGAAGGGAAAACTTGGACCGACACCTCATCACTTAATCTAATTTCTTCTCCTCCAGCAACTGGAAGCACCCGATCCTCGGGGATTCCTTCTTCTTCGATCATCACCCGTGCCGTTTCATAGGATCCAATTATCGTGGCATTTGTATTTCGTGAAATCGTCTCCGCGCCCCAGAGGTGATCCCAATGGGAGTGGCCAACTAAAATAAAGTCACACTTGCTCACTTCGGACGCTCGCAAACCTACATTTGGCGCCGAATCAGGCCGATCGAGGTATGCGTCAAGGAACAGTGTTAAATCACCAATTATTAGTCGATATGTTGAGCATCCAAACCACTCAAGAGTAGTAGGCATAAGTCTCCTTCATTCCTCAATCAGTCGGCATTTGCTGCGCGCTCATTTAGTGTTAATGACTTCTGACCAATCGATTGTAAATCATTAGGTAAGATTAAGATCGAAATCAATTCCTTCTCCGATGAGAATCGAAGCATAACCAAATCACCTATATTGAGTTCTTGAGCACTGGGCCTAATTTCAAAAATTCGGGGTGACTCCCGAAATGACACATCAAACTTGCTTCCGCCTGACATTACCGAAAATGAGTCAGTGCTCGAGTCAGCGATGACACCACTTCGATAAATTTTTCCAGTTAGTGCTGGCAAACCCTCAAAACCTGTATAGCCACCCTTTGATAAAAAAGGTTGAAAATTAGGTGGAGCTGTTCTCGGATCACGAATTTCTATCAGACGATTAATTGGCTCACCATCGTCTTGAGCCATGCCATATCCAAAATATCCTCCTGAGCAAATCGCCCCAATTATCAGAAGAAATCCGAAAAGTAAGTTGAATGATCGGTTCATAATATTAATTTATTGCTCAACTTTCTCTCGGAAAACTACGATTCCAGAGATATAAAGACCCATCTCAGTGCGACCAATTCCTAGATTCACATTTTCACCATTAGCTAGGATCGCAAGTTGGGCGTTTGACTCCACAAGAGTGAGTTTTTCAATGAGGACGTCAGAGCTCAGATTGAATTCGGTAAGAGTTAGGTTTTGAGTAGAACTTCCGGATTCAGTTCCTGTCAAATTCTTAGCTATCTTGACAATCACTTCTTGACCTGTTGATTTTTCTATTTCGAGAATGGGGCCACCGAATGTCAAAGGTGTCCTTTCTCGAGCAGTCTCATCAATTAAAAAAGCTATTTGCTCCACGGAAGGAGAATATCCGTACACATAACCACCAATGGTGCTCACTCCAAAGAAAACTCCGCACACTACAGCCCAAGCGAGGATACTTTTTAGTAGGCTAAACATTCATATCACCTTCGCAGCTATCTTCTCGATGAACACGTTTCAGTTTAGCGATCCTTCGTGTCGCTAGGAAGTACTCGAGTATAAATTCCAGACTGCCCAGGCATTTCTTCAACTTCCAGAGTGATTTTTCTTAGATTCGTAACGTTAGCGGAGGAGATATCACTAATCAGAGCTTCAGCGATATACTCTGCTATGAGTTCAGCAGTTGAATTTTCAATCGGCAGAGCAACTACATCTGAAGATGGAATGTGGTAGGTCTTGTCGCCATGTGTGATGACGTAAGAACGTGATTCGTTCTGAAGTACTATCGAAAGCTGGTTTGAGTTCATCTGTAGCAGAAACTTGTGATCCAGTAGCTCACACTGAGATCTTAAAAGCTGCTTTAATACAGAAAAGTCCATCACCCAGTTATCTTCCGTTAAATCTCCCTCTACACGACAAGAAACTACATAGTTATGCCCGTGCAAGGGTTCTAATACAGAACCCAGTGTTGCCATATGTGACGCTGCAAAACGTAACCGGATACCGGATACAGATACTTCTCGTATTGGTTCAGTATTATCAGGAAGAATCATCTAGCAATCTTTGTGAGTCTTGGGAAATCAGGTCGGAAAGCCACGCAATATAACAAGCTAGCTATATCACCATGCCATCGAAAAGTTTTTCAATGTCAGTATCGGCGATCCCAGCTTCCTGCTTTGCCTCAGTTAACCGATCATGGGCGGGGACAGTATCGTCAGCTCTGTATAAGACTCCCACGGGCACCCCAGGTTGAGCGGCTAGTGCGAGCGCCTGAAAGTAATCACTGGCATCATGGTTGTCTGGAATAGGCTGTGCCAAAGGCTTAATTCCATTCTCTTCATCTCCTTTTAAAGCCGCATATGTATCGTTATAAGTTGTACAAGGTGATTGGACATGCACAATGGAAAAACCCGGATAATTCATTGCATCCTCTATGGCTTGCTGAAGAGGACGAATTCTAGTCGAAAGTTCCGAGATAACGAAGCGCGCACCACCACCTAAATAAACCATTAATGGATTCATGCGGTCGTCGAGTTTTCCATATTTAGTCGTGGGGGTTACCTCGTCTAGGTCGGTTGTTGGAGAAGCCTGACCTTTTGTTAAGCCGTATATACCATTATCCATTACGACCACAGTGATATCAAGATTCCGTCTGGCTTGTGGCCCAATGTGCTCACCACCGATTGAAAGAAAATCTCCGTCACCAGTCACAACTAGCACATTGAGATCAGGGTTTGCGGATTTCGTGCCATATGCGATTGGTAGAGTGCGGCCATGAATCCCATGAATTCCAAAAGGTTGTGGTCCTTCTTGAAGGTGCACTAGGTTACCGGAACAACCAATCCCGGCCACGATGACACTATTTTCAATTGGTTCTTGTTTCTCTGAGGCTCTAGCTGTGAGTGCCATCTCAATAGCACGTTTCACTCCAAAGTCACCACACCCTGGACACCACTTAAAGTCATATGACGGATTTCTCTTAGCCATCAGTTAGCTCCTTCTGTTACAAGAATTAAATCCTTTTATTACTATCCCATATCTCTAACTTAAACGTCCTTTAATCTCTTCTTTGAGATCTGAAACTCTCCATGGAAGACCCGTGTATTGGTTTATCGTTTCAGCTTTGATACCCAATTGTCTTAGATGTCCGGCAAACTGGCCCATGTAATTTAGTTCTGGAACTAGCACTTTCTCCTTAGTCCTGAGTTCAGCTAAAAGCTCCTCTGGTAGAGGATTCAAGTACATCGTGTAATACCACCCAATATCGATTCCCTCAGACGTGAGCTCTAGCCACGCGCCTCGGCCAGAGCCTTTTGACCCACCCCATGGCATAATTACGACTGAGGCGGATTGATTTTCTGCCTCAAATGTCCCGTCGTTAAGAGTTTTTAGTTTTGCAAATCGTCTTTCAGTCATTTGGATGTGAACGTCCGCTAAATGCGTAGTGTCCCCCTGCTCGTCATGCTCCGAGCCATTGGCGACATACGCACCAGGTCCGCCAGGCACAGGGAACGGAGATACACCTTCTCCTTCATACCGTCGGTTCTCTACTGAACCATCGGATATAACTCGTGATTCTTGCGAGACTAATGATGTATCCGGTCTTTCAATGTCCTGGGCTCGCTCAGCGACCGCCATTTCAGTTAAGAGAATCACTGGCCCTTGATATCGCTCTGCCCAGTTCACAGCCTTAGCAGTCGCCCAGAAAGCCTCTTCAACGTTACCTGGGGCTATCACAGGTAGTGACATATCACCATGTCCGGGGTTCATCGCCATAATAAAATCAGATTGTTCCGTTTTAGTAGGTAAACCTGTGGCTGGCCCACCTCTTTGAACATCTGCGACAACCAAAGGAATTTCCGACATCCATGCTAGTCCTAATCCTTCACCCATTAGGCTCAATCCCGGACCAGCGGTGGACGTCATCGTTTTCTTACCTGCAAATCCAGAGCCAATCAAGGCTGCAATTGATTCAATCTCGGATGATGCTTGTCCAACAAATTTGTCGTCACCGTTTAAGTTGGTTTCCATATAAGTGAGCATTGTTGTTGCGGGTGAAATTGGATATCCAATAAATACATCAAGTCCTGCTGCCATTGCTCCTAGGCACGCCGCCTCGTAGCCCCTAATCAAAATTCGCTCACGACTCTCTGGTTCTTCAACTGGTGGATCGACTTGCGCGATCTCAAATCCAGATTCATCTGCGGCCGTGGCGCCAAGATGTAATGCCTTGATGTTGCCTTCAATGATTGCCGCATCTCCTGGCCGTCCGCGATCCCATCTCACTGTAATAAAGCTTTCCAATGCCTCAAGAGAGAATCCGACAGCTTTCGCAACCGCGCCGATCATTACGATAGTTCCAGCACGTGCGTTGCCGGCTTCCCGCGCCATATCATCGGTTGGGAGCGCCAGTGCACGGGGATGTTCAATTTGAAATTCTTGGCTGTTGTAGACAATTATTCCTTCATCGGAGAGTTCGGGAAGGTTCGCATCATATGCGTATTGGTTCTGACAAACGAGCACGTCAAGAGAATCGCCAGGTGTTAAAATCGGCTCTGATGAAATTCGAGCTTGGCCCCATGCAGGACCACCTTTAATCTGTGATGGATACGTAGCAAAAGTCAAAACGTGGTATCCGCTTTCAGCTGCAGCTGAAGCCATTAACTCCGAGCCTCCAACCACACCTTGTCCACCTTCACCAGCAAAACGCACGACTAAATTCTTACTCATTTTTATCCCGCTTCACGCCACAAATCCGGCCACGAAGATGGTCGGATTGTACTGACTTGTTTACCGAATTTAATTAATAATTGCCCTCGTTAACCCTGACACCTACGGCTAGAATAGTAAACCATTCCGTTCTATCACGCTTCCGCATCTTTTGCTTTGTAGCGAATTGATAGCGCCTCGGGGAAATTTTATTTGGCATTGAAGTTAGGCGCTAATCTTTTTGTACATTTACGTAGTTAATTTCAGGCTTTACAGTAACTTTAGCGCAGGGGGGACTCTTAAATGGTAAAAACGTACGTCTTAATCGTTACTAATCCCGGGGTGACGCGTGAAATTGTTGATGCGCTCTTGGCGATGGAGCTAGTGGTCGCTGCTCACGAGGTTATGGGGCCATACGACATCGTTGCCGAAATTGAAGCCGAGGAACTCTCAGCGATACCCGATTTTCTAGCCACACAGATTCGCACGCTGGACGGGATTCACTCAACCACATCATTAGTGGCTTCCACCTAGCCTGTCTCTTTAACTTTCTGTTGGCGTAACTCTGGGGATGTTAACCAGATCAGAATTGCAAATAGTGAAACAGTACTAGCAGCGATGGTCAAGGCCGTTGCCAAGCCCACAAATTCGGCAGCACTAGCGGTCAAGAAGCCCCCAACCGGAGGTAAAAACCAAGTTAGCGACCAAATTCCCATAACACGACCGCGCATTTGATCCGGAACGTTCAATTGCATCGTGACCATTCCGATGTTCAGGAATATTGATGAAGAAAATCCAGCTACAAAGAGAATCAACATACTCAGAGGAATTAGCCGGCAAAATGCGAAGAGTCCAATAGAGATTCCGAAGATTACTGCTGTAATCAACATCAACCAAGATCCCTTACTCTGTGCGTCGAGTCGCATTATTACCAGAGTGCCGAGGACTGCACCTGCACCTGCTGCGGCTTCAAGTAACCCAAATTCGAGCGTTGACGCGTGCAGAATATCATTAGCAAATGAAGGGAGTAGAATGACATATGACATCCCAAACAATGAGAAACTAAATGTCAAACCAATAACATTAAAAAACAAACGATTGCGTACGATAAACCTAAGTCCTTCCATCATTTGCCCAGAAGCGCTCAAGCGTGAATCAGCTCGTTCTCCCTCTGGCTTAGGTTTCAAGATGATCAGAAGAATTGCCGAAATAGTAAAACCAATCGGCATCAAGATAAATCCAGCGCCAAATCCAAATACGGTGATAACCGCTGCGCCAATCGCAGGTCCGGCAACTCGCATCGAATTCCAAACCATTGATGTCAATGCGACCGCACTCGTCATAGCTCTCATATCAATAAGTCTTGGAAGAATCGCATTTTGCGCAGGGCTTGCGATTGCCGCAAAGACGCCAGCTAATACAGCCCAGATTAATAATTCCGTAACTCCAGCTTGATTAGTAGTTACGGCGATCCAGAGGATCCAAGAAATCACAGCGGTTAAAGCGGCAGTCCAAAGTAGGATTTTTTGAGTGTCGTACCGATCGGCTATGACACCTGAAGGAAGGCTGAGCAGTATCGTCGGAATTGATGACGCCATCGGAAGGGCTGCGACCCAGGCGGGAGAAAGTTCCAGAAAACTCGCGGCGAACCAGCCAATAACTGAAAACCTTAGTGTTAAGGCAAATACACGACCAATCAGGCCCGCGTAATATAGCCTGTAAGCTGGATATGACAATGCCATTGAAGATGTAGTGGCGCTGTCCTCAGATGAAATATCAGTAATATTTTTTCCTTAAAGTTCCTCGGTAACTATAGCTTGGAGTGTTACTAGTAGCCTGCAGATAGGAGTGCAAACTCAACTTGCGAGTGCCCGTGCCACGAGGAGAATTGGTCTTATCAGACCCAGTTCCACCCGTATGACTTGATCCACAGACACAGGAAACACTGACAACGTCAGCTACCGCAACACACTGCCAATCTTGATAAGTGCGTCGCTCAACTTAAATTAAAATCGTTTCTAGTGGGCGTGTCTGTACCAAACTCGGATCTCTTCGAGCTTCAATACGTTATGCTGAATCAATTACAAATAACAACCAATACATGTTTAGGAGCACTGCATGGTAATTACACTAGAAGCAGGCGATGCAGCACCAGACTTCGAGTTACCTGACCAAGACGGAACAATTCGTTCACTGGGCGATTATACGGGGCAAAATCTAGTCCTTTACTTCTATCCCAAAGATTTCACTCCTGGCTGAACTACCGAAGCTTGCGCGCTCCGTGATGAGTACGCCAAAATCCAGGCAGCAGGTGCAACGATAGTTGGTGTTTCACCTGACACTTCAGAAAAGCACAAAGCGTTTCGTGAAGAGTATGATTTACCCTTCGACCTCCTAGCTGACACCGAGCATGTAGCCGCCGAAGCGTATGGTGCGTGGGGAGAACGAAGCATGTACGGCAAAACATTTATGGGTATATTTCGGTCAACCTTTTTAATTGGGCCGGATGCCAACTTGCTTAAGGTATGGAAGAAAGTCACGCCAGATGAAGCTGGGACAGACATACTAAGTGCTCTGGAGGCGGGATAGAATCTCCACTACACCGGCCTATAAATTACCTATGCGCTATCAAAACGCCACGAGGAAACCACCTCTATAGTGATAGAAATAAATGTTCTATCAGTGAAATTAAGCTCTTTGTACTGTCGGTATTTCTTTCTGAAGGTGCTAGGAATCTTCAACTGTTGTTGCTCAGAAAAGTCTTCGAATTCAAGAATTTCTCCGGCTCCACGAATTAGTAGCCACCACAACGCGGTCCATTCATCTTCATAGTGATCAATCAATACGGCTACGGAACTATTCTCGCGGATATTTTGCACCCGTCGCAAAGTTTTGCCTGACTTTGGCTTGTCATCGATGACGATTAGAATTCGGTCATCACTTAAAATAAACGTTATTGGGACTAAGGAAGGCTCTCCGCTAGCCGTTGATGTCGCGAGTCGGGCGATTGGTTGACTGCTCAATAATTTCCGTTGAGCAGGGCTCAACTCGGACCTCGTGGGCATCTAAGTAACTCCATCACTTAAATTTGTGCACAAACTCCAGCTCACCTAAAAAAGTTTTCGACTTTCTGGAGTGGTTGCAGCATTGTATCTGACACGATAATCTTAGTCACATCACTTGAACTAGATTAAGTTGATTGCTTTACTTGTGTATTAGCGGGTACGTTAGGAAATGCGATGACGCTCGACATAGTAGGAATGGTAGGGGTTAAACCTAATGAGGGAGATCCTTCAGTCTCCATTATTGGAGGAGGAATCGATCTTGATTATCTTGAGCGATTCTCGAGAGTTCATGAAGAGAGCGGCTTCGATGCGGCCTTGGTAGGATACAGCTCGGGCTCTGCAGATAGTTTTGCTGTGGCCCAAGCAGCCGCAGGAGCTACTAGTGATCTTCGCTTTTTGGTCGCTCATCGCCCGGGCTTTGTCAGTCCGACGCTAGCGGCCAGGCGTGCAGCTAGTGTCGATATTTTTACTGGTGGACGAATCGGTGTGCATTTTATAACAGGCGGCAATGATGCCGAGCAGCGCCGAGACGGAGATCATTTGCTGCACGACGACCGATACCACCGAACGAGCGAATATATGAACGTCTTCCGGAAAGCGTTGGACGGCGATGTTTTTGACTTCAAAGGTGAATACTATGATATCGAGAACGCGTCTAGTGACGTCGGTTCGGCTCAAGTAGAAGGGCTACCAATCTATTTCGGTGGAATGTCAGAGTTGGCGTTTCAGATCGGAGCTCAACAAGCGGATATATATATGTTCTGGGGTGAGCCGCGGGCCTTGATACAAAATCATATTCAAAGGCTCGACGACCTCGCTAGCACGCATAATCGCAAGTTAGGATACAGCATATCCTTCAGACCGATTATTGAATCTACTGAAAAATTGGCTTGGGAAAGAGCTCACGAATTACTTAATAACATTCAGAAGGGCAAGGAATCTAAAAAGGGATCCGTTCGACCTGGCTCGACAGGTTCCAAACGACTCTTGGACATTGCCGCGGAAAATGAGATTCACGACGAGCGATTGTGGTTTGCTCTGGCAGCAGCAACAGGCGCTGCCGGAAACACCTCAGCACTGGTCGGAACAGCAGAACAAGTCGCGGACTCTATCATGAAATATTATGAACTCGGTATTGAGACAGTACTCATTCGGGGCTGGGATCCTTACCAAGATGCCATTGATTATGGAAAAGAGCTCATTCCTTTACTCAAACACCAAGCCCCAATCAAGCACAACTCAAGTCCAGTATCTGCCTATTATCACTAGCAATAAAACGAAATATTAATGCTTTCGGTCAACCGAGAGTATTAGCAAAACAATTCAGCGATAGCTGAGAGCCAGGGGGAAATAAATGTCAGATAACCAAGAAGTCGAAATATTAGACGTGAGAGGTGAAATATGTCCTTACCCGATGATTCGAACGAACAAAGAGTTAGATGAGCGAGATCCAGCACCGCTTACCTTAGCGATTTTGACAGATCATCCACCGGCACTGTCAACAATCCCACCTGAAGCAATGAAGCGTGGCTATGGGTGCGAAATCGAAGAAATCGCGTCCGGCGAATGGCGAATCCAGCTCTTCAAGTAATAAATTCATAGAAAGAAAGAACTAACAACAATGACTAAATTAATTTTTCCAATAATCCTATTGATCTCTTTACTAAGTGCCTGCTCATCCGGAGCCGTAGAAGCGTCTGACGAGTCTTTAGAGACTAGAGGATATACATCTACTGCTCGACTTGTATCCACCGACTGGGTTCTCGCTAATCTCGAAAATAAAAATGTTAAAATTATCGACATTCGCAAAAATGAAGACTATGCCACGGGGCATTTGCCTGGAGCAATTAACTATAGCTACAAAGAACTTCAAGTTGAGGTCGATGGTGTCAAAGGAATGATTCCTGAGGGCAGTCTAGTTGCAGAGAAGCTCGGCGCATTAGGAATCACCGAGTCGGACACAATCATAATTTACGACCACGTCAAGAACCTATGGTCAACGCGATTTCTATGGACTTTAGCTGTCTACGGGCATGAAGATGCCCGCATGATGGATGGATCGTTTGGCCTGTGGGAAGCTCAAGGAAAAGAAATTTCTACGGATGTAATTTCATACGAAGCGGTTGAATACACTTTCAGCTCCGATGTAAATTCGGCACTTATCGTTAACTTGGAGCAGGTCACTGATTCCATTACTGACCCGGAAAAGGTTGTACTCGATACTCGAAGTGCCGACGAATACACGGGTCGTGATGTTAGAGCCGAGCGGGGCGGACACATCCCTGGTGCAATTCATGTGGAATGGGTAAATAACGTAGCCGAAGACGGAACGTTTTTACCGGCTGAAGACTTAAAGGCTCTGTACGTAGGATCCTCAGTTAACTCGGATCAGGAGGTTTACGCTTTATGTCAAACTGCTGTGCGAGCAACTCACAGCTGGTTCGTTCTCTCGGACCTGCTAGGATACGAGAATGTTGCGGTTTATGATGGCTCCTGGTCGGAGTGGGGCAACAGAGAAGACACTCAGATAGCTCAGTAGTTTAACGTTCACGCTATTACTACTTGCTAAGAGTTTCTTAGCAAGTAGTTTTAACGTTCACGCTATTACTGCGTGCTAAGAGATTGTGGTGATCTAGATATGTCTTTTAACTCGAACAGCCTAACCATCAGTCGGCCCAGCTACCGATTCTGGGTAATTGTCGTTACGTTGGGTATAGCTTCCTTGTGCGCGCTATTGTCCCTCTTCGCCGAAGCTTCAGTGGCTGTATTTTGGTTGGTTGGTCTGGCGTTTGGTGTCACAGTTCAACGAAGTAGATTTTGCTTCACCTCAGCATTTCGTGACTTCTTTTTATTGGGTCAAGTGCGGGTGCTCAAAGGGATACTCGCCGGCCTAGCTGTGTCGACAATTGGTTTCGTTGTAATCATGAGTATGAGCTCTCCGAATCCTGCTTTTGGCAGCCCTCCGTCTGATGCTAACATCTTGCCCGTCGGGCTATCTACGCTAATTGCGGGAACGCTTTTCGGGATTGGTATGGTACTGGCCGGCGGATGTGTATCAGGCTCTCTTTACCGTATGGGTGAGGGATATGTCGCCTCTTGGGTAGCAATCTTAGGCGTCATAACTGGTTTATTTTTTCTTAATCAGACTTGGAATTGGTGGTGGGATAACTTGATTTCGCGAGAAACACCAGTTTGGTTACCAGCTGAGTTTACATATACGGGAGCTCTGATAATCACCACAATAGGCTTACTCGCAATTTTGTACGTATCGGTCTGGAAAGAAAGAAAAGTTTCCGCCGGCTTTACGATGCCACAAATAAAGAAGCTCACGTCAGATTCGCAACCCACGAATTCCATTTCCGAAATATTCTCGTACGTTAAGAGAGCGTTTAGTAAAGAATGGAATCCTATTACAGGCGGAATAATCCTGGGACTCCTAAACATTCTACTCTTTATACGCTTTCATCCATTGGGAGTCGTTGGCGAAATATCCAGGTGGAGTACGTCGCTGTCGAATAGCTTAGGGATTCCGACTCCGCATTTAGAGGGCATGGATTTATTGGGAGCGTGCGCACCTATTTTAGCTGAAGGAGCATCTTGGTTCACGGAGGGATTTTTTCTGAATACTGGCATTGTGGCTGGAGCATTTTGCTCTGCCGTGTTCGCGCGAGAATTCAAGCTCCGAATACCAAAGTCTCCCATTAGGTATGTCCAATCTATGGTTGGGGGAATAGTGATGGGTTATGGAGCTGGCCTGGGCCTAGGTTGTACTTTAGGAGCCTTCTTTTCAGCAATTCCCTCGCTCGCACTAAATGGATGGGTTTACGCGGTCGGTTTAACAATAGGGGCCTACATCAGCGTTCAGTGGCTAAAGAAATTTTCTTAATTATGCCTGTTGAACCCCACGAGATAGATTTAACCAATGAAGTCGCAAAAAATCAATTTCAGTTTATTGACGAGGCTATAGAGCAAGCAGCCTTAGGAATTTCCACAACCATCGCAACACGCGAGCGAATCGTCGCGACTTATGCCTTGCCTAATGCTGTAACCAAGCAGATTAGATGTAGGGTAATTCCTGATGATCAGAGCTCAATTTTTCGGATACACTTCACGCCACAGACGTCAGAATAGGCCTGATAAAGCAGACAGTCTCTGTCGT
>CAVODE010000027.1:0-21012 GCA_963694535.1 Dehalococcoidia bacterium
CGTCGTCGAGATAACAAAGATTGGCGATGCTCCGGTTGAGAGCCCCAAGGCAGGAGCTCGCCCGCTTTCAAACCTTCGTGTGTTGGACTTAACTAGAGTCCTCGCAGGCCCGACAAGTGCACGGACATTGGCCGAGCACGGGGCTCAGGTATTGCATATATCTTCTCCGAATTTACCGACAATGATGATGGCTGAAATGGATACAGGTCACGGCAAGCGACAGGCGCACCTTGATCTAACCGCTGCTGAGGATGAAGCTAAGTTACTTGACCTGGTTAAAGGCGTCGATGTGTTTAATCAAGGGTTTCGTAAGGGAACTTTAGATAAGAGAGGATTCGGTCCAGAAGCGATGGCCGAATTGCGACCGGGAATCATCTACGTCTCTGAGAATTGCTATGGACATCAGGGTCCCTGGGCTGAGAGACCCGGTTGGGAGCAACTTGCTCAAACAGTATCAGGAGTCGCTCAACTTCAAGGTGAACTAGCGCCCCTTTTACCTGATCGCGAACGATTAGTAGCAGCTGGTGAGAACCCGGATGTGCCACGCCTGGCTCCGGCTCCAATGAACGACTACAGTACCGCATATTTTGCAGCTTACGGGGTCCTTGAGGCCTTGAGGAAACGAGCAACTGAGGGAGGATCTTGGCATGTTCAAGTATCGCTGACGCAAACCGCAATGTGGTATTTAAGGTTAGGTATGAATTCCAAAGTAGACCTCAAGGCAATCGCTCCTATGGCGGCCGAGACAAATATTTTTAGTAAAGATCTTCGGAAGGATGCACTATACAAATTGATTGAGGAGGGATCTGGATTAGCGTCTGAATCCGGAATCGAACATTTTTTTGAATCTCACGACACGGACTATGGCAAGATGCGTCATCTCGCTCCAGTATTGCAAATGTCTGCAACTAGGCCGTATTGGTCATCTGGTGCACGCCACTTGGGAAGTGACCTGCCTGTATGGCAGTAGACTCGTCAGGAAAATTAGTTCGAACGTAAAGAAGGCCAGCCATTGGTTTATCACTGAGTGTGATAACGCTCTGCAAGGTAATGTCACGAAAAGCTAGTAACTCGTAGGCTTTTCAGTGAACGGCTCATTACCACCACACAGTTTATTGAAGAGCTTGTGAACTGAACTTATACGACCCGTCTGTCTTCGTAATCAAGTGCCAAGAATTTCTAATAAAGGTCATATCGGCGTCATCACTGTTATATACAAGTTCCCGATCACAGGAATGAAATAAGGACGCATCAAACACAGCTTGCTCGGCTAGCAAGCCGCGTTGAATCATCAATCGTAGCGCTGCAGCTCCTGCTAAGGGTGTGGCATTGTCGTAGATAATGGGTCCATTCTCTTGGCTCCCGTTATAGGCCTCAAGTAAAATTTCATCAATATAGTTTGAAGATGTGTCACCTTGGAGTTCCTTTAAAACCCATGTAGCTTGGTAGTGAGCCGCTCCCTCCACCATCCAAACTGTATTTTTATTAGGCATTTCGGAACGTTGCCGGCAAAGACCTTCAGTCTCTAAATCTTGCTGGAATGCGTGGTAGAACTCATGGAGTAGGGTGTAGTGAAATGCACTGAGTGTCCACTCAGGTGGTGCAGCTACCAATACCACACGGGTTTCTGGACACACACCACGCATTGAAGCTACATCAGCTCCTCCTTCAAGCCATGTACGATATTCTGATAAGGCCTCTTGTCTTCCCCAATACGCCTCCTCGCTATCTTTACCCATGCAGCTATCTTTTTCGAACCATTGTTCAACACTACTGAGCATTTCATCAATTTGGGTACTAGTAAGCACAACTTCCATTGTGTTGAAAGGTGAGCCACTAAATCCACCTTCAGATTTTAATACGCCTACAGGAAAGAGCAGTGCGATAATTGAAGACTTTCTACTTGCTAATTTTGATTCCTGCAGCTTGAGCGATTCGTTAATCGAATCATCTGAGAATTTCGTATAGTTCAGTATCGTAATGTTAGAAAGAGGAGGCTGAGCTGTTGCCTGAGCTGTTGCCTGAGCTGTTGCCTGATTCGTTGCCTGAACTGTTGCCTGTGTTGTTGTCTGAGTCGTTGCCTGAGCTGTTGCCTGAGTTGTTGCCTGAGTTGTTGCCTGAGCTGTTGCCTGAGCTGTTGCCTGATTCGTTGCCTGAACTGTTGCCTGTGTTGTTGTCTGAGTCGTTGCCTGAGTCGTTGCCTGAGCTGTTGCCTGAGCTGTTGCCTGAGCTGTTGCCTGAGTCGTTGCCTGAGTCGTTGCTTGAGTCGCTGCTTGTGTTGTTGCAGGAATGCTGGTTTGGTTTTCAGTGTCAGAACTGCTGCATGCAAGCATCAGTAGGGTTGAAACGATAATCCATATGCAAAATATTTTTCTCATTATTCGTCCAAGCTTTAATAGATAATTAGTTGCTCAATCAAACTTAATGTGAAAATAATCTAGTGGGAATATGTAAACGAGCACGGTTACCAGTTGGGAGTATGCGCGCCAGGCAGTACGGTTCGGCCGACCCAGTGAGGGATCGTTTCTGGCATATTTATAACTGGTCGAAGTCGCTGCAGCACCCCGTAATCTGATTCGTGTTCCTCGACGTATTGACTTGTGAGTTCGATAATTTTCTCTGTTGTGAGACCTTTAGCAGGATCAAGCACCGCCCCCATTCGTAAGTACCAACTGGCTGTCTGACCAAGAGATACTTTTACATGCCATGAGCCCCCAATTTGGGCACGCATTTTTAGCGCTTCTAATACTCCAAATGCACCCCAATACCCAGTGCAGTAATCATTCATAGCCATTGCGACTTGTCGTTCACCGCGTGGCGTGCCATCTGGTGGCGTGTGTTGATTCTGTAGGTAAGTAATTCCGGTTGCAGCTTGAACATTACCGTCGAATCCTCGTTTTTCGCGCCACGGACCATCTTGGCCATAGGCGTTCTCTGAAACGTAGATGATACCAGGGCGTTGTTGAGCAAGGTCATTAGGACCAAATCCTCGAGCAGCGAGGCTTCCGGCTCGATAGGATTGGGCGAATACGTCCGCTTGAGAGATCAATTCTTTCAATACTTTGATCCCAGTAGGGGACTCTAAATCAATATGTGCTTTTCTTTTGCCGTGGCCTGTATCAGCTTGAGCGGCTGCAATAACCGGCACATTTGGTGATCCGATGTGCATCACATCAGCACCGAACTCAGCTAAAGTTCGAGAGATAGTCGGCCCAGCTAGAACGCGCGTGGAGTCAATTACGCGAAGATTTGATAGAGGTCTTAGTCCTTCTGGTAACGGAACGATTGGACCTTCTCCGATTTGCTCGATATCAACTACTGCGGTGTCAGCAAGAATTTTGCCTTGTGGGTGTTGTAGCCATTCGTCCGGTGTGCGCAAAATAAGGCCTGGTAGGCCTTCTACCGTCAAAGCCGCTTCAAGATCATTTGCGGACCATTTCCGTACAGCTTTTTTTATCGATTCAGGATCTAATTTGGATCCTATTACTGCTGCTGTGGCTTCAGCGAGATGCATGAATCCGTTTTGTAGATAAATTTTGATACCGTCAGCACATTCGTACTCCCCAAATGTAGGGTCTCCGTCTCCCGTTTGGAGCGCTTCCGTAGCTGGTATACCATTTACCCGAAGTAGCCACATTCCACTAATTGTCAAAGCCGCATGTGTCATATTAATTTTGACATTCTGCCGTTTACCTGTTTTTTGTGCCCAAATGTCATCGATGGCACTAGCGACCATTGCGAGAGCAGTTGAAGTTCCTGCAGCAAGCTTTAAGCTCGAAGGCCAAATCTGCTCGTCGTGAGTGAATTCAATATTTGAGGCAGTGGGTGGCGTAAGCCCCGCTGAATAGACTATTTCTTCAAAGTCGCTAACTTGCATGCGTTTTCACTCTATTCCAGTTTGTTTAACTAATTTCATTGATAATTTTCATTGTTTCTTCAAGAGTATCTAAGCGGTCGGCAATCGAACTCCCTGCGGGATCAACTCTGAATGTGTTTACCCCGACTTGCTTGTAACGTATCAATTTTTCTTTCACTTCTGTGGGCGACCCTACAACTACGCCACTAAGCGCCATCTCTGTGGGGACTTGAGTGCGTGCTTCATCTCTTCTGCCTGCAATCCACAAACTCTGAATTCTGCTTACTTCGTCTGCCCAGCCTTGTCGACGATATGCGTCAGCGTAGAAATTTTGTTTTTTTGTACCCATTGCACCAACTTGAAATGCCAGACCGGGCTTCAGTTTTTCCGCTATTTTTTCAACATCTTCAGAAAACTGAACTCTTGCTCCGACTAGGATATCGATGTCCGAGATTGAGCGACCTGCCTCTTCGGCACCCAGTTTAATCGGGCCAAGAAATACGTCAGCAGTATCAGGCAGAAACACTGTGCCAAGCCACCCGTCGGCAAACTGCCCAGTCATATGTAAATTCTTTGGGCCAAGTGACGCGACGTAAATGGGTAAGTCAGGTGTCGGAGTGGCACTAGGTGAGAGCGATTTACTTAGTCCGGTCCCTCCTCTTTCCTTTGTTAGTGGAAGTTGCCAATGATGCCCATCATAAGAAAATTTCTCACCAGCAAATATTTTCCGACAAATTTCAATCACTTCTTTTGTATGTAATACTGGCTTCGAAAAAGGAATTCCATGCCATCCCTCAATGACCTGTGGCCCACTGGTTCCTAGGCCAAGCATGAATCGCCCGCCAGATAAGGAGTCAAGAGCTTGAGCTGTCATCGCAATTAAGCCCGGTGTTCGAGTGCCCACCTGAAAGATACCTGAACCAAATCGAAGTGATGTAGTTTTCGCCATTAGGTAGGCCAACGGCGTGGCAGCATCGTGTGTCCAGCCTTCGGCATTCCAAAGTGAGTCCACGCCAAGCTTTTCAGCACCCACCGCAAAGTCAACGGCTGAATCCCAATCATCAATCGAATTTTTGTGAAGCGCAACAGCAACTTTCATTTTCCGGTCCTTAATCTTTACTCGTAGTCGTATTACTTTAGTCGAGCAGATGCTGCGACGCAGGCGTTTGCTTTATCTGAAAAATATTCATGAACTCGATCGCAGATGTAATACTGTTTCAGTGCGTGTTCTCGCTGTAGACTACAGTTCTACAAAATTGTTGACTATCGAATGATTAACGAGGGAGATAATATATGGCGGATATGATCACCACTGATTCAGGGCTACAGTATGAAGTTTTAGTAGAAGGATCTGGATCAACACCTGGCCCTACGGACACAGTGTCGGCTCATTATCACGGAACCTTTGAAGACGGCCGTGTATTCGATAGTTCAGTTGACCGTGGCGAGCCAATCGATCTTCCGGTCAATGGAGTTATTGCTGGGTGGCAAGAGGCACTTCAAATGATGAAAGAAGGCGATAAATGGCGCTTAGTGGTGCCGCCTGAGCTAGGCTATGGCGCTGCAGGCGTCGGTCCTATTCCAGGAAATAGCACTTTAGTCTTTGAGGTTGAGTTGATAAAAGTCAGGTAATTGAGGGACTCGACTATTTAGTGGGAATTGACATGGAGTAGCTTGTCAGTTGATGACTTTACTGTGAGATTCGTCGTAAGAAGTTGGAATAGGATATCTAAGTTTTTGCCAGTATGTCTAAAATGTTGTGTCCGAAATCTCTGATTAGGCACTACACTCGCATCCGGAGGCACATCCTATGACGACGTACGAAAAAACTGTAGTAACACCAGACCAGGTTGATTTTTACAATGAGAATGGTTACATACTTTTTGAAAAACTCATTGATGAAGAGACACTTGATGCGCTAAGAGTTGAAACTGATCGAGTCGTGGCGGAGGCTGCAGAGCTCACCGAGCATAACGCTCAGTACGATCTCGAGGACTCTCACTCGGTTTCTGACCCAAGGGTTCGTCGCCTGAAATCCCCTTCTTCGAACTGGCCTTTTTTCTGGGATCTTGTGAAGTACCAGCCAGTTCTGGATGTCGTAGAGGCGCTGATAGGTACCGATATTCGTTTACAGAATGACAAATTAAATATGAAATCTGCTCAGTTTGGTGCCGCAGTAGAATGGCATCAAGATTGGCCATTCTATCCCCATACTAATGATGATTTGTTGTCAGCCGGAATACTCCTAGATGATTGTTACGAGGAGAATGGACCACTTCTCGTGATTCCTGGATCTCATAAGAGGCCGATTTATGACCATCACGCGGACGGATTCTTTTCAGGTGCGGTAGATCCGGACAATTTTGATTGGGATATGGAGGCAGATCCAGTAGCCCTGGAAGGACCTGCCGGAAGTGTGTCGTTCCATCATGTTCGTATTATGCATGGGTCCGCTTTAAATACTTCGGATAGAATGCGTCGTTTACTTCTTAACGGATATGCGGCCGCAGACGCATGGCCAATCATGGGTCTCGGAAAAATGTCGTTCGATGATTACAATGCCAAAATATGCCATGGAAACCCAGTACTACAGCCTAGGCAGACGAATGTGCCGCCATATCTGCCTTTGCCTGCGGCCCCTCTTCAGGGATCTATTTACGAAAATCAGAAGGCTCTTAAGAATCGTTTTTTTGACACATACAAAAAGTCTTAAACAGCAGACAATTTTTTAGTAGGTCGTCAAGACATAGCTGTGATAGAACTTTAGATTTACGAGGCAAATTTCTGAAAGTCGCGTCTCTTTCCCATGCCACTGAGATGGATTTTAATACCTGATTTTCGAACATGTAGGATAGTTTATTTTGAGTTAAATCCGTGATGCCACTGGCAGTAGTACTCAATTGAGAGCTGTCGCAATATCAGATATTGTTTAAAGACTTATTTCAACTAACTTTAATGTGAGGTGATTCAGATGATTGTTTCGATAAGCTCCACTTCTGTGGTCAAGGATGCACTGTTGATTTCATTGGCGTGCTTCATGACAATATTTATGGGACTTGCATGTGACAATCATGATGGAGATGCCTCGCACCACCGCGAGTCACACATGGGTAGCAGTGCTTTTGAGTCATCTAATCATAATATGTCGGTGAAGATGAGAGTTGATGAAATATCTTCTGGTACTGTCGGTATCAACCTGCAGACGACTGAATTTAAGTTTAGTTCTGACGCTGAACACAAAGATGGTATCGGCCATGGACACTTGTACATCGATGGCGAGTCCTGGGGAATGTTGTACAACACTGAGACGACCATCAGCAATCTATCATCAGGTGCACGGGTTTTTAAGGTGATATTGAATACGGTTGATTCCCGTGAGTATGTCCACCATAGCGAACCAATTGCAGATGAGGTGCGTGTCGACGTGAATTAGTCTGCCTGGGAAAGTCGGACTTAATAAGGCTTTCAGGATATTTTATTTCAGATTTGCAAATTGAACCTGGGAATTGCGGAATATAGTTGTGGTTGTGTGAAATAGCGTTTCCCTCTTTTGTGTGCGATATTACAATGAATATGAAGCACATAATTTTAACATTACGTCAGGTGACTAGGATTAACCAGTAGATGAACCTTGATTCTTCTTGGCGGTGGCAGCGTCCCAGAAAAGTAGATATTTCAGAGAATTTTGAATTTCGGCGAGACCTAGATTACTCCGACCGTTCGGACGCGGATCCGACAATTTCTGACCTGAAGTGGGATTTTCTGGGAAGCCGAATTGTTAATCCTTTGAAAGAGTTGCCAAACGGTCACAGATATTATGCTCAGCTCTACGATCAATTCAGGGTTTCACCGACTAATGTCAGATCAATTGGTTCTCATTTTTTTCTTAAAACAGGAGATTTATTGGATTCCACAAGTACCGGTGTTGCTAAGAAGGATTTTGACTTCTGTTTGAGTGAAAGTGCCGAACTATGGTGGGTAATAAGAGCGATGGAAGCGTTGCTAAATTTTGGTGCGCCGCACACTGTGAGTGACCAGCAGGGCTTGATTTCAGAACTCGACGTTATTAATCCTATGCGAATTGAAGAACGAATTCCCTTTGTGGAGCCATATCGATTTTATCCGGCTGAGCAAGCCCGACTAATTCAGATGGCTGATGCAGCACGGGACGTTCGATATTGGCCGACACTAAACCTTACGGTTCGATATTCAATGTTGCTCGACTGGCTTGTTACGGTAATTAATAGGAAAACTTCAGAACATGCTAGGCCACAAATTAAAATGGTACTTGGATCTCGGCCGGCTCACCTTCTAAATGTGAATCATGGCAGGCAAGCGCCTTTTGCTACGCAAAAGGTAGTGGAGGTGACTACGCCAATTAATCTATGCGGTTATTTTTGGCTGTGTGCGGCCGGCGAGCTACAAAGCTTAGGAATGAAAGAATATTACCGGTGTAAAGGTTTTCAACGATGCAGTGTCTGGCTGAGTAAGAGAACTGGGCAACGTGTTAAGCGACTGTATTGCCAACCAGCCTGCAGAATGGCGCACCTACGCGAGAATGCAAGGCTGGTCGGTCAGACGACCTAATCCTGAACCTTATAACCAGTTTTCAGTTGCGGTTTCACTTTGGCTACTGCTATAAGTGACTCAACACAATCCCTAATGGACTCGTCGAGCGGCCGAAATGTAATTGGAACGACGGATCGAATTCGATCATTGCGTAATTCGACCCCGGCCCAAACGCGCCTCAGTTCCTCTTCACGAACTTGAATTCGTTCTGGAAAATCATCGGTCACTTCAGGCGTATCATGTCCAAGTTCAGGCAGTAGTCGATCGATACTCGCACAGATATCTTCAACATTGCGTTTATCAGTCGACCAAGCTATATAGCGTTCTCCATTTGACACTGCAACGCTCTCGAGTAAGCCGATATGGCATGCAGCGTCATCTCTGACGTCAACAGTCATCCATGGTCGATACGCCCCATTTTGAAAGTATTCTCCTAGAAGCATAGTTTCGATATTGTGCTGCCAAGGCCCCATATCTTTTTGATGTGCAGATAGAATTGGGCCCACGTTGTCAGCGGGACAGCATGTGACTGCATCCCAGGTGCCGTTTTTCTCTGCAGCATCCGAGAAAGCCCGCTGCGCAAGTACTTTGCCCATCGAGTAGCCCTGTCTTTCAGCAGTTCGTTTTGGATTCAATTCATCCGGATATCTATCCTCGTAGCAGACTGGCCGACGTTCGAGTTCGAAGATATCTGCTTCCGAAAGCACAGCAGCGATACTAGACGTCACAATCACACGATTCACCGATTGCGACTTATTCACGCTCTCAATGATGTGGTCGCATACCATTTTTACATAATCTTGATCGTCATATGTACTGACGTGTGAGACATGGCACACTCCTTGGCATCCTTGGAAGATTTCGTCGAAACAGCCAGGCTCATCGAGATTTGCTGAGTGTAGAGTGAGTCGTCCAGATGCATAGGCTGGCATTGCCTTTAGGAAGTCAGTTTTTTTTGAATCGTTGACGTCACGCACACATGCACGCACTCGATATCCTTTGGACAGGAGAAGCTTAACTACCCAACTTCCAATAAATCCCGCACTTCCTGTTACAGCTACAGTGCTTCCTTTTGCAATTGGGGGCATACCTAATCTCCTTATGTACTTATTACTTGATCCGCACTATAGCAGCGTTGCGAACTGAGCTCACTAACAAAAGTTGTTTGGCTGTTCAGAGCTATTCAGCTTCCAAAGAATCCAGCACGGCGTTTTGTTTTGCTGGTAATACAGAAGGTATGCTCGTCTTTCGTTTAGACCGGATGCGAAGATAAAACAGTGAAAGAATCAGCAAATTGATAGTGCCCATGATGGACGCAAAATTAAATGACCAAATGTAATTTGAGTAGGTGTCATACATAACGCCACCAATGAAACCACCCATTCCCATTCCTATCCAGCCAAAAAAACTAGTCAGGCTCATAGCACGTGCAGCAAGCCGCGCTCCTACCATCATTCGGGTACACATCAAGAGGCTTGACATCACTCCTGAGTAGGTAAATCCAAAGAGGACCGCATTGAAATAAAGCAAAGGCAAGGAGTCAATATGAGGGAACCAGACCACGAAAAAAGTCTGGCCGAGCGACATCACCATGTACGTGGGAAGGGCACCGATCCAATCTCCCAGTTTTCCACCCATAATCCGCCCCAGCCCACCTGAAAGCATCAACAGCAAAAATACACTTGATGCGACCTCTACAGAACGACCTGCGTCAGTGAGTAAAGGTATTAGATGGACAATTGGCATCGACATACAGTTACAGCAAAATATAACGGCGATACTAATCCATGCGATTACTTCAACCTCTGAGAGTGGGAAGTCACGATTACTGTCCTGCCCACTTTGCATTACCTCCTTCCTCCACGGAGACTCACGGATTAACAAAGCAAGCGGAAGCGCAATACATATGTAAGCCACGGCCATAATTAAGTACGTTGATCGCCAGCCAGTCGCACTGATTGACATGGCAACGAGATATGGAACGATTCCTTGCCCAACCGCACCACCCGCAGCAGTAATACCGATAGCGAGACCCGGATTTTTTCGAAACCAGAAGCCAACGTTTGCGAATAATGGTGAGGTTGCAAGCCCAGCACCGAATGCACCGAACACAAAGTAGAAGGAATAGAACTGCAGAAGACTCGACTGCTTACTCAACAGGAATAAGCTGCCCGACATTGCAAAAGCAGCGACTACGCCGAACCATCTTGTTCCATACTTATCGGCAATATAACCCCATAAGATTCCAAATGTTGCAGTTGAGAATGCAATCACTGTGTAACCTAGCGAGGTTTCAGCCCTGCTCCAGCCAAATTCCGTCGACAGTGGTTTTAAGACAACTGAAATCGAGCCTAAAGCTCCGAACGCAAGAACGCTCAATGTGAATACTATAAAGACCATTAGCCACCCGTAAAGTGGATCGCGAGTATCCGAGGAAGAAACTGGGTTTGCGGTGTTCAACGTGCCTCATTTATAAAGTTGGTTTTGAGTTCAGAAATTTCACTATAGGCTGTGGCAGAGGTAGTCGATAGCATTTAGCATGAGCATTGGCGATTTACTAACTTAAGTTTTCTTAGGTGTGCGCTATAGTATCGACAGAGTTCTTGTGGTTGGAAAGGAAAATCCATGACCAGTGATGTAACGCCAGTTAGGTTCTTACGCGGAGTGAACGTCCTTGATATTTCAGAGGGCATCGCCGGACCATTTTGCGCAAAATTATTGTCAGATATGGGTGCTGATGTTGTAAAAGTTGAGCGACCCGGAAGCGGTGATTCAAGTCGACAGACCGGGCCTTTTTTGAACGAGCTAGCAGATCTTGAGATGAGTCCAAGTTTTTTCTTTTTAAACACTGGTAAGCGCAGTATTGAGCTTGATATATACGACGAGGGCTCGAAATCGACTCTGCATCAGTTAATTAAGAAGTTTGATGTTGTGATTTCAAGTGAGACAGACTCAGCACTGGAAAATCACGATTTAGGATTTGAGTCTCTCCGAACGATCAATCCGAAAGTTATCTTGACAACTGTGACGGGTTTTGGCTCGTTTGGGCCACACTCGAATTATCAGTCGTCACATATGATTTCTTGCGCAGTGGGTGGCTGGGCACAGCTATGTGGTACACCGGATCGTGAGCCCTTACAGGCCGGTGCATCAGTTACTCAGACTCTAACGGGAGCCTACGCCTCAGTTGCTACATTGCTCGCAATTCAGGGTCGAAACAGTCACGGAAACGGAGATCATGTAGATGTTAGCGCTCAGGAATCGGTACTTGCTGGAGCTCAAATGCCGACTCTTTTTTATGAGTATGATGGTTTGACGCCTGAGCGGTATTCGAGTGTGGGGTCGGGCGCCGGCGGTGCGTTCATGTTACCAACAAGTGACGGTTATATAGGTTTGAATGCACTTACTGCCCCACAATGGGTGATGCTCTGCGATTTTTTGGGACGTAGAGATATCGCTGAGAACCCCTACTACCAAGGTGTCTCTTGGCGAAACCCGGATCATCGAGTAGAAGAAATCAGGGCTATTTTCCAAGAGGCATTGAAAGATCGGACGGCGGAAGAACTATTCCACGAGGCTGCTGCGTGGCGCGTACCCTTTGGTCTTGTACCAACGTTATCTGACCTATTTGAATTACCCCCACACAAGGAAAGAGGTTTTTTTACCGAACTTGTCCACCCAACGGCTGGACCGGTGTCAATTCCAGGCATTCCTTTTAAGACGACTGCCGGAGAGCTTAAAATCGAGAGACCTCCACTTCTCGGTGAGCATACTGATGAAATTCTGTCGGAAGTTGCTAATGCAAGCGTAGATACTGCGGGAGCTCGTCCGTCGGGAAATGTTAACGCTTTACCTCTAACTGGGTTGAGAGTTGTCGATTTGTCAATGTTTTTTGCGGGACCAGTTGGGGCACAGATATTGGCTGATGCAGGTGCTGAGGTTATCAAGGTGGAATCTGTGCAGCGGATTGATGGCTGGAGAGGTGCAGCAGCTAACTCGGATTCAGAGTTGCCTTCGTGGGAGAGCTCTCCCTATTTCAATTGGGTGAATCGAAGTAAAAAGGACATTACGTTGAATCTAACTGACCCGAAAGGACAAGATATTCTGAAGGAACTAGTGCGGCAAGCTGATGTTGTGATAGAAAATTACACGCCGCGAGTGATGGCTAATTTTGGTCTGACGTATGACGTCTTGAAGGAGATAAAGCCAGATTTGATAATGCTTTCATTATCAGGCTTTGGAGCAGATAATTCGTGGAGCGATTACACAGCGTTTGGTATGTCAACAGAGCAATTTTCAGGTGTGTCTCATCTTACGGGCTACGCCGATGACGCTCCGCTTTTCACTGGAATGACGGGTGGGGATTTATATTCTGGAGTTATAGGGGCTTGGGGCCTGTTATCTGCTCTAAATCATCGCACCTTGACAGGTGAAGGCCAGCACATCGATTTGAGTCAGATCGAGGCTTGTAACCTGTATCTGGGAGATTTGATGACCACATGGTCACTTTCTCATGTTGATCCCGGGCGGATGGGTAACTCTCGATTTAGTGAAATTCCACAAGGAATTTATCCTTGTGCGAACAATCGGTGGATAGCGATATCTTGCGCGACAAAGGAGCAATGGAATGTCTTCATGGACGAGCTTGGTATTGTTGATTGGACGACGGACACGATTCATGATGAAATCAGAGCTTGGACCGCATCAAAAGACCACATTGAGTTGATGGATTATCTTCAGACCCTCGGAATTCCTGCCGGCGCAGTTATGAATGGCCCAGAACTGCTAGCGGACAAACATCTTAAGGAAAGAGACGCATTCATATTGCAGGATAGACCAATCCTTGGTGAAAAACATTATCCTGGTCAGCCGTATCAATTTAAATTTACTGAGAGGGTGACAAATATGCGTGCTCCTTTTTTGGGAGAGCACACGGAAGAAATTCTTTTAGATCTAGTGGGGCTTGAGGCAGAACAGTTGAGAGAATTGTATGACGATGATGTCATCGGTACAGTCCCGATTGCTGCAAGGTAGGAAGTCTGTTAGCAGATTTTAAAGAACGGAAAGTGCTTTACTTGCACGAAAGTGATTTGTTAGAAATAAGGATTTAGTAGACCGTCGGAGGGCTAATTATGTCGGGTAGGTTGAATGGGAAAGTAGCAATCGTTACTGGTGGGAATAGTGGAATCGGCGAGTCAACGGCGAGGCTATTTGCGACCGAAGGCGCTCGGGTGGTAATTATGGCTCGTCGCGAAGAAGAAGGTCTAAAGGTTCAACAGTCAATTAATGACGACGGCGGAGAGTCAACTTTTGTTCAGTGTGATGTTGGAGACCCTGACATTGTGGATGCGGCTATTTTAAAAGCTGCCGATGTATATGGAGCTGTTGATATTTTGTTTAATAATGCTGGGCATGGCGGTGGAGGCGAGTTTCCAGACGTCTCTAATGAAGCCTGGAATAACATAATTAACGACAATCTTAACGGAACATTTTATGTATCACGAGCGGTATGGCCACATATGGTAAAGGCGGGTGGTGGGGCAATCGTAAATATGTCTTCTTTAGCGGCACAGCGAGGGTTTAGTCCGAGGATGATCGATGAATTCGGGGCGACAAATCCTGCATATTACGCGGCTAAGGCTGGCATTGATGCACTTACTCGGTATATGGCGGGTGTAGGCGGTAAGAATAATATTCGTGTCAACTGTGTTAGACCCGGTCAAATATTGACTCCAGGAGCCACCGGTGGCTCCAGCACTGATGCCGATGGCGGGCACCACGTATTTGAGAGTATGTTTGATTTTGCCCAGATAATTCCTGGTCCTGGATACCCAATCGATGTAGCTAATCTTGTTCTCTTTTTAGTATCAGACGAGTCACGTTTTCTCACTGCCGAGATGATTAATATTGATGGCGGAGTGGCGGCCAAGATATAGAGTTGCAGATCTTTTAGCCTGTTAATTGAATCTTTCTGGATTAAAAGGCGACAGGTCCAGGAGACCTGTTTCACCGGTATTAATCAGGTCGGACATAGCGCGCCCTGCCGCGGGAGACATTAATATCCCTTGTCGCCCGTGGCCTGTCGATATGAATAAATTACTGTCAGGAATGAGCTCGCCCATGATTGGTCGTCCGTCGTCTGATAGCGGACGAAGACAAGCTGTTTGCTCAATTAGTTCAGCGGTCTCGAGCGCCGATGAAAACGTTAATCCAAAAGTGATAATTTCGTCGCGGGCCGTGTCGGTTATAGATGTGTCGAATCCGACATCCTCCTCAGTGGTCCCAAGTATCAGGAGCCCATTTTCTCTCGTGATTGCATAATTTGAACCATTGAGCAGTGTTAGGTGAGTCAGTTTTTTTTGAGGTCGAGTTTTGATAATTTGACCTTTTAGGGGACGGACTGGGATTGGTCTGTTTACCCAGGGTGATGCATCTTTTGCCCATGGACCCATGCTAAGTAGGCAGGCGTCTCCACTGATAGTTTTATGATCAACGGTCACAGACTGAAAGGACTGATTATTTAGTTTGATCCCCATGACTTTTCCAGTAATGAATTTGACGCCTGATCTCTCGGCTGCAGCAACCAATGCCAGTGTAAATTTATATGGATCGACCTGTGCTCCAGCATCAAGAAAAGCCCCCCCATATCTGGTTTTATCTATCCAACCCGTTTGTTTTGCTAAGGCGTTGGCGTCGAGTAGTTCTGCTGATGATTCAGCTAATTCAACGCTTGATAATCTATTTAGAAGTTCTGATACTTCTGTTTCATTATTGGGCACGATCACTCGGGGCGTCACTGAGTAGTCATATTGAACACCGGACTCACTGGGTAATGTTTGAGCTAACTCTTGATGTAAGTTGAATCCCGCCATCCTAATTTCAAAAAGAGGATCATCTGTGTTGTCTGTAGAAGGTCGTGAGAGAATACCTGCTGCAGCACCGCTCGCACCTGAGGCTATTCCATCAGATTCAATTACTGTGACTTTTGTGCCAGTAGCCGCAAGAAAATACGCGGTGGCACAGCCGATGACACCTCCGCCACAAATAACAACGTGTTTGCTCATTAGTCAGACTCACCTTTTGATGGTTAAAAAGATTATTCTTTGAGCTTAGCAAAGTATGAACAAGTATTGCAGTATTCAAATAGAGTAAACATGTTTCAAAGTTAGCTATCTAATCCATGTCCAATTGCCATGATATTTCTCAGAAATAGGAAAAAGAGGCTTGTGCTTCTCTTTTGAGAGTTCTTTTAATTCGGTGCTAAATTTGTCTTAGTGGGAAGCGTCCAAGCGCTCTGAGAACCCGTACAGAGCGATGTTTTTGCTGTAAATAGTAAAAAATAGAGGATTGTTGGTTCGGCCGCGATCGGCACTTAGATAAGTATTTGACGAAATTTAGGAGGAGATCAGGTTTAAGTCCTGGAGGACGTGAGCGCCGCGTAAGAATATTGTTTGTTTTGCGATAGAAAAAATACTAGCCACAGCAGCTAATCAGGGAAAAGTGATCAATAAGAGGTCCTCAATAAACAATTGAATCTTTAGGATGGAGAAAATTATAGAATAGTGTTAGTAAGGGTCTTTACCTTTTAAATAGGAAGATATAATAGAGTAGATGATATATTTATACGATGAAAAGTAAAATAATACTGTATATACAAAGAGAATTGGTTTAAGAATTTATAAATCTGGGCAGTTTGATGACTCCTAAATAGTGGTTGTACATGTTTATTGAATTTGGTAGTTAGAATGTCGATTTACTCGATCATGTTATGTACAGCTCGAACTGTTATATTATCGGAAGCCACGAGTTAAATTAGATAGATAGGCCCAGAGAATGACTACTACAATTGCCTCCACAGAGATAAATCAGACAAAGATGGAAGAGTTTGATGTACTGGTCGTAGGTGCTGGGGTTGCTGGAGTAGGTGGTGCATATCACCTTAGTAAGCAGCGTGCTGATTCGAGTTTTGTGGTCCTCGAGAGCCAGGATCATTTTGGAGGCACATGGTGGTCTCATAATTATCCAGGTATTCGGTCAGATAGTGATCTGCATACATATGGTTATCGATTTAAGCCATGGACTGGTCCGCCGATTGCGACCGCCGAGGAAATTCTTAAGTACATGGGTGAAGTCATTGACGACAATGACCTCAGTAGCCATATTCGGTACAACCATAAAATCACGTCTGCAAAATGGTCGAGTGAAGAGAATAAATGGTTTATTGAGGCTACTAAAACAGACACTGGAGAAACTCAGTATTTTTCAGTAAATTTTCTGTGGATGTGCCAAGGCTACTACCGCCATTCGGAGGGTTATACGCCTGAGTGGCCAGGAATGAGTGAGTATCAGGGACAGATTGTGCATACAGAGACTTGGCCCAAGGATTTGGACTATGTCGATAAGAAAGTTATCGTAATTGGGTCTGGTGCGTCCTCAGCAACACTCGTACCTGCGATTGCAGATAGGTGTGAGCATGTAACTTTAGTTCAACGTTCGCCAATCTACTATGGCACTGGTCGAAATCGTGATGACTTGGCAGAAACACTACGTGAGCTCGAAGTAGATGATGACTGGGTTCATGAAATTGTGCGACGTAAGATACTTCGTGATACTTCAATTTTCTTCAAACGCACGTTTGAAGAACCTGAAGAGGTAAAAGAAGAACTTCTAGGCGGCATCAGAAATATCCTTGGCCCTGATTACGATATAGATACACACTTTACGCCCGATTATCGACCATGGCGTCAGCGAGTCGCATTTGTTCCCGACGGAGATTTTTTTCAGAGTATTAAGGCGGGCCATGTTTCTGTGCTGACCGATGAGATTGAAACATTTACGGAGAATGGAGTGCTTTTGAAATCTGGAGCTGTTCTCGAAGCCGATATTGTCGTTGCTGCTACAGGTTTTAATATGAATATACTGGGTGATATTAATTTTTCAATTGATGAAGCACCTCTTGTTTTATCCGACACTGTTACCTACCGAGGAATGATGTTTACGGGCGTTCCAAACTTACTTTGGGTATTTGGTTACTTCCGCGGGAGCTGGACCCTGCGCTCAGATTTACTGTCAGATTTTGTATGTCGTTTATTGACGCATATGGACGGTAAAGCTGCCAAGCGAGTTGATGTGACACTCCGGCCTGAGGATGAGGATATGGAACTTTTGCCTTGGCAAGATCCGGAAAGCTTTAATCCGAGCTATCTGACGCGAGCATTGCCTTTTCTCCCAAAAAGCGGAGCGAAACCTGAATGGCATCATTCTCAAGATTATTGGGAAGACAAGGATGAGATTCCTAGCGTCGACTTGGATGGTTTGGAATTCGTGTATAGCTAGCGATAGATTTGTTCTAGTGAAATTATTTTTAGGAAAAATCCGAGCTATTGTGAATTAACTTGCTTAGACTCGGGGCGAAGCAGCTCGCACTAGTGCTAGTGTAAGCAGACGACGTATTGCCTGTTTTTCCAGGAGATTTCAGATGATTTCACCAACTCTGTTCCGAGAATTGTCAAGATTTGATGCGCAACTCACTGTCGATGACAATAATAAAATCGGTGAAGGTTGGGGGTCTGTCGCATACAGGATGAAATCAGTTGCCAATGACTGGGTAGTCAGAATTCCGAAATACCCAAATGCTCCTTTTGTAGGTGGAGACCTGAGACGAGAAGCGTCAATCGTAAGAAATATTCAAGGATCAAACCTTCCAGTCAGCGATGAAATATTTGTTATTGAAGATAGCAGCGGGCAATTAATTGCAGCAATTCACAAATACATTTATGGGAACCCCTCTAACAGGTTTGCAATTCATGGGAGAAATAATCGCATGAAGTTGGCAGACCAAATTGGATGTTTTCTCTCGACACTACACCAAATTCCCTTGACTCCGGAGTTGGAAAAATCCGTTCCACATATTGACTTGTGGACTGATAGATATGTTGATCTAATTGAACGATCATTACCTAAATTATCACTGAGGAGTCGAGACTGGCTGAGAGAGGTGTCTAATGAATTTCAGCGAGAGGTGAGTTCACATAAAATCTCTGAGACACTTCTTCATGGTGATCTCTCAGCTGAGCATATTCTTGTCGATGATGACATTAACATTTCAGGCGTAATAGATTTTGGTGATGCGATGATCGCTGATCCAGCTCTTGATCTTGCAGGAGTCCGTTGGGCTTATGGAGAGAGACTGCTAGCTCAGGTATTGAAGACATACATTGGCAATGGGTGTGCTGTGGACGATGATTTTTTGAAGCGTGTTGAGTTTTATTGGAAAATGGTACCTCTTTATTTGATAGCTGACGGCGAAATTTTTAATGATGGTCAGGACTTCACCGATGGAATGAGACAGTTATCATCTCGTGTAGCGGCTGACTCCAGAAAAAAGAGAAAGAAGTAAGGTGAAATTATGGGTAATCAGGAATCAGATTTTTTAGTGTCGACTGACTGGCTAGATGACCGCTTGCAAGATTCAAATTTAAGAGTATTTGATTGCACCACCATTCTAAAACCTGATGAGAGTGGCAAACTGACGGCAGAGTCAGGGTTGTTTGACTGGCAGCAAGGACATATTGAATCAAGTAATTACATTGATTTACTGAATAACTTATCGATAAAAGAACATAGATTTAGATTTATGTGCCCTCCCTTAGATCAAGTGCATAAGACGTTTGCGAACTACGGAATAAGTGATGATTCCGAGGTAATCTTGTACGATCGCTCAGGCAACAGTTGGGCAGCACGTATTTGGTGGATGCTGCGCAGCATAGGGTTTGACTCAGCCAAAATACTCAATGGTGGCTACCGAAAATGGAGGCTTGAAGGTCGGCCTGTTACGAAATTTTCCGACTCATACGCATCTGGAAGTCTCTCATTTATTCCACGCCCCGAATTGTTTGTTGACCTGGACATTGTTTTACAGGCCGTTGATGAAGAATCTACCTGCTTAGTTAATGCGTTGCATGAAGACCAGCATCTTGGCCGTGATGGCGGTCGTACCTATGGTCGCCCGGGTCACATTCCTACCAGTATCAATATACCTGCCAATGCAATGATCAACAGTCAGACCCATGAGTACCTTGCGCTTGAAGAACTTCAACTGATAATGAACCAAAAAATTCCGACTGATTCTTCTCAAATTATCACCTACTGTGGTGGCGGTATTGCGGCCAGTAACGACGCATTCGTGCTCAGCATGCTGGGTCACCAAAACGTGGCCATATATGACGCATCCTTATCGGAATGGGCTACCGATGAAACTTTACCTATGGTCGAGACTATTTAGCTTTAATTGCGCGGTGGAGACTTGCTATCCAGGTCTTAGAATGGGAGCAGTGATGTGCCATACGCGATATCAGACATTAGTGCGAGCCCGAATATGATACTTATAGTTCCCGCGATGCCCGTAACGCTGGTATAGAGTTTTTTGCTGGATCCTGTCAGAGCGAAGGGTATTCCAAGCAATAGTGTGATAAGAGACATTGACAATACGGTTCCTATTCCAAACAGAACGAGGTACAACACTCCAATCCAAAATGATGAAATTGTAGGGAGTAAGGCCAGCATCACGGCGGCACTACCGGCTAGGCCGTGTACCATGCCGATCACAAAAGATTTAACTCGAAATACTGGCTTACCGAAATGAAGAAAGCCGTGATCAGCTTTTTCATGTGGGTCTTCCATAGGATCGTGAGTCGCATGAATGTGCACATGGTGCCCATCGTCGTGATCGTGTTCGTGGGCATGTAACTGGCTTTTCCGAAGGTTCCAGTACACCTGAAGCCCTAAGAAAACAAGCATTATCCCGACGCCAAATTCAAAAACATGTTCTACTTGCTCATATTGGTCAAGTAAGACTTCTTTGAACAGGAGGATTAATATTCCAATGACTAACAACGGGGTGGTATGACCAATTCCCCATGAGGCTCCGATCCACAAACCTCGTCGGATATTTTTTGAGTCATTAACTATCGTGGCAACGGCAACTACATGATCCGCATCTGTGGCATGTTTAAGACCGAGTAAAAACCCAAGAATTATTGCTGCTGCTAAACCATATTCAGATTCCATACGTCGCCCCAAAAAATAGCTAATGACCATGTTACTACTGAACAGTTCAACAGAGTTTAAGTTTTTTCTTAAGAGCTTTGTATTTCTTAAGCGTATGTCAGATTCTTAGATAGTATTTATTGAAACCTTAGAATTTTCTTATTTTTCTCACGTAAATTTATTAAAGATCGATTGGTGATCTGTGAACTTCAGAGATTCGCCATAAGCCAAGAACAGCTAGTTCAAGTTCTTGGTTAATCAAATAGAATTAGTAAAGGAAGTGAATTATGAAAAGTGTAACTACCGTAAATATGGTGACTGTGGCCCTTTTGGGAATGGTGGTATTAATCGCTGCCGGATTATTTTTTAATGCGCCTGGAGCCGTCTTAGCAGAAGGCCCGAATCCAGGAGGATCGACTGGTAAGCGCGGAATGGTGAAGGCAGGCATTGAGACACGGATAGCCTCGGCTGTAGAATCCGGAAAACTCACTCAGGCTGAAGCTGACGTCAAACTCGAGCAACTAACTAACGGTGATTTT
>CAVODE010000028.1:0-19547 GCA_963694535.1 Dehalococcoidia bacterium
CTTAATGTATGAAGCAGCATTTAAAAGTATTGATGACACGTTGTGGAAAGATGCTGGGTGCAGCAGTGAACTCGACTACATCGAGCAAACAAGTTGGATTTTATTTCTCAAGTATCTCGACGATTACGAAACGGATAAAGCTAACTCAGCACTGCTGGACGGAAAAACGTACAGCCCGTTCCTTCGTGAGGAATTCCGATGGAGTTCATGGGCGGCACCGAAATCAAGTGACGGCAAAATAGATTACAACGCAGCGCTCACAGGCGATGACTTAATCGAATAGGTATCGATTATTAAAGGTTTTTTAGAAATTGGTAGCAGATTGGTAGCAAAGGCCAAATAAAGAGAAAGACCAGCATCCGCCGCAGGTTGCTGGTCTCTCGTTTGCCCTTATAAACAAAGGGGAAAGAGTACTTCTTGATTAAGTTTGGTAGCGGGAGAGGGATTCGAACCCCCGACCTTCGGGTTATGAGCCCGACGAGCTGGCCACTGCTCCATCCCGCGACGCGGATAATAAACCTAGCACAGACGAAATAGACCAGTCTATCTAGCTCTAGAAACTATCAAAGTTGAAGACTACATGTGCATACTACACACATTAATAAAGTACATATAAATATTATATGGAATCCGTTGGCGTCGAATCTATTGAAGTAAGACTTGAGCAAGCTTGACGGAGAGTCAAGCCCTCGACCATTAGTACCAGTTAGCTGAACGCATTGCTGCGCTTACACATCTGGCCTATCAAGCCGGTGGTCTTCCGGCGGTCTTACCCGGTTAATCCGGTGAGTGGCCTCATCTTAGAGTTGGCTTCCTGCTTAGATGCTTTCAGCAGTTATCCATTCCGGAGATAGCTACCCGGCGATGCCCCTGGCGGGACAACCGGCACACCAGCGCTCCGTCCACCCCGGTCCTCTCGTACTAGGGGCAGATTTCTTCAAGCCACTTGCGCCCACAGCGGATAGAGACCGAACTGTCTCACGACGTTCTGAACCCAGCTCGCGTGCCGCTTTAATGGGCGAACAGCCCAACCCTTGGGACCTTCTTCAGCCCCAGGATGCGACGAGCCGACATCGAGGTGCCAAACCCTTCCGTCGATGTGAACTCTTGGGAAGGATCAGCCTGTTATCCCCGGGGTAGCTTCTATCCGTTAAGCCATGGCCCTTCCACTCGGGACCATAGGATCACTTTGGCCGGCTTTCGCCCCTGCTCGACTTGTCTGTCTTGCAGTCAAGCTCCCTTATGCCAATGCACTCGACAGGTGATTACCATCCACCTTGAGGGAACCATTGCGCGCCTCCGTTACTCTTTCGGAGGCGACCGCCCCAGTCAAACTGCCCATCATGCGTGGTCCCAGTGCTTGCTCACTGGTGAGGAGTACAAAATTAGAAATGGGGTATTCCACTGGCGGCTCCCCACAACCTGACGGTCATGGTTCAAAGCCTCCCCCATATACTATATAACTAATCACATACGCCAACGCAAAACTGCAGTAAAGCTCCACGGGGTCTATTTGTCCTGCTGCGGGTAGGCCGCGTCTTCACGGCCATCTCAATTTCGCCGAGTCCTTCGTTGAGACAGTGCCCAGATCGTTACGCCATTCGTGCGGGTCGGAACTTACCCGACAAGGAATTTCGCTACCTTAGGACCGTTATAGTTACGGCCGCCGTTCACCGGGGCTTCAGTTCTGGCCTCTCAGCCATCTCCTTAACCTTCCGGCACTGGGCAGGCGTCAGCCCCTATACATCCCATTACTGGTTCGCAGAGACCTGTGTTTTTGTTAAACAGTCGCCTGGGCCTGCTCACTGCGGCCCTCGCGATGCTCGGCACGTAAAGTGCTTCACTCACAAGGGCGCTCCTTCTCCCGAAGTTACGGAGCTATTTTGCCGAGTTCCTTAACGAAGGTTCTCTCGTTCGCCTTACGGTACTTACCGTCGCCCACCTGTGTCGGTTTGCGGTACGGGCACCATATGCACTCGATGTCGATGCTTTTCTAGCCAGCATGGACTCAACAGAGTCGCTTTGACCGAAGTCTCCACTACCCCCCTCACCCTCCGCTTAACCTGACGACGGATTTTCCTATCATCAGACGCCTACGGTGTAGGGACGGACCATGTCCACAGGGCCCGCTCTGTCTATCCTTCTGGGTCACACCTCACATCTCAAACGCCCATATGGTGGGGCAGGAATACTTACCTGCTGTCCATCGCCTACGGCTCTCGCCCTCGGCTTAGGCCCGCCTAACTCTACGCGGATTAGCTTTGCGTAGGATCCCTTGGGCTTACGGCGTTCAGGGTTCTCACCTGAATTTCGCTACTCATGCCAACATTCTCACTTCTGTACGCTCCACCGACGGTCACCCGCACGGCTTCATCGCATACAGAACGCTCCTCTACCGACCGCTAAAAAGCGGTCCCCTAGCTTCGGTACCATGCTTGAGCCCCGTTACATTGTCGGCGCCCGGCCACTCGACCAGTGAGCAGTTACGCACTCTTTAAATGATGGCTGCTTCTAAGCCAACATCCTGGTTGTCTATGCAACTGGACATCCTTGCACACTGAGCATGGATTTAGGGACCTTAGCCGGGGGTCTGGGTTGTTTCCCTCTTGACCATGGAAGTTAGCTCCCACAGTCTCACTCCCGCGTTCTAATCTTCTGGTATTCTCGGTTTGATTGGGTTTGGTAAGCGCTTTGCCCCCTAGTCCATTCAGAGCCATACCCCCAGAAGAAAACACACGAGGCTGTACCTAGATACATTTCGAGGAGAACCAGCTATCTCCGAGTTCGATTGGAATTTCTCCGCTACCCACAGGTCATCCAACTGATTTGCAGCTCAGGAAGGTTCGAGCCTCCACGGGGCATTACTCCCGCTTCACTCTGCCCATGGGTAGATCACTCGGTTTCGGGTCTACGTCCAGCCACTTTCGCCCTTTTAAGACTCGCTTTCGCTACGGCTCCACGACTCTCATCGCTTAACCTTGCCACTGAACGTAACTCGTTGGCTCATTCTTCAATAGGCACGCTGTCACCAATTCGCGAACGAACTGGCTCCAACTGCTTGTAAGCATGCGGTTTCAGGAACTATTTCACTCCCCTTTCGGGGTACTATTTCACCTTTCCCTCACGGTACTATACGCTATCGGTCGCCTGGAATATTTAGCCTTGGAAAGTGGTCTTCCCAGATTCATACGGGATTTCTCGTGTCCCGCACTACTCAGGATACAGCTCGGAGTTGTTTCAATGTCACTTACTGGGCTATCACCATCTGTGGCACGCCGTCCCAGGCGTTTCAGTTATCGAAACAATTTGTAACTCCATATGAGCTGTCCTACAACCCCGCCTTCCGCAGAAGACGGTTTGGGCTGTTCCCCGTTCGCTCGCCGCTACTAAGGGAATAATCTCTTTTCCTCGGGGTACTTAGATGTTTCAGTTCCCCCGGTTCCCTCCATCTGATTTATGTGTTCAATCAGCGGTAACTCAATAAATTGAGCTGAGTTGCCTCATTCGGATACCCTTGGTTAAGCTCGCTTGACAGCTAGCCAAGGATTTTCGCAGTCACGCCACGTCCTTCATCGGTTCCAGGCGCCAAGGCATCCACCACACGCCCTTAGTAACTTGACCCTCCGTCAAGCTCGCTCCACATCTTACTTGATATGACTCGACGCTTGCAGGATTCCCTAAATCAATTATCCGTCAGGTAAACCTGACTGACTTTCGATCTAGTTAATATTTGTGTTATCTACTAATTGCTTGTTTGCTTGGATGCGCACTCTTTTGACCTAAATCAAAAGAGATGACGCAATCTTATGCATGCTGCCTCTCAATAACTTAAGAGACAACATTTCTCTATCAACATTATCTCCCTCTCGTAAGAGAGATAACGCTGTGTTTGCAGTATATATGCAGTCTTCAACTTGAAAAGTTCCGTACCAGATCAACACTGGTATACACAAACGATCTTGCGATCGATAGTGACGAATGGTTTAAATACCTCGCTAATGGCAGATATGGTGGAGCCAGAGGGTCTCGAACCCTCGACCTCCTGCTTGCAAAGCAGGCGCTCTCCCAACTGAGCTATGGCCCCAATTCATTAACTTGGTTTACCACTTCAGATGGAGAAACCAGCTAACAGCCTGGTGGGCCATGGTGGACTCGAACCACCGACCTCAGTCTTATCAGGACTGCGCTCTAACCACCTGAGCTAATGGCCCAGCGAGGCAGTGCCACACGTGGCACGTACCTTAACGGCTGGAGAGCAAATAGAATTCCTCGCGTGAATCCATAACGAGACCTGTAGAACATTTCATACCTAGGGACAGATAACCCTATAGATTTGGTATGAACCGATCGATCTGAAGCCTGTCATCTAATCAATCAAAACAACGTCTTGAAGGTTGGTCCACCGAACGAATTCGATAAACCAAATAGATGTAAAGTGGCTCCTTTAGAAAGGAGGTGATCCAGCCGCACCTTCCGGTACGGCTACCTTGTTACGACTTCGTCCCAGTTACCAGCCCCACCTTGAGCGCCTGCCTCCCGAAGGTTGGCTTAGCGATTTCAGGTGTTGCCGACTTCCATGACGTGACGGGCGGTGTGTACAAGGCCCGGGAACGTATTCACCGTAGTATGGCTGACCTACGATTACTAGCAACTCCGGCTTCATGCAGGCGAGTTGCAGCCTGCAATCCGTACTGAGGATGGTTTTGTCCGATTAGCTCCACCTCGCGGTATCGCGACGGTCTGTACCATCCATTGTAGCGTGCGAGTAGCCCAGGGCGTAAGGGCCATGCTGATTTGACGTCGTCCTCGCCTTCCTCCTGGTTTCGCCAGGCAGTCCCGTGTGAAAAATACAACACACGGCAAGGGTTGCGCTCGTTGCGGGACTTAACCCAACACCTCACGGCACGAGCTGACGACAACCATGCAGCACCTGTGACGCCGCCCCGAAGGGAAAACTACTTTCGTAGTCGGTCAGCGCCATGTCAAGCCCTGGTAAGGTTCTTCGCGTATCTTCGAATTAAACCGCACGCTCCGCTGCTTGTGCGGGCCCCCGTCAATTCCTTTGAGTTTTAGTCTTGCGACCGTAGTTCCCAGGCGGATCACTTATCGCGTTAGCTTCGGTACTCAAGGGATCGATACCCCAAACACCTAGTGATCATCGTTTACGGCGTGGACTACCGGGGTATCTAATCCCGTTCGCTCCCCACGCTTTCGCGCCTCAGCGTCAGTACATCCCCAGAGAGCCGCTTTCGCCACTGGTGTTCCTAACAATATCTACGGATTCCACCCCTCCACTGTTAATTCCACTCTCCTCTAGATGCCTCTAGATTGGCAGTATCGCAGGGCCTCTCCAAGTTGAGCCTGGAGATTTCACCTAATCGACTTACCAATCCGCCTGCGCGCGCTTTACGCCCAGTGAATCCGGACAACGTTTGCCACCTACGTATTACCGCGGCTGCTGGCACGTAGTTAGCCGTGACTTATTCATGAGTTACCGTCAGATCTTCTTCACTCATAAAAGGGGTTTACAACCCGAAGGCCTTCATCCCCCACGCGACGTTACTGCGTCAGACTTTCGTCCATTGCGCAAATTTCTTTGCTGCTGCCCCCCTAAGGAGTCAGGGCCGTGTCTCAGTCCCTGTGTGGCTGTTCGTCCTCTCAGACCAGCTACAGATCGTAACCTCGGTGAGCCGTTACCTCACCGACAAGCTAATCTGCCGCAGGCCCATCCAGAAGCGCCCGAAGGCTTTGATCCGAAGATCACATGGGGTATTAGTCCTCCGTTAGGAGGGTTGTCCCCCACTTCTGGGCAGGTGCCTACGTGTTACTCACCCGTTCGCCACGGTTCCGAAGAACCGTTCGACTTGCATGCATAAAATACGTCGCCAACGTTTATCCTGAGCCAGGATCAAACTCTTCATAACGAATAGTTTGCTAAGTTTCCTTAGTTTCCTAAAACTTAATTTTTTTTCATCTTACTCGGTCGATAGCGCACCACCTCTAGCATTTAACTAAAAGCTAACGGTACGCAGATCCGAATATGACAAGATTCACATTTCGAATTCTATTTGCTCTCCAACTGTAAAGGTACAAAATGCCTCATATGTGCACGAGCCATTAACACTATGAGCATTCATAGTCACTGTCAATCACTTGGTTCACCACAACACCAAGTGGAATCCTATATAAATCTAGCAAATCAGCTCAAAGCCGTTCTAGAGACTATAAACCATGCTCTTTCGGTTCGTATTTCACCACCAGTAATACTCACCCCAGCGTTTGCACGACCACAAATTGAATATGCCGTCTCAATCTGACTACGTGAAACTTTTAATCCTAGATCACTTATCACAATCTTCAAAATTCGCGTAAATATCGGCTTTGGCACAATACTCAAGCCAGATCGATTAGTACGGGGAATTTTAATTTCACCCTGTACTGCTTGATCTAGAAGTTGTCCATAGTTCATTGTTTCATTAAGCCACGTTCTTGCCGCACTCATAAGAAATTCATCATCCGATCGAGTATCCGCAGCCAACGCCACCAAATGATTTTCCACTCTCGGATTTATATCTTTCAGATGTGGAACACTCATAATTCTTAGTTTATTTCTTAAATACCTTGCATCATGATTTGACTGATCCACTCGAGGTTCAACTCTCAAGTCACGCAGGTAAGCCTCAATATCATCTCGCCATAATTTTAATAAGGGGCGTAGAAGAGTCGGATGTTGCGTGTTCGACAAATTTTCCACCGGCCACGAAGTCGACGCAAGCATACCTGACATACCGGTTGATCCCGTACCGCGTAAAATATTTAATAGCACTGTCTCAGCTTGATCGTTCGCATGGTGCCCAGTCATACAAATTTCAGCACCCACACGTTCGCATATTTCTGCGAGCCATCGATACCGAGCTATTCTTGCATCCTCTTCTGATTTTAGTTCCTCAGTACTTGTCGAAGTAACAAAATTTACGCCTAAATCAGCTGCGATTTTAGCAACGAAATTTTCTTCCTCTTTTGTTGATTTATCATCTCGGATAGCATGATTAAAATAAGCGGCAGTTACTTGAAGTTTCGGGAATTGCTGGCGAACTGCGATTAAAAGCGCGGTGGAATCGCCACCGCCAGAACACGCAATTACTGTTTTTTCTAAATTCAGTGATCCGAGATCTTCCAACAAAATTGATAATTCAGATTGAATCAATCGTTCAAATGCAGCTGAAGTGCGATTAGGCTTCAATAATCTCTTTAGTAACACCGGCAGCACCCAACTAAATTTATCAGCTCACAGTATTGATTATGAGACGGGTAACGTAATCTGTAAACATTAGACTAAATAAATAACTAGTACCCCACCTGTGCGCATTCAGGAAGGACATCCTCAAGACTAAAATATGGAATCCACCACCAGCCGTCAAACGTTTCATCCACGATAGTGGATTCGGTTTTTTCACTGGTCGCGTAGGTAATCTGAATCAGAGTTTCGCCCGATTCGACATATTGATACCGAGTCCTCATAAGAGTATCTCGGTATTCCTCAGATTTCACATACTCGTAAATTCTAGAAAGTGTTCGGAATCTAGCGTCGACGCAAACTACCTCAGACTCGCTAGCCCTTATTTCAGTCTCTAAGTCCGATATTCTACTGAGTGTCTTGGGAATCGCATACGCAAAAAGTACTATCAATATCAGAGATACAACAAGCGCGACCTGCACGCTCCCGAAATTTGCTAAAATTCGCTTTAAAAAAATAATGGGGCTGGTGATACGTCACTCCTCATCACCCCCCCCAACTATATAAGCCTATTAGTCATCCAAGATGCTTGCAAACCTATTTACTTCCAAGTTTTGGAATGTCATTCACTGAATTGATTAACCACCCATCAACAGGTGAAATATCGATAACCGATACTGATCCATTTGATATTGAAAGTCGTCTGAAGTTTTTAATTTCTACACCGAATCCATGGCATAGAAGTGCCTTAATCGAAAGGTTATGAGAAAAAATAGCTACTGATGAGCCCTGGTGCTTTGTGGCAAGCAAATCACAAACAGACACCATTCGCTCTTGCACTTCGTTGAGTGTTTCACCATTTGGCATTCGCACGTCGTCCGGTTTACCAGATCTCCAAGCATCTAGGAAATCTTTGGGGATCTTCTTACGCATGTCCTCGGCGCTAAATCCATCATAATCTCCCTGATCCATTTCGGCTAAGCCTGGTTCGACCGCTATCTCAATTGAGAGGCTCTTGGATAATGGTTCAGCAGTAGCAATTGCTCGACCAGATGGAGAGGAGTAAATCTCAGAAACTTTATAAGGTGTAAGAAAGGAAATCAGAGCGTCAGCCTGACGCTCGCCTGTTTCATTAAGTGGGATATCTATAAGTCCTTGGGATAATCCTTTTAAGTTATATTCGGTCTGGCCATGACGAATCAGTATTAAACGAGTGGAGTAACTATCAGTCATTTTGATAATGACGTCCCGCTCCACGAACTACGTAAAGCGTCGACTAGCTCTATCGCGGCTGCCCGGGGATCTTTTGAACGCACAGCTACCTGACTCGTCAACATATCTAACGAAAGACTGTCGGCCGCTTCTGCCAGAGTCTGACGATGCATAACAGCACGAGCTAACGCCAAAATTTGACGCCGTGCGTGGTCAATCCGTTCTTGATCCGCATGATCAGACACTGTGATAAATTTTTGATGCTCGTCCATTTGGTCCACTAATTCGGGCACACCATCCCCAGATGAGGCAATTGTTTTAAGAATAGGAGGTTTCCAAGCACCAAGATTTGCAATCGCCAAAAGCGAGCGTAACTGAGCAACCGCTGTATCGGCACCTGCCAAATCCGCTTTGTTCACTACCATTATTTGTGCAACTTCCATTAGTCCGGCCTTCATCGACTGGACGTCATCTCCTGCCCCTGGATTTGCAACAAGAACCGTTGTTCCAGCAGCATTTGCAACTTCAACCTCATCTTGTCCTGCGCCAACCGTTTCAATTAGGACAACATCAAACTTGGCGGCATCCAAAAGATCTGACACCGCAGTTGCCGCCTCTGACAGTCCTCCTAAATTGCCACGAGAAGCCATCGAACGAAGAAATACTCCGTTGTCGCTCGTGAGATCTTGCATACGTATCCGATCACCCAAAATAGCTCCGTGCGAAAATGGAGACGAGGGATCAACTGCAATGATTCCGATGGTTCGGTCTCGTTTTCTCTCTTCACGAGCAATGGATCCAACAAGAGTTGATTTCCCCGCCCCAGCAGAGCCAGTAATTCCTATGATTTGAGCGTTTCCTGTATGTGGGTACACTAATCCCGAGATCAACCGTCCGGCTGGGGTATCCCCTTCGACCAAAGATATAGCCCGACTAAGAGCTCTTCTGTTACCACTTAATAGCTGTTCCGTTAGTTCTTCAGCTCTGCTTAAGTCAGTCGAGTTAGACAAATAAGTATTCCTTGATTACGTGCGTGTCGGGGCATGTTCCTTCACAAACTTAATAACATCAGAGGTATCCGTCCCAGGCCCAAAGACGCCATCAAACCCTATTTCCTTGACCCGAGGGATATCCGCGGCAGGGATGATCCCGCCACAAAAAAGCAGTACGTCATCAACGCCTCGACTTGATAATTCTTCAACTACTCTGGGGAAAAGTTCCAAATGTGCACCTGATAATATTGACAAGCCTACAACTTGGACATCTTCTTGTAACGCAGCTTCCGCTATCATTTTCGGAGTTTGTCTAATTCCCGTGTAGACAACCTCCATTCCGGCATCGCGCAGTGCTCTTGCAACGACCTTTGCTCCGCGATCGTGACCGTCCAGTCCTGGCTTCGCAATCAGTACCCGAATGGGTTGTTCCTTTGTCATAGTTGTCTCCTGTCAAGCCTCTTATTCTACGCTTAAATAGGCTAAGCTCTAGTGACGCTTTGAATTAAATGATATAGCGCCAGCCTCATTAGTTAAATACACTCAATAAATATTCGAATCGAGGGGTTCTATGAGCAAAAGTAAACAGGAATGGGAAGAGACTAGTTTCAGTAAAGCAACTGCACGTTTCAAGGAGCGGAAAGAGCAATTCGAGTCATCATCTGGAGCATCGATTGATCCGTTGTACGGGCCTGAAGACATGGCCGAGTGGAATTACCACGAAAAGATGGGATACCCAGGTGAATATCCATTCACCCGAGGGGTCCAACCTACTATGTACAGAGGTCGCCTCTGGACCATGCGTCAATATGCTGGATTCGCAGACGCAGAAGAGAGCAACAGGCGTTACAAATATCTACTAGAACAGGGACAGACTGGATTATCAGTCGCCTTTGACTTACCCACACAAATAGGTTTCGACTCTGATGACGACGCAGCTGAAGGAGAAGTTGGGAAAGTGGGAGTTGCCATATCATCATTAGCAGATATGGAAACGTTGACCGATGGGATTCCTCTAGAGTCAATAACCACGTCAATGACAATTAATGCAACTGCACCGATACTCTTGGCGCTCTATGTGGCAGCAGCAAAAAAACAGGGAGCTGATTTATCCAAAATAGGCGGCACAATTCAAAACGATATTTTGAAAGAATATATTGCACGCGGCACTTATATATTTCCACCTCGCCCATCCCTACGACTCATCACAGATTCCTTTTCTTGGTGCAAAGATAATCTTCCAGAGTGGAATACTATTTCTATTTCTGGTTACCACATGCGAGAAGCAGGTTGTACTGCGGCTCAGGAATTGGCATTCACGTTTGCCAACGCAATCGAATATGTTGAGGCTGCCTTGAAAGCTGGTCTCCAGTTTGATGAATTCGGTGGTCGGCTAGCGTTTTTCTTTGCATGTCATTCAAATTTCCTAGAAGAAGTTGCCAAATTCAGAGCTGCCCGAAGAATGTGGGCAAAAATCGTGAAGGAAAGATTCAAATCGGAATCACCTCGCTCACAAATGCTAAGATTTCACACGCAAACTGGTGGAGCAACTTTGACCGCGCAGCAGCCATTGAACAACATAATTCGTACAACACTGCAGGCTATGTCCGCTGTTTTGGGTGGTACACAAAGTCTACATACAAATTCCTATGATGAAGCGCTTGCACTGCCGTCTGAAGAGGCAGTTGAAATCGCGTTGAGAACCCAACAGATTATCGGATACGAATCCAGTGCTGCTGACACGATAGATCCTTTGGCTGGGTCATACTTCATCGAACATCTTACTGACAGAGTTGAAAAAGAAGCTTGGGCATACATCGATCAAATCGAAGAGCTCGGGGGAGCTCTGGTTGGAATAGAGCAAGGTTTCCCGCAGCGAGAAATTCAAGAGTCCGCTTACCGTCTTCAAATGCAGGCTGAAACTAACGACAGAATCATTGTAGGAGTGAATCAGTTTGCCACTGAAACTGAGATAGACGCTGATATCTTACGTGTCGACCCTGAACTTGGGGCTCGACGAAAAGCTGAAATGATCACGATGAAAGCAAATAGAGATCAACAAGCAGTTGCAGAATCTTTGAAAAAAATTCGAACCGCAGCTAATAATGATGAAAATATGATGCCACTACTAATCGAAGCAGTTGAGGTGTACACCACAGTAGGCGAAATTTGTACCGTTCTCAGGGAAGAATGGGGCGAATATCAAGAGGTGATGACAATCTAAAAGAAAATTAGCCTTCAGGTCTACATTGGACGTGATCTGAAGGCTTGATATAAGGGGGGAGTGATACCTACATGATTGATTTAATACACCACGTAGGAATAGTTGTTCATTCAGCAGACGATGCGCTCGTTTTTTTTCGAGATATCATGGGTCTAACAGTCTCCGAAGATCGTGTAATCGAAGAACAAGGCGTCAGAGGGGTACTGCTTGCCATTGGTGAAAATGAAATAGAGCTTCTTCAGCCAACTCGGGATGGCACTGGAGTAGCACGATATCTTGAAACTAAGGGTGAAATACTCCATCACATCTGTTTCCGAACCAATGACATTCGAGCCGAGCTTGCGCGGCTTCAAGCCCAAGGCGTTGATTTAATTGATGAAAGTCCTCGTGACGGGCTCGCTGGTGAAATTGCGTTTATTCACCCAAAGGCTATGCATGGAGTCCTGATTGAACTAGCACAACCGCCTTCTGATGCACACACTAGCACTGAGAAAGGATTCGATCACCTCGCGGCTATGGTGAGCGATATTGACGCCGCCGCAGAAGACTGGTTACAGATACTTGGACTGGAGCTGTCTGCAAAAATAGATGCATCCGATCATGGAATTCTGATCGGACAGATTATTTGCGGACAGACAGTGATGGAGCTTGTTCAGCCTGCAACTAATGACAGCCCACTCGCTGAAAGAATAGGCAGTATTGGCGAACATCCTGCATCAATGATAGCAATCGAAGTTCCTGATATTGAAGAAGAGATATCTCGGTACCGGTCTGCTGGCATGACAGTAAGTGATTCCAGCCCTGGGCCGATTCCAGGGACATTACGTGCATCGCTTACCGCCGAAGAAACATATGGTCTCGGCATTCAACTTATAAGTTATGTTTGATGTCTGTTGTAAAGACTCTACCCATTCCCTTAAACCCCTTATATAACAAGGGGTTCAGATTTTAAGCATTCGTTAAATAGGGCAAACGTGTGGCAATTTCCTATTTATGTACCTAAATTAAAGGCTTTTAGCTGCTTTATTAGCTGCCCATTTGCAGCGATCACAGCAGTGAATAATCCGATTACCTGCCTGAAGACTAGGTACAGAGCGAGCCGATCTGGTAGAGTAATTCAGGTCAGATCGGTTCTTTCTTACGCCCCAGCTCCTCCAAAATCAGATTGTTTTTAGGAGTCGCTCATCTAGTCGGTGTGGTTTTTCCGTCAACTTCGTAAATTTTTGTATACCGACAGCCTGAAGCCACCATTGCAGCTTCGTCATAAAACGATGAATTACCACTCCATGACTCATAACTAGCCATAATTTGTTTTACGTCAGACAGTATTTTATCCTTCACATCGGCACTCAAATAATTTGTAGGACAATAATTCATGAAGTTTTTTTGCTTACCCTCGGTAATATATTCTCCAATTGTGATCTCAGTTCGGCCAAATGCATCCGAACCATTTGATCCTTCGTAATTACCGACGTAACCCAAGAGATCTCCTGCGTTCACCTCTGACCCAGCCGCTAAGGGAATACCGTTTACTAACAGAGCATCATCACACACGGAAGATTTAGATCGATCGCAAGTTATTGCTACCACATGATCTATCACGACTCTCCAGTCACTTCCCACCGAGGGGTTGATAATTAATTCCCAGTCATCCTGCTTATACGAAGCAGTGGGTTGCCAAGTTATGGAGTCGATTATTCCGCTAATCGGAAGATAAATCTTAGTATCTCTTGGTACCTTATATTCGAAAGTTGGATTGTCGTACTGGTCTGGAGATCCGGCTGAATGCACTCTTCCAAACTCATCAAAAAATGGGTAAGGGAAACCGCTAATAAACTCAAAATCTCCTGACGTACTGACTGAGTCATAGGGACCGAAATTAAGTATTAATAGATTTTGTAATTCAGGCGGATCATTAGTCCCCGTCGCCGCCTGCATCTTCGATGGATCCATTCCCTGCATCTTCGATGGATCCATTCCCTGCATCTTCGATGGATCCATTCCCTGCATCTTCGATGGATCCATTCCCTGCATAGTTGATGAACTCGCAGGTTGCACTGCCACTTGAGTTGTTACCGGTGTAGCTGCCTGAGTTGCTATCTGTGTGGCTGCCTGAGTTGCTACCGGTGTGGCTACCTGTGTTGCTACCTGTGTTGCTGCTACCTGTGTGGCTGCTACCGGTGTTGCTACCTGTGTGGCTGCTACCGGTGTTGCTACCTGTGTGGCTGCTACCTGAGCTGCTACCTGTGTGGCTGCTACCTGTGTGGCTGCTACCTGTGTGGCTGCTACCTGTGTGGCTGCTACCTGTGTGGCTGCTACCTGTGTGGCTGCTACCTGTGTGGCTGCTTGAGTTGCCACCTGTGTCGCCCCTTGGGTCACAGAAGAAACTGTGGAGGTCGACTGGTCCCCATTTCCCCCACAAGAAATAATTAATGTAAAGAATGCTATCAGATAGGGTATTTTTTTCATCCGATGACGATAGCACTTGATTGACTTCTAAATAAGGGTGCTGGTTTGGTAGGCAAGAGATTTTTTAAGTATTACTCTCTGAATATCGACAGAGAGTAATGCTTTCCCCAGAGATTTTGTGTAAGAGCAGTCCCCAACAGAGCCGGAGGGGGGTGGCAACGCCCAACCGCGTACCCCTACTATTTAAAACGTGAAACGATTACTTATCTTATTGATCCCGTTCGTATTAGTTGTTGCGTGCTCGGACTCCTCGGACCCTGAAGCACGTAATGCACAGCTCGAAACTGAAAATGCTTCTTTGAAAGAAATTACGCAAGCAAGTACAAGTACAAGTACAAGTACAAGTACAAGTACAAGTACAAGTACAAGTACAAGTACAAGTACAAGTACAACAACAACGGGTAACACCCCTACTGTTACCCCCACGGCAACTACAACGCCAACAACCATTGTTCCGGCTAAGACGACTGTGGCGTCTCCTACAACAACGGCGCCGTGCCCCAAATCGACCGCTTGTTACTTCGAACAGGTAGCAGCTGGCTGGGATTTTAGTAACGGTGTACTACCCACAATCTATCCGCTGCCAACCGGCCAACCTATCAACTTAAATTTACTGGCTGCGCCTGTTGAGTCAGATGAGGATTTGTGTCGCATTCCGCAACTTCCGGGCTCTCACTCCGTCCGACCAGGCGAGATGTCTGTGGGTGAGGGGCACACGGCATTCCCAGTCATTTTTGACAATGTACAACCAAAGCAGAACGTTAACGTCGCAACGATCCCAGTGGACTGGGATGACTATGAGGGCAATCTCGCGAATCTGCCCATAAAGCACAAGCAGGTCCAGATCTTCATGGATTATTACGAAACGGTTAGTCAAGGAGCGCTGACCTTCACGCCAACATTCGCTAATAGGTGGTACCGGCTGCCCGAGTCCGTGTCCAGCTATCCACAGCAACAGGTGTCAGACTTCAACCCCAAACTTGCACAGCACAGCATCAATGCTGCTGACGATGATCTGGACTTCTCAAAGATTGACATTGTCGTGTTTATTTTTCCGACTGCCGCTCCAATCATCGCTGGGGTACCGCCTTCTCCGATGGAGTTCGCCACCCTTCAGCATTTCAACGCGTGGTCAGGACCGGAAGATGTGCGCATGGTGTTTTCCGACGAAGGTTGGGTACGAAACTATATGGGCGGCGGTATGTATTTCGAGCACCCACTTCGTCCGATGTGGTCCTACTATTTTCATGAAGCGGCACACATGTTTGCAATGCCAGATTGGTATGTGAGAGAGGCGAATGCAATTCTTGGTTCACAACAGGTGATAGAGGTTGACTTCGACTATGCAGCAGGTCCACTAAATGTCTGGGGTGTGATGTCTACTCAAGACGGACCGTCGCGGACATTTGTGGCGTGGACACGCTGGTTACTTGGGTGGCTTGAGGACGATCAGGTTGACTGCTACACGATCAAACAGGTACAGCAACACGGTCCGTTCGACACAGAATTAGTGGCACTTGATATCTATGAGCCAGGAACAAAAGCAGTTATCATTCGCACCGGTGAGTACTCCGGATTATTGATCGAGTCACGGCGTCCGGTGTTCCCAGATGACTGGATTGCTATCTGGGAAATGGTTGGAAGAGATCCTTATGGCTTGATTATTTACGAAATTGATGCGACTAAACCTGGAGCCACGGGAACGCTATCTCTTGTCACGCCGGATGGGCATGACTTTAAGTACATGCCGCGCCACGATAGAGCCGAGCAAAAAGTCGTCGATGCGCTGTTCAACGTCGGCAATACTGCAACCGTGCAAGGCATCGAGATTGAACTGATATTTACCGGAGAACGTGACATTGTTCGTGTTACACCCGTTTCTTAGTCAAATACTCACAAAATATACATCTATAACTAGATATTTCAGGAGTGCCACCGCCGTATGCTCCAAACATGGCCATTAGACTACATTCCCTGATTGCGCCGACAATAATCCCGCTTTGCAGTTCTTGCTCTATCACTTCTGAAGTCTCACAACTACTAGAGAGCAACAAAGGAAGAGGTGCCCGTTCTTTGACCTGGCGGCCCAGCGTGCAACAAACATGCAGCAATGCCCTTAAATTTACCTGTGACTAGTTGAGTGCTTAATCAGTGTTTGCCCTTGTAAATACTGGCAAGTTGGGACTAGATGAGCCGTGTTAAAGAAAGTTTGATATCTGTGGTGGGCGATGACGGGCTCGAACCGCCGACATCCTCGGTGTAAACGAGACGCTCTACCAACTGAGCTAATCGCCCACAGAACTATTATTCTACCCGACTTTCTAATTAATTAAAGTCCCTTGCCAAAGTTATCTCTCTGAGTCCTCGGACGAATCCTTAGTGAAGGGCCACACACGAATAACAAATGCTAGATAACCGAATATAAGTAATGACTCGAAAATCAGCTTAAACACACCGCCAACATATATTTCCAGTAGTAGTCCACCAACCCATAAGTTAAATATCAGCGCTACGAAAATCAGAAAATGCTGCACTAAGGGATCTATTTTTATATTGAACTTCATATAAAGATTCTCAACAGTAATTCCTCAGTTCGCAGTTACGTGATTTCAAAATCCAACTGGTCATGTGCTTCTCGCAACGACTTCTCTACGGTCTGAGGATTTTTACCTTTACCAAAAATAAATCCAAGATACTCATTGCCATCTGGCAACGGGATAACTTCATCTCCACTTGTTGGGATTATAGATACCGACTCAATACCACTTATATTTTCGGCCTTATCCACTCCGGATACTTTTTGAAAAATACCCGCAGCTGGTATAGGAATCATCATCACGCCTGCCGCTAAGGATTCTCTATTTAATTGATTAATGTCATCTCCAACTGCGTGAGTAAGGATAATCTCCTCAAGGCTCAGTCCAGATCCAAAGGAAAGCGTACGTGCGCACAGCCCACCTATGGATCTTCCAGCTAAATCAATCAAAAAGACCTCATTTTTCTCCAGTCGTACCTCTGCGTGGACCGGTCCGTGTGTCAAGCCCAAATTTCTACAAGCAGATTGAACTGTTGAAATAATTTGTACCTGCACATCATCTGAATATCTCGTTGGCGTGACATATATAGTCTCTTCGAAAAATGGACCGATTAAAGGATCTGGCTTATCAAAAAGAGCGAGCACTGTTAAGTCCCCTCTGTTCAGAACTCCCTCCAGCGCAAACTCAGGCCCGGACACATAATCTTCAACTAGGATGCTGGTCAACAAATCAGCGGCGCACTCCTCGCGAGAATTCTCCGATTCAAGTATGCCCTTTATTCGACTGAATGCTTCTGTGAATTCTATGCACGAGTCTGCTCTAATTATTCCTTGGCTTCCTGATAAGCCGCGAGGCTTCAGCACAACAGGATATTTCATCGAGTCCCCTATAACACGCAAATCATCTTCAGACTGAGCTATATCAAATAATTTATAGCCTGGAGAGGGAAGTCTTGACACTGAAAGCGCTGTACGCAGCGCATATTTATCTCGAGTCAACTCAACTGAACTGACTGAATTATGAGGCAGCTCAAGTATCTGCGATGCTTTCGCCGCAATGAGTGTTCCTGCATCATCGACAGCCAATATCGCATCAATATCGATTTCTGGCCTAAATTGAGATATCGCCTCGGCTGCTTTGTCTGGGTCAGAAAAATCTAGTGCTATAACACTTTCTTGATCAGTTTTCACAATGAATTCAGTGTCAATTCCGACAATGACATTAATATCAAGATCGCTCGCCGCTCGCATAAAGTCCGAGGTGCGATATGAATGAGATGGAATTAACAGAAGTACAGTTGCAGAACTATCTCGCACTTTCAGAATCGCCTATTCCCAAGCCCAAAGTGTAATATTTCTCTGGAAAGCTGTGCAGCAATCAATAGTTATGAGGTATTTAGTGGCCTCCGCCGCCGCCGCAGCCGCAGCCGCCGCCACCTTGTGCGGCATTAGGGGCTTCAATCTTAAAACCCTGCTGCATTACATCTTCTATGTAATCTATTGACGCACCTTCTAAAGATTCACTTGAATCGCCATCGATAATGAAGTTTAATTCACCAATCGAAATCAACGTATCTTCATCTGTTTTAGTATCAACGCCCATTCCAAAGCTTGGGCCTGAACAACCGCAGCCACCGCCGCCTAAAAACACCCGGATGGCCTGTCCATTCTGAATGTGTTCACCGACTAATTCATTTAATCGAGTTTGAGCTATCTCTGAGACTGTAATTTCCATTGTTAATCGGCTCCTTGGATAAAATTTAGATATAACGAAATAATAACACCAAAGTAAAACTTTCGTTGATCTCGATCACCTAGAAATTGTTCGATCTATTATTTCTTTGAAGGTTTGTAATAGGGGTTGTCACCTGATTGGTGATCTGTCACATCAACTACTTTTTCGATCTCAGGTACAAATTCCTTGACTGCCGTTTCGACTCCTTGCTTGAGAGTCACATCAAGCATTCCACAACCAACACAGCCGCCACCAAACTCAACATAGACAGTGTTTTCTTCTACCGACAGCAAACTAATCATGCCTCCATGCTGAGCTAATTGTGGATTTAAATGCTCCTCAAAGAGTTCGTAGATAGTCAACTCACGGTTATCACGCCACAACGGATTCGGGTTTTTAAAAATTATACTGGGAGTTCCGTCTTCGGCAGTTTCCCAGTCAACAACCAAACCATTCAAGTAAAATGCGTCACGTTTAGCATAGAACACCTCAATGGTGTCCTCGAAATTTTCAATAGTGACCTCAACTGACAGGTCGTCGCCTAGTTCAGCACCTTGTTCAACCAGGCTTAGTGAGTGCTGAAGTTTTCCATCTGAACGCCCCTGGATTTGCATCTTTAAACCGGCTACTGGGTTTTGATGGTTCTGTATAACACCGGCTATCTGCTCAGCTGCCGCAGCCGAGATATTCAATTCAGGCGAGACTTCGCCGTCACTATTTGGATTACTTGTTATCGTCATACTGCAATCATTCTACACGGTATTCACTCTTATTGAGACATCTCAAAAATATGCTGGGCAACAAGTTTAGGATCTTGCATCGGAATAAAATGTGTGAACTCCGGAAGAAAAACATCCTCAGCATTAACAAAAGCGCTGGCTAGATCGGCACTAGTTGGAGAGTATAAAAATCCCCCCTTATAACCAACTGGTGGTGGAGCTGCACGCATTATTCGAACAGGAGAGAGTATTTTTTTTAGCGAGTCACCGAGCCAAGCGGCGGCGGGGTCCAAAACTACGGAGGCCTCGATTTCAGGTGGGCAAGCAAGTTCGAACAGGTCATCACTATTACCAGCCGTAGCAAGAGGGTTTGGGAGTAGACCATATCTTGCATAATCAGCAAGTACCTTCGGATCCCATAAG
>CAVODE010000029.1:0-19390 GCA_963694535.1 Dehalococcoidia bacterium
CGAAGTTTGTTATCAACGTCCGTACCAAGACTTCTTGCTATCTGCTTCGAAATCCGCACACGCAGCTCTTCTTGAGAAATGGGAGACTCCACAAAGTCATCTACCTCAAGAGATCGAAGATCCGGATATGAGTCCGAGGTAACAATCAAAATAACCGACGGTGTTGCCAAGACCGCCTCGTCTCTCAACAACGCAGCTATACCCCCCATGGATAAACCCATGCCCAAATCAATCAGTATCGAAACCGGGCGCCAGGCTCGTGCCTCCTCTAGGCATTCACGAGCTGTCGAAACGACTTTCGATAATCTGCCGTCCGTGCGTGCTATCGCTTCCACGGTAGCCACGTATTCTAAATTATTAGTTAAAGCGAGGTAACCTTCCATACCAGCGAGTCTAACAGTCTGCTAGGCTACATAATAAGAACATATGTGCTATTCTCTGGGTAGCTAAGAATCTGACAGGCCCAACGTCAGGTTCCAATCGTTTAAAGTTTAGATTGGCGAGTGACTCCGTATAATTGCGTGTAGAGGTGAAATATCGTTAACCTCATAAGTCGCTGTCTAAATATTCACATATTTAGAAAGTAAATGCGCAAAACTGCGTGAACAATCCAAGCACGAGTATGAATTGGTGCGGCAGAGTAGATTAGTAATCCGGCTCCGACGCACTTGGAGGGTTGGCTGTTGTGAAGGTAATGTTTGTTGAAACTGTTGAGGGATCTGGCTCGATGGGGGACGTCAAAGACGTTAAGCCCGGCTATGCCAGAAATTATCTCTTGCCAAAAGGTCTTGCTGTTCCAGCGACTCCACATGCGGTAGCGCGTGCTGAGGAACTAAGAAAGCAGGAGCTTGAACGACAACAAGTGCTTGATGAGCACTACCATGAACTTGTTAATCGACTTACTGAAAAACCAATAATTATTGGGGTTCGAGTAGGCGAACAAGGCCGCCTCTACGGATCTGTCAATAATGCTGACATTGCTAAGAACGCTGGGGAGATTCTTGGTGAAGATCTGGACAGACGTAGAATACTTCTTGGAGAAGCTATTCGACAAGTTGGTATTTATACTGTGCAGCTTAGACTTTCGCCGAAAGTACAACCACATATAACTGTAGTTGTCGTCGACGAGGAATCACCTGATGGTGTGGAAGCTGCAGCCCAATTGCTATTAAATCCTCCTGAAAACATTGACCCTGTGATAACCGCAGATGATCAAGCTTTCCAGGAAAACTCTGAAGACAATTCAGAGAATAGCGTGCAGAGTATTGATACTGAAACAGAGTCTTCAGGCGCGTCGGAATCGGAATCTGAATCTGAATCTGAATCTGAATCTGAATCTGAACAGGATATATAGTTAGGTTTATTGAAAGTAGTTATAAATATCCAACACGATATTTGTGATATTTCTGCCAGCGCTTGAAACGCTCTTGCAATAACTCGATTCACCTAACTGCAAGGGCTCCGAGGGCTGGCAAATGGTGAATTCAACAAGCGGTAGACTATCTGCTTTCCCGCAACGAAATCGAGCTGCTGAAAGCTCAACTAACCGCTTGCCGCCACACGACATAAGCGCTGAAGAAGCGGTTATCGCAGCGATTTTACTGGATGAGAATGCCCTTGTTCGAGCATCAGCTATTGTTGATACCGATGATTTTTTTGATGTATCGTGCAGGGCTGCATTTGAGGCGAGCATATTATTAGAGGACCGCTCGGAAGAAATCACTGCCACCACCGTTAGCCACGAGCTTGAAAGATTGGGACTTCTTGACTCCGTCGGCGGCGAGAGATTCCTAGCCGAAGTGATTGGTAAACACTTCACCGCTGAAGGAGTAGAGGCTCATGCCCGAATAGTGCGACGGGATGGTCTGTACCGTCAAGCTATTGAAGGATTCAATTTACTACTCGAGAAAGCCTACGAAGGAGGCTCTAATCAAGAGTCTGTAATTACAATGGCTGAAGAACTTCTTCTAAATATTAGAGGTGCCGTGGGTTCGGGTGACTTCAAACACATCGGGCTGATATTAGAAGAAATGCTCGAGAATGCGGACAGTGATGAAAATTTATCTCTTCGAGCGGTGGCAAGCGGATTTCACGATCTCGATGCACAACTTAATGGGGGATTTCAACGAGGTAATCTAATAGTCGTTGCGGCTCGACCTGGACATGGAAAATCAGCCTTAGCTTTAAATTTTGCGCGGCACTGCGCCGTTGAGTCAAAAGGAACAGTTGCTCTCTTTTCGATGGAAATGAGTGGAATCGAACTAGGAAAAAGGTTACTCGCATCTGAATCTGGTATAGCTTCCCCGAAGCTTGTCTATGACGACGATCACAAAATTGAACTAGCAAGGGTCATGGCGGCACACGGACAACTCTCGGAAGCAGCAATTTATATTAATGAACAAGGTGATCTTACGGTAGCCGAAATTCGGGCAGCAGCTAAACGAATGAAAGCTGAGCATGGATTAGATTTACTAATAGTGGACTACCTGCAACTTGTGAGTAGTTCACAACGATACGACTCTCCGGTGGCTAGTGTGACTCAAATATCACGAACCCTCAAACAAATTGCTCGTGAATTAGATGTCCCAGTGATAGCAGCAGCACAGTTAAACCGAGCTGTAGAACAACGAAAACCCCACATACCAATTTTATCTGACTTACGTGAATCAGGTTCGATTGAGCAGGATGCAGACATTGTTATGTTCATATACAGAGAATCGGAGTATCACAAGAGTGAAGATCCACAAGATTGGCCACCAGATCTTGACCCACGACAAGCCAAGATAATTATTGCCAAACATAGAAATGGAGCTACAGGAGTTATCGACTTACATTGGGAAGAAACCCTGGCGACGTTCAAAGAATATGAACTTTACTCCGATTCTTCAACAACATCGACGGAAAGCGGTTTCGAGAGCTTCTAGCATCGCTAAGAATATTATGAATGATTCAATTAGTCTTGATGCAAATCCATTGTTTCACACCGGTCAAGCCGTCGTACCTGTGCCTGTACAATTTTTCACCGAGCTCCTTCTGAATATCGACGATCAAGCTGAGCTAAGAGTTACTCTCTATATTTGGTATGCAATCACACGAAAGGTAGGTGGTCAGCGCTTCGTCTTGCAATCTGAAATTGAAAACGATCCACTACTTGTGAACTGGTTCATCCATAAAGGCGGCACTGAAGGACTACTGACTTCAATTGAATTAACTCGGAAAACAGGCGTTTTTATTGGAGCACAGCTACCCAATAAAGACTATGTAATCCTCCCCAACGATGAGGCAGGTCAGCGACTCCTCAATAGGTTTATTACAGACTCACAGGTCTTACAAGATCAAGTGAAGCCAACCGCACCAGTAAGGTATCAAAGTACATCAGCCCAATCACCGGTTGCGATTAAATATGAGCAGGAAATAGGAGCCATCACTCCATCGATCGCTACTATGCTTCAAGATTCAGAAAGTCGCTATCCCATGGATTGGATACTTGAAGCAATCTCTGTAGCCGCTGAGTCAAATGCCAGATCCTGGCGATATATACAAACAATTTTAGAAAATTGGCAGAAGAATGGACGAAACAATGGCAACCAGAAAGCTACAAGAATTTCTACCGAAAAATCAGGAAAACATAGAAGCCCCTACGACGACCTCATTCGAAAAGGAAACGATAACATCAGATCCTAAAGAAGTAGCTATTTGCTTGTTTTGTGATGGTATGGGATTTGTTAGAGTAACCAACAGCATTGATGATTCGCGCTTTGGACAATCGTATCCGTGTAGCTGCACTATCACCGCTAGAACTGAAAAAATCAGCAAACAACTTCTAAACCAATCAGGTTTAGGATTTCTCCGCAGACTGAATTTCGAAAACCTGATTAGTCACGGCCGGACCCAAGACGCCAAGAATCGAGAACAGTACAAACTAGCAGCCCAAGAGGCAAAAGCATATGCAAGCGACCCTAATAAGTGGCTCACGATTATTGGAGAACACGGAAGTGGTAAAACTCATCTAGCTGCTGCAATTGCAAACGCCTCCCTTAACCTTGGACGACCAACACTCTTCTTCTCGGTACCTGACTTGATTGAGTATTTTCGCAAAGAATCGTTTGGACGAGATTTTTCCGAATCCGATACTATGACTGTCGATCGAATATTTAATATCCCTTTACTAATTATCGATGACTGTCACTCCAAAATAAATACAACATGGGCGCAAGAAAAGTTTAATCAACTCCTCAATCACCGATGGAATGCCCAGCTACCCACCGTTTTTACTACACCGGCTCTGAACGAAGCTATAACTACCCGCCTGAACATTCGACTTTCAGATAGCGAGTCTTCTGACATTTTGGACCTAGGAATCTGGGAAGCCAGTACCTACAGCTCATTGGGTGCTATGACCGAACAAGTTATCAAAAAATATACTTTCGACAATTTTCTCTCTGATGGTATTGGCTTATCCGCCCAACAAAGTAATGAGCTAATGGGTCTGGAATCCCGCTTACGAGAGTGGTCAATTGACCCCGATGGTTGGATTGTCCTTACAGGTAACCACGGCGTAGGAAAAACACATCTTGCCTCAGCCATTGCAAACGTTCGTTTGAGTCAAGGTGATCGCGTTGCGTTTGCGACCGTACCCGATCTTCTCGACCATCTTCGAGCTTCATATAATCAAGAGTCACAAGACTCGTACGATCAGGTATTTCGGCGCTTACTCGAGGTGCAATTGCTCATCTTGGACGATCTAGGAGCTCATAAATCATCTGATTGGGCCGAAGAAAAAATATATCAATTGATAAACCACAGATATCTCGCCCGTAGCTGGACGATCATAACGATGAATGGAAAACCAAGCGAACTAGAACCGCGCCTAGCAAGTAGACTGACTTTCACTGAACTTTCCGAAGTATATCGGGTTGACGCTCAAGATTTCAGAACACTACGACCAGAAAACTGAAGTTATTTACGGTTTTGGTTTTATACCCTCCTGCCACTGCGCACCGTCTATGCTCCACTCTTTTTTCCACACGGGGACCGTCTCTTTAACCCGATCAACTGCTCGAAGAGCTGCTTCAAAGGCATCCGCCCGATGCGCCGCCGAAACAGCAACAATTAGAGATGTGTCTCCTATCTCTAACTTACCAATCCTATGCTGAATCATAACTTCGTAAACCTCACGGTCACGAAAAGTCGAAAGTATCTCGTCGCACACATGCAAAATCTGTGTAGTCGCCATTTCAACATAAGCTTCGTATTCTAAACGAACAACACTATGGCCCTCGTGATGATTTCTCACGACGCCTTCAAAAACTATAACTGCACCTGACTCGTCAGTTCGAATCAAAGACCGAACCAAATTGCTATCAAGCACATTCTCAGTAACTAACGGAATTTCAATCATTACGATCCGCCAGCAATGGGTGGTACCAATGCCACAGAATCTCCATCTGAAAGCTCTGATTCGTCCGAGAGTATATATTCTTCATTAACTGCGATCGCCACCCCCGACAAGTAAGGCTTTAATTTTGGATATTGTTCTTCTAACGCTTGTCGCAATGACGCAACCGAAACTATATCTTGATCCAGTTTGACTGTTAAAAGGTCACTCTCCATGACCTCCCTTAAACCAGCAAATAATTGTACTGAAATTTCCATAACTTTCCAAAGACTCCCTCCTTCATTATAGCTAAATAAAAGTCCTAATAAGTGGACGGCGGATAAGTGCAAAACAAGCGGTCAACAAAATAATTAACCCGACAGCAGAAAATACTACCTGCAGCCCTAACATGGTGGCGAAAAAACCCAGAAAAAGCGCCCCTATCTGCATGAAGCCCTGCGACATAAATATAAAACTGTTGATTCGACCTAACACTCGATTATCAACAACTGACTGAACAATACTAGAGCTCAGTGCGTTAATCGCCATTAAACTGGCCCCACAAACCAAGTTAAAAGAAAACACGAAAATTAGAGTTCTTGACCAGCTATAAAAGAAAATGCTCAATCCCAGAATCGCTACAGCCAAAATAAGCGTGAGGCCTCTTGGGAATTTATGTCCCTTACTCGCCAAGGCTAGGGTTGATAAAGTCGCACCGACATTCCAAGAAACAATCATTATTCCCCAATCAAACGCACTGAAACCAAGCATCTCATCAACCCATATAGCGATAAGTTGGCCCATGACGCCAGATCCCAATGCTATCGAAACCCAATTCAACGCCAGAATCAGTCGAAGTATTTCATGTTCCTTAAGAACACGTATTCCTTGAAAAATATTCTCGGATAGGCTCAAACCAGTCGATTGGGTGTCAGCTGCAGTACGGCCAGTTTTGATGGATAAGGCTACTACTAGCCCAACAGCTGGACCAAAACCTGAAAGTAGATAGGCGAGCGTATAGCTATGATGCTCAATTAGCCAGCCGGTTACCGGACCTGATGCTAATGCCCCGAAAGACATAACAGCGAAAAATAAACTGATTGCTATCGCCGAATACTGCACGTTCACAGAATTTCTAATCAACGCTACTTTGTTAGGCTGATCCTGCGCTAATACGATTCCAAAAGATCCAAAAAGTAGTATCGCAGCGAATAGCCTAAATAAAGTTGGCTCAGCGCTTTCAAATAGATAAAGTACTGTGCTAACGAGGATAATTAGCACAATAGTTACACCTTGGTTTGCTCTCATCACTGATCGTCTCGGAAAACGGTCTACCAAAGCACCCGCAATGACGATATAGCTCAAAAAGACTAGTCCCCGAAAAGCCGCTGCAATACCTAAAAACATTGCGCTGAAATTCTCTGGTGCACTCTGGCTAATGTACCAGGACTGAGTAATAAACATCATCGGCTGAGTAAATCCAATAAAAAGTTGCGCCGCAAGTAAAAGTCTGAAATCACGAAAATAAAAAACTGCTCGTAATGGCCTAGCCGGTTCATTTGTCATCGATATAAGCCATTCTCTGTAACATTCAAGTAAAATGAAAGTCCAAAAGCAACGCAGGATTAACCAATTATTTAACTACAGTAACATCCGCTAAAACCTTAGTCCTTAGAATGAATAAATAAGGAATAACCAGACAATTTGTGAATTGAGAAAAATATCTTGGTACAAGCCAATAAACTAGACCCGACATTTGAAGCCATAATTATGTTGGGCGGCATGGGTAAAAATCCCGTAGAAACATTAATGCGAAAGGCTCTAGAGGCCGCAGCAACTGACCTAGCTCAGCTATGCCATCAGAGTGATAAATTCGCCAAAATTACTATACTCGCTGACTCATATATAAAAACTCTGGATGACAAAATTCTATCATTAGAACTCTCTCATCCAGACGCTACTTTCGGAGATCTTATTAATCACTTTTCACGATCCATCAATAAAAAAACTACAAATACAGACGGTTATGTGTATTTTGGGGCCGGAAGTGGTCCCTTACTCTCTACAAAAGATATCCATCTACTTACCAGATCATTAAGTGAAGCCGATTCAAATAGCTGTGTCACTAACAACAGATACTCTGCCGATTTTTTTGGTGTTAGACCTGCTGACCTCCTAGAATCACTACGCCCGCCACCGGCAAATGATAACGGTGTGCCTATTTTATTAAGTGAAGGAAAAGGGACTTCAGTAATTGAAATTCCCCGATCTGCTGAAACTCAATTTAATATTGACATCCCCTCTGACCTCGCAACGCTATCCCTTGTAGAAAAATCTGGACCAAAACTGAAATCATTTATCGCCCAACAAACCGACCAACTCGATCGCGCAGTTAAAGCCCAATGGAACGCATCTCAGCACTTTCTTAAAAGAGACTCTGAGGTTTTTATTTACGGCAGAACTTCTTCCCGAGTTTGGTCTTACCTAGAAACGGAAGCTGCTTGCAAAATACGAATAATATCTGAAGAGCGCGGGCTCAAGAGTGCCCCGCAAGGACATCAAGCCAAGTCAATTCTTGCGTACTTAATTCGTGCATACGGGCCTCAAGAAGTTTTCTGCAAACTACTTCCTCAGTTTTGTTCGGCAGCATTCGTCGATTTGATACCAATTATTGAACATATGAACATCGCCTGCAGCAGAAATGATCGATTTTTGGCAGACTTGTTGCAACATGATGCCATCGATAATGAAGAGCTTCGGGAAATAATCGTTGCAATCAATCAGTCGCCTATACCGATCGCTATAGGTGGGCACTCATTAGTAAGCTCAAGTCTGGAAATACTAAATCAATTAGTATGGGACGTAGCAGATAATTTGATTCCGAACCCAATAAAAGATTCTTAAGCATCTACTTCCAATTCAGAACCATAGAAAGTCCAAATCATGTCAGCACTCCTCAACACAGATCCTGAAATTGCAGATGCAATCAATCGAGAAGAATCTAGGCAAAGTACAGTGCTAGAAATGATTGCGTCAGAAAATTACGCATCAAAAGCTGTCTTAGAAGCAGTCGGATCCGTGCTAACTAACAAATATGCCGAGGGGTACCCGGGTGCCCGTTACTACAATGGAAATAGTGTACTAGACGACGTAGAGAGGTTGGCCAGATCGCGAGCTAAGGACCTATTCGGTGCTGATCATGCGAATCTACAACCTCACTCTGGTGCTCAAGCAAATCTAGCTGCATATCTTGCTCTGTTAAATCCAGGCGATACCGTCATGGGATTAAAATTAGACTCTGGTGGACACCTGACTCATGGTTCTCCGGTCAATGCATCAGGGCGGATATATAATTTTGTCTCGTACGAAGTTGACAAAGAATCGCACTTAGTTGATTACGAAGCAATGCTGACTCAGGCAAAAATCACTCGCCCCAAGTTAATTATTGTGGGTGCTACGGCATACCCGCGAGTATGGGATTTTGAGCGAGCACGCCAAATCGCCGATGAGGTCGGAGCGGTACTCCTAGCCGACATAGCACATATTTCTGGACTAATCGCTGCGAAAGTCCACCCTACTCCGGTTGGAAGCGCCCAAGTCATCACATCTTCGACCCATAAAACTCTTCGAGGCCCACGCGGAGGCATAATTCTCTGTGATGAGGGTTTTAGGAAAAGGATTAACTCTGGCGTATTTCCGGGAACCCAGGGCGGGCCGATGATGCATGTAATTGCTGGAAAAGCGGTAATGCTCAAAGAAGCCAATACAACTGAATTCAGAAACTACGCACAACAAGTGGTGATTAACGCACAACACCTTGCCGCACATCTAGTGGATAGCGGCTTTAATTTAGTAACAGGTGGAACTGACAACCATTTACTGCTTTTAGATATCCGCGATCGTGGAGTAACCGGTCGTGAGGCCGCAAATGCCCTTGAAAAAGCTGGAATCGTATGTAACTTCAATTCCGTACCATTTGATGATAGACCTGTACGAGAAGGTGGCGGAATCAGACTTGGTACACCTGCAATAACCTCGCGGGGGCTTGATACTGAGCATATGAGTCTCGTAGCCGGCTGGATTACACGAGCACTTCATGACATTAACAACGAAGGTGAACTAGAGGCCATTAGTCAAGAAATTAAAACACTCCTTGATGAGTTCCCTACGCCTGGAATCGCTTAGACCGCCATCTGTGAACTGGTTGAAAAAGTTGACGGTCGAGTTGAGTCGTGATTACCAAATAGGTTAAAGCTGCGAGACTCAGCTGAGATATCAACTTAAATATTGTTCCTACACTCTCCAATAAACGATCCAGCAAGAAAATACAAAGAATCATCGCGAAGAGACCCAAGCAAATAGACCCGATAGATCTGATAAATTCCTGCCTTAGGATAAACGGATTTTTCTTTTCCAAGACAATCGCTAATAGAACCGCTTCGACCAAACCAGATATAGAAAGCGCAACTGTTAAGCCAGTAACACCAAAGCTACCAATTTGTACAAGTAATATAGCTAGTAAGAAATTTAAAGCCACAGCGATTGCAGATATCAATACTGGTATGCGTGTATTAGACAGCGCGTAAAAACCCCGACTCAGAACCTCAACAAGCGCATACCCTACTGAACCAATTGCTAAAATTTGTACCGCTCTAGCAACCAAACGAGTTGCCTCACTGCCAAATGCTCCGTGCTCTAAAAGCACTCGAATGATTTCATCAGCCAAAAACACCAAACCCACGCCCATAGGTGCTGCGAGCCAAAGAGTCATTCGAAAAGCCATAAATAATTCTTGACGAAACTGAAGGATATTATCTCGAGATATGTCCTCCACTAGAGTAGGAAATATAGCCGTCGCAATAGACATCCCTGCTAGTCCTACGGGAAGCATCATAATCATGAATGCAAACATAATTACGTTAATGGAGGCATCCGAAATCAACGATGCAAACAATATTAAAATGAAAAGGTTTAGTTGCGCTGCAGCCAGACCCAAAACTCTCGGTCCAGCCAATTTAAATACTGATTGAACAAATATGCTCTTAATATCCAAACTAGGTGACCATCGCATCCTCAATAAAATCACACTGGGAACTTGAACAGCCAGATGCATAGCTGCTCCCAAAATAACCCCGTACGCAAGCCCCTCAATTCCCCAAATATCGACCAGCCAGAGACCTCCGAAAATAATACCTACGTTATAAAGGCAGGGAGCAATTGCCGACGTAACAAAATGTTGACGAGCGTTCAATATTCCCGTCAAAATTCCAGATACGCAAAAGATGATGGGGGTAATTAACATCAATCGGGTCAATCGAACAGCCATTTCTATTAATTCAGGACTCGAACCTTTGTCGTCTCCAAGTCCTGGCGCAACCAAAGGCACTAACCAAGGTGCGCAAATAAAGCTCGAAATAGATAAAAATAGCGTTACAAGAAATAAAAGGTTTAATACTGATGAGGCCATACGCCAAGCATGTTTTTCTCCCTCCTCATTCCATACCTTGGTAAAGACAGGAATCAGTGCCGCTGAAAGTGTTGCTCCCGCTATGAGCTGGAAGAGACTATCTGGAATACGAAACGCAACGAAATAAGCTGAAAGTGCTGGATTATCTACACCAAACTCTTGACTAATCACAACCTGCCTAAAAAGTCCTAAAACTCTTGAGAGGACATACCCCCCGGCAACTATGCCTGTAATAATCGCGATGCTACTGCGACGGGAAATAACTTGTTCACTGTTATCTGCCAAAACTATCGCCAATCAGATTTATCCTGAGGTCTGTAGGACTCTATGCTCAACAGACTAAGGCATCAAGAGTTAAGCTTACTAAACTTAAAAGTAAGGATTAACCTTTAGATGCCGAACTTAAAAAATCTATTTGGCTCAAAAATTGGAATAGATCTTGGAACTTCCACGATAAAAGTGAGCTCGCCCAGCGGAAATATTTTGTACCAACAACCAACGGTTGTTGCCATTAGCAGGCGAGACAACATCGTTATTGCAGTGGGCGAAGAGGCGCAAGCAATGATCGGGAGAGCACCCGAAACAATCTCAGTGATTAGACCGATGAAGGATGGTGCGATTGCAGACTATCTGATCACACAAGCTCTACTCCAACATTGTCTGAAGCAAACGATCGGACCCGTATTAGTAAAGCCAGAAGCTATGATTGCCGCCCCTGTAGGTATAACACCTGTCCATAGAGATAGCGTAAGAGAAGCAGCAGAGGCTGCCGGAGCACGGCAACCTACTCATATCATTCCGGAACCGCTTGCTGCTGCTATCGGTGCTGAAGTGCCAATCGGATCTGCAGATGGCGCAATGGTTGTTGATATTGGTGGCGGAAGAGCTGAAGCAGCTGTGATATCAATGTTTGGCATGGTAGCCAAGGGTTCTATACGGGTAGGCGGAGATAAATTAGATCAAGCGATTCAACGCTATCTGGTGACTCACCATGAACTAGTTATCGGTGAACGAACTGCCGAACAAATAAAAATTCAAATAGGATCCGCCATCACCACAGATTCCCCAAACAAGATTCGTGTCAGGGGGAAACATGTGACCGGGCAACCAAAAGTGTTAGTGATCAATTCTAATGAGATAGCAATGGCACTTAGAGACTCGCTTACGCAAATAACTCAGTTGATAAGGACAGTTCTCGAACAAACAGAACCTGAACTATCCTCGGACATTATTCAAAGAGGGATTCTAATCACAGGCGGAACTGCAAAACTAAGTGGGCTAGATGTGTTTCTGAGAGAAATCCTACACATCGCATGTTACGTCGTCGATGAACCAGATAAAGCCGTCGTCCGTGGCGCAGCTGCGGCTGTCGAGTATGCACCTGCCATAGAAAGAACAATGCTCAGCCCTACGGACGAACTCTACATAACCTCTAGGCAGATGTGATAGTACATCAAAATATGCCCGCTAAGATTCAGATAATATCCCTCTTTCGAGCAAAGATTCAGCGATCTGAATCGCATTCGTAGCAGCACCTTTTCGTAAGTTATCGCTAACACACCAAAACACCACGCCATTCTCAACAGATGGATCGACGCGAAGTCTCGAAACAAACGTCTCGTCCCTATCTGCTGCCTCAAGTGGCGTGACGTAATTGGTTTGATCGTCATCATAAACCAAGCCATCTTGTGAGCTAAGAGCCTTTCCTAAATCTACTAAAGATATTTCTGAAGAAAACTCCACGTGAACCACTTCTGAATGACCATAAAGTACCGGAACACGAACACAAGTTGCTGCAAAGCGTAAATCATCTTCGTGAAGAATCTTCCGTGTTTCATTCCGCATCTTAAGCTCTTCCTTTGTAAAACCACCCTCTTTAAAGTCATCTACATGTGGTAATACATTTTGGGCAATTTGCACCGGGTAGACCTCAGGCTTTGGGACATCACTACCCTCACTAAGAAAAGTATTCTGGCTTATCAACTCTGCCACAGCTGCGGCACCTGTTCCTGACACTGCTTGATATGTTGCCGTCGTTACTCTCTTGATCGAACTGACCTGTCGCAAGGCGTCCAACGCCATCACCAAGGGTGTAGTCGTACAGTTAGGGATAGAAATTATCCAGTTATGGGTATCCAGATCGCTAGCGTTAACTTCCGGAATTACAAGTGGAACATCCTCGTCCATTCTAAAGGCACTACCATCATCGATCATTATTATTTTGCGTTCACGACACCATGGACCCCACACTTTCGACACTTCTGAAGACGCAGAGCAAAAAACAAGATCAACACCTTCAAGCGCCTGTTCATTTGTTTCGAGAACCGTTAGCACCTCGTCGCCGTATTTCATCTGTTTACCAGCCGATCTTGCAGAAGCTAGAAGCCGTAGATTACGAACAGGAAAATTCCGCTCGAATGCAACACGCATAAATACTTCACCAACAGCACCGGTAGCGCCAATTACCGCGATATCTAATCCCATTTTATTCAAGCTACTACTCCATACTGCATCAATTATAAAAAAATAATCTAAAGTTTATTGTTCATTAAATTCGATCGCCACACCTATTCAAATATTCATGCACTCTAATTGTTAGTAATCAGAGTCCTTCCGTCAAGAACATCTATCTAAAACAAGAATATCAATTTGAACTAAGATAAAATTATGTAAATAAAACGATGACAGGATTGTATTGATAAATGGTAGACGAGGAACAAATTCTAGACCTAGAAACCCAACAGGTGGAGCAACCCAATGAGGCTCCCTTAGAACTACGACGCGCTAATACGAATGGAAAGAAAAGGTGGTGGCCTTGGTCAGGCCAAGAATCATCTGAAAGCTTCGTGGCGCAGAAAAATCATTTTCTGACGCTAGCTGAAGAAACCGCAGGAGCCCTAAAAGAAGCAAGGGAAAATCTTGACCTGACACTAGCTGATATGGAATCACAAACCTTCGTCAATGGCCAATTTCTTGACACGATAGAAAAAGGTCAGTGGGAAAAACTACCAGCTCGTGTATACGCCCACGGAGCGGCTCTGAGTTATGCAAATGCAGTAGGACTCGACAATCCGGCTGAACACGCCCGAAATATTTCAAACGTCTTAAGAGTGCCAGAACATCTAAATCCCAGTACAGGTCTTATGAAGAAATCTTCAAAACAACTAAATACCTTCCGGATCGAAATAGTAATCTTGATCGGAATAATTGCATTACTCGTAGCTACAAGTATTTATATACAAAATTCTGGAATGATCTCAGATATCTTTGATAACACCGAGGACCAAACCACAATGCTAACGAACAGCGTGTTAGCTTTGGGATCAAAATACGTACTGCACACGCGTGCACTACGTCGCTAACCGCTGTAGACTGCGTAAATGAATGAAACTGTAGCAGACCTAATTGATCAACAGGATTTACTCATCGATCAAAGAAATCGTCCTCTTCAAGATCTTCGTATTTCCCTAACTGATAAATGCAACTTTCGCTGCCCTTATTGCATGCCGAAAGAAATATTTAAAGCGGGCTATAAATTCTTAGATCAACAAGCAATTCTATCTGCCTCTGAAATTATCCGCCTAGCGCTAATTTTTAAAGACCTTGGAATTAATAAAATTCGCCTCACTGGAGGAGAACCTACTCTCCGAAACGACCTTTTAACTATCATCTCTGAGCTTGCTAAAATTCCCGATCTTGAAATCGCCATGACCACAAATGGCACTCGGCTCGAAGAACTGGCTCTTCCACTTCGTGAAGCTGGCTTAGATAGAATCACGGTATCCCTTGATGCGGTCGATGCGGCAACGTTTGAAAAAATGAATGATGTCTCTGTGCCTCTGGAAAAAGTTCTTGCTGGCCTAGACTCTGCACGAAAAGCAGGATTCAGCCCGATCAAAATTAATACTGTTGTGCGCAAAAATTGGAACGATAAAACGATTATCCAGCTAATTAATCACTTCAGAAATACAGGTGACATTGTCAGATTTATAGAATATATGGATGTTGGGTCAACAAATGGCTGGAATATGTCAGATACCGTCCCCACCAAAGAACTATTGACTACTATAAACAATAACTTTCCAATAGTTCCTGCTGACACCAACTATGTCGGTGAAGTTGCCAAAAGATATCAATTCATTGACGGATCGGGTGAAATTGGCTTTATCACATCAGTAACCCAACCCTTTTGTGGAACCTGCACGCGAGCGCGTGTTTCTGCGGATGGAAAGTTATACACCTGTCTGTTCTCAACGGCCGCATCTATTGACCTCGCTAATCTTCTAAGAACAGAACAGGATAATGCCTTAATTTTAGAGAAAATAGGTACGGTATGGAAAAATCGTACCGACAGATATTCTGAAATTAGGTCGCAAATCGATTCCGGTGGAGATCACAAAAATAAAGTTGAGATGTCCTACATCGGTGGTTGATTTACACTTTGCTCAAAAACATTGCTAAAAATCCAACCGTATTAAACAGCGCATGAATCCCGATAGAGGCCCAAAGTGACCTCTGATGAACGAATATCATCGAAAAAATAATTCCAATTCCAAAGATTGGAATTATTACACCGCTATCCAAGTGTGTGATTGAAAACAAACCTGCGCTCACGCAGTGAGCAATCCAATTCGGCCAACTAGCTGTAAGCCCCTGAAAAATAACACCACGATAAAGTAATTCCTCAGCAACCGGTGCTCCACAGATTGTAGTGACTGCCAACAATAGCCACGCGATGAAGGAACGGCCTTCGGGACCTGGAAGCGGAACGGCATTTCCTCGCTTGAAAGATGTGAGATCCAAACCTAGTACTAATTCCAGTGCAATGATAACTAACAAGTAACCAATTAAAACTAGGTACGATAGCCCCAAACCCAGAAATATCACTTGGATATTTGGAGCCTTGTTTAATCGGAGCGCCACGAAGAAGTTTCCTCGACGGCGAGCAAATATTAAAACCATGACGACAATTGAAAACTGCCAACCCAAGCTGGTTGCCCATATATTCACGTCAGTAAGGGACTCTGAAACAGTCGAGGCAAAAACTATGGCGACAACAAATACTAGACCAGTTGTAGAAACAAAAAACGCCCCGAAAGCATCACTTAACCGAAAAACATTACCCACGGAGTTAACTTATACCATCAACAAAATTATGATGGTAAGTCCCCCAGTTTATTCGCTACTGTAGCCATGTCTTTATCGCCACGACCACTAAGATTCACAACCACGACGTCAGAACTTAAGATTTCATTATCTGACCTAAGGCGCTTCAGGGCGCCAAGAGCATGAGACGGTTCGAGCGCTGGGATAATGCCTTCTAATCTAGAGAGTTCTTGAAATGCCTGAAGTGCCTCCGCGTCAGTTGCAGAATAATATTCGGCCTTTTCCGAAACTTTCAACCATGCATGTTCCGGTCCGACACCTGGGTAATCGAGACCTGCAGACACTGAATGAACGGGTGACACCTGACCATTTGCATCTTGTAAAAGATACGTATAAGTCCCATGAAGCACACCAGGACGACCGAGTGAAAGTGTCGCAGCATGCTCCTTATCTAATCCTAAGCCGGCGGCTTCTACCCCAATTAATCGAACTTGATCATCTAGAAATGCATGAAACATACCGATGGCGTTCGAGCCTCCACCAACACAAGCCATTACCACAGACGGCAACTTACCTTGCACCTCAATAATTTGACGCCGTGCCTCTCTCCCTATAATTCCTTGCAAATCTCTGACCATTGTTGGGTAGGGGTGCGGTCCAATTGCCGATCCAATAATGTAATAAGTATCTCTAACAGTTGCCACCCAGTCACGAATTGCCTCACTAGTAGCGTCCTTTAGGGTCTGTGAGCCCGCGCTCACGCCAATAACTTCAGCTCCCAGTACTCTCATCTTAAATACATTAAGTGATTGACGAGCCATGTCTACTTCACCCATGTACACAACGCAATCCAAGTCTAATAATGCGCAAGCTGTAGCTGTGGCAACCCCATGCTGCCCAGCTCCAGTCTCAGCAATTACACGCCTTTTACCCATTCGCTTGGCCAATAAAGCCTGCGCAAGCACAGCATTAATTTTATGGGCACCGGTGTGACAAAGATCTTCTCGCTTCAAATATATTGATGTATCCAGTGCCTCAGAAAGTCGCTCAGCAAAAGTAAGCGGTGTTGGGCGCCCTACATAATCTCGGAGTAAATTATCAACATCGACAAGGAAACTCTCATCAGCCATAGCTTCATAATATGCTGATTCAAGTTGCTGAAGCGCTGGCATCAATGTCTCTGGTACGTACTGACCGCCGAAGCTTCCAAAATACCCGGCTCTCACGGACGACTCAATCTTTGACTCAGTCATATTATTTCTCCTGCCCTCACTTAGTTGCTTTTGGCATTTTCAATGAAACTCGCCACTTTCTCGTAATCTTTCAATCCATCAGTTTCTGTGCCACTCGAAACATCAACAGCCCATGGCTTTACCGCACAAACAACATCCCTGACATTCTCTGGCGTTAAGCCGCCGGCTAATATAAGCGGAACTTTCTTTACTGCATTCGCAGCTAAATCGATAGAAATTTGCTTTCCTGTTCCTCCTGCATATTTGCCAGACTTAGCATCAAGCATCAAAGCGAGCGAGCGCCCAACCGGTATATCAACTAATGGATCGGATAAATCATCTTCAGGGTCAATATGTACCACCTGGATCACTTGCCTATTTACTATTAATGAAAAATCCCATGGTTCAGTTCCAGACAATTGCACCAAATCAATTCCAGTTTCCTCGACAATATTATTAATCTCTTCGGCACTTTGATCTGCGAAAACACCCACTACTAAAGGTCGCTTATAACCAAGATATGACTCAATCCTGTCAGCACCGTACCTATACCAAAGTCTTAAATCAGTAACAAGATCACTGTCTGAGTGGCTGGGTGGTGGTGATTCTAATTCGAACGAATCTAATGGAGGACCAAGTTGCCTTACCATCGCGCGAGCCTCAGGAATCCCTACTTTTCGAGGTGATTCCGCAAATACAATTCCGATAAAATCAGCCCCTAGCTGAGCCGCAACTGCGACGTCCTTGGCTGTTCGATTGCCGCATATCTTTACGAAAGGTGGTTGATTCATCAGTTAATCCTCTGTCAGCATTAACTGATGTGCAAAATGTGTCACCTCAGTTGATCGAACAAGAGATTCACCAACAAGCATTGCGTCAGCACCAGCCTTCAACATTCGGTCCGCATCTAGTCTAGATCTGATGGCACTCTCAGCAACCAAAATTTTATCACTAGGACAAAAACTTGAAAGATCCTCAAAAGTCGATAAATCCTCACTAAAATCTTTCAAGTTACGATTATTAATTCCGATAATCTTCGCGTCAACTCTCAGAGCAACTTCCAGCTCTTGCTCCGTGTGGACTTCTACTAATGCCTCCATACCGAGGCTTCGCGTCTGATCCAATAAAAACTTCAAATATTCTTCCTCAAGAATCGCAACAATAAGAAGTAACGCGTCGGCACCCATCAATCGTGATTCGAGTACTTGGAAATAATCGAAAATAAAGTCTTTTCTGAGAATACCTGGGCTATTTATTTCACCTGAAAATAAGTTTGATACGTCAACGAGATCGCCAATAGAACCCTTGAAGTATTTCCCTTCAGTTAATACGCTGACAGCCGCACATCCAACATCTCGATACACGTGAGCTTGTTCGCTAGATACCAAATCAATATTAAAATCACCCTTACTAGGTGAGGCGCGCTTTATTTCCCCGATTAGTCTGATTTTTGCCGATTCCGGAGTATTCTCAGAGCCATTCCGCAAACGATCGCCAAAATTTTGTGGTGACCTTAGCTTCTGATCACTAGAGGCAAAAGCTAACTCTAAATCTTTTAGTGGGAACTCAGATTTTTGGATTTTCAAGAATTTTTTGCGGTCTTGAACGATATTATCAAGAATAGTTCCCGTTAAACGCGTATTACTTTCCCAAGCCGACATAATTTAAATCCGCCTACTACAATTCTATCTTCGAGTCGCCTCAATAAATGCTGCAACCTTAGCAGTTACATCTCCAGATTCAATTAAGCTAATCGCCTGCTCACATCCAGATCTTATCGATGAGGCCAACCCTGTCACGTACAAACCCGCTCCAGCTTGTGCAGCCACTAAATCTCTAATGGCCAATGGGCCATTTCCGGCAAGAACAGATCTCCAAATCTCAGCATTTTCTTTCGACGTCCCCCCCACAAGTTTATCTTCATCGTGCTTCTCCAGACCAAGCTCTTCCGGTGAAAGCTCAAAACTCTCGACTTTGTTCTCCTTCACTTCAAAAACTGTCGAATTGCCAGTGACCGAAATATCATCTACACCATCATGACCTATAACAACCAGAGCATGTCTCATATTAAATAAACATAAAACCTGAGCGAGTTTTTCACCCAGTTCTATATTTGCTGCACCAAGTACATGACAATTAGCTCCGGCTGGGTTAGTTAAAGGACCTAATATATTGAAGGCAGTCCTGAAGCCTAGCGAAGGTCGAATT
>CAVODE010000030.1:0-19173 GCA_963694535.1 Dehalococcoidia bacterium
AAATTAGAAGTACTACTTCGTCGTTCGAATTTACTGAATCACAAACAAAGATGCCTTTCGGCATGGCTGACAGTTACTCTGTCATACCAATAGGCCAACTCAAAAAAACATTTATTCTTTGCGAGGGACCTGGAGGTTTGTTATTGATTGATCAACATGCCGCCGATGAGCGTGTGCAGTATGAAAAAGTACAGTCAGAACTATCAAACTCATCTGCTCAATCGCAACCATTGCTTAGCTCGGCCGTGATTTTAACTTCGATTTCGGTTTCTGAGCAGGCCGATCAAGAAAAGGAACTACTACAATCAGCCGGATGGGATTTCGATATTCTAGGGCCAACGAATATTCTATTAAGATCAATCCCAGCCTACCTCGGTGGAAAAGATCCAATCCAGAGCTTTATGGCATGCCTAGATGATTTAAGCCAAGAAGAGCGTCTAAGCAAACCGAATGCTCTTGCAGCGACTATTGCCTGCCATTCGGCAATTCGGGCGGGAGATATTTTGGATAGATACACCATGCAGGCGCTTATCAAAAACCTAACTCAATCAGCACAACCATTCACTTGTGCACACGGTCGTCCCACCATGATCGAATTTGACCAAGGTACAATTGAGAAGGAGTTCATGAGATAACTAACGATGAGACATTGGTGTCGCTTGAGTAACCCATCTTTGCCCCTTAAAATTCCTATAGCAGCGTTTATGATCGGAAGCATTCATGCCTTTAGAAACTGAATCCACACTTAGGATTCGTTCCATTATTAAAGACTTCAAGCCAAACAATGGCGATCTTCTGGCCGCACTACATGCGGTCCAACACGAGCTTGGTTATCTATCAAAAGAAGCACTAGAAGTTATTGCTGATCAATTCAAAATGTTTACAGCAGAAGTCTATGGAATGGCCTCCTTCTATGACGAGTATCGATTTGACCCACCAGCAAGAACTACAATTAGATGGTGTTCCGGACCAGCATGCCGTACCCGAAATTCCACGGGTATTCGTGACGCGATGCTCGCCACACTAGATTTAGATGAAATGGGAGAGCAAACCGAAGATGGCCAGTGCGGTGTCGTTCTTGGTCAATGTAATGGCACATGTGAAATCGCGCCCATGGTATGGATTGAAGAACACAAAGCCTATGAAATTCCTGTTGGAAAGTTAACTGCTGCAAAATCAATAAAACTCGTGCGAGCTCTTCGTAGCGGTTCCAGAATCGAGGACGTACTCAATGGTTAGCGTTGATTCAGTTACATCAGGTACTCAGACAAACGAAAGAAGCTCAGCAACAAAAAATTATAACGAGCTGAGTAAAGTGGCCGCTGAAGAATTTAAATATTGGCTGAATCCCTTACAACCTCGTATCGATATCGCCAATGACACCTCAAGTTTAGCCAACGGCTCGGACAAAATTGAACAGATATTGAAGGAAATTATTGCTGAGTCTGGTGCTGGGATTGATATAGGGCATGTGCATGGATACGGGATGCAGAGTGTTCATCCCACGGTATCAATTACATGGCCAAACGGAACAAAAATTCTCTACGGCCCTATCACACCCAAACGATGCAGTGACGTGATTCAAGAGACTCAGGATGGCCCAAGCAGCCACTTGAAAGACTTAGTAATTGGACAAATAAATGGTGAGCCTGGTGAGATTCGCTCTATCCGAGATCATCCGTTCTTTTCGTGTGAGCCTAACGAGCGTAGACTCCTTGCGAATCTTGGGATAACCGACCCTGATTCCCTAAACCATGCAATCGCAACAGGATCGTATAAAGCAACAGCTCGAATTATCGGCCGGCGTATGCCGGAGGGACGAGTTCGTGACTCGCTAATTGCAGCTGGACTCACGGGCCGTGGTGGAGCTTCATTTCCCACTGGGGTTAAGTGGAATTTTCTTGCCGGAGCCCAAGGGAATGATCACTATGTGGTATGCAATGCTGACGAAGGAGATCCTGGAGCGTGGGTGAATCGAGTTGTAATGGAAGGCGAACCACATGCGTTAATTGAGGGAATGCTTATAGCTGGTCTTGCAACCGGGTCAAAAACTGGATTTATCTATTTACGAGATGAGTATCCACTCGCAATAGCCCGTGTCGAGCGAGCCATTCAAAATGCGATCGATAATCAATTACTTGGTAAAAACATACTTGGGTCCGAGCTTGAATTTAATCTGCGGGTTATACGAGGTGCTGGAGCATATGTTTGTGGAGAAGAAACAGGGCTTTTATCATCGATACAAGACTCGCGAGGTATGCCAAGAATAAAACCTCCCTTTCCCGCACAAGTTGGTGTGTTCAATCTACCCTCAAATGTCAACAACGTCGAAACATATGCCACTGTGCCAATGATTCTTCGTCACACATCCGAGTGGTACAAGGAGCTCGGAACCGAGAGTATGACTGGCACCAGAGTATTTTCTTTCTCTGGGGATATCCAACAAGTTGGATTTATGGAACTTCCATTTGGAACTTCCTTGGATAAAATTTTAGACTCGTGCGGCGGAATTATCACGCCGACTGGTGAACAAGGCAAGCTCTATGCCATTCAATCAGGGGGACCTTTGGGCTCACTCCTACCAAGCCATTCAATCGACCAATTGATTCTTGAAAACGCGTCTTTTGGTCCATGGGATGCAATCATGGGTGCTGGAGGTATTGTTTTTATTGGAGAAGGTACTCACATACTTGTCCTCAACGAGCTTTTTTCGGAGTTTGTCGAGGAAGAATCATGTGGTCGGTGTACCACCTGCCACGGCGGCAACCAGAGGCAAACTGAAATTGTTCGAAGAATTATATCGGGAGGCGGGCGCCGAGATGATGCCCCCAATCTCAAACTAGTTGATGATTTACTTCAGCACTCAAACTGTGTACACGGTCAGTTTTCGCCAAAAACAATGCGCAATACTCTTCAACACTTTCGAAATGACTACGAAGACGCCGTAGCGGGTTATGACCCGACACTGACTTTATCAGGAATGTATGAACTCGAAATCATTGATCAGACAGATCCGCTGTTAGACGAAGCTGCTACTATTTGTCCGAAAGGTCAATTCGAAGGAGAAACCGGTAACTGGTCAATAAATATGAGTGGATGTGTCCGCTGTGGCGCTTGCATCGATATAGCTCCAAATGCGATTCAAAAGAAAGCGTTGGCACGGTCTCCTCGTGTCATACCGATAGGATAGTAAACAAGCATACTGAATAAGATATTAGGCTAGAGTCTGATCAAGAATTAGGAGATTTTATGTCACATTACATAACAAAACGCGCCCCATGGGTTTTACTAGCTATTCTTGCTATAGCCGCTTTCGCCGCTTGCCATTTTGGAATTGCGCCTTGTAGTTGGGGGAAGCCACTTGGCCTTACGTTCGCTCTAGCCTCGGCCGTAACTTCTTTCCTAGACACTCCTACATTTTCCAGGAACAGCTAATTCTCTAACTCTGCCAGATCTGCAAGAATCAGATCCGCTGCCCGAAACCCCATACGAATAGAATAATTTTGTCCACGGTCTTCAGGATAGATTTGAGTATTATTAGCGAGGTATAAGCCCTCAACAGGTGTTCGATGAGGTGGAATTCGTTCGTGAAACAAATAGTCCACTACAGGTTGCCCTGCTCGATCCGTAAAAAACCACTTAGAACGTACCCAATTTTCATTAAATTCAGGGTTAATTCTTTGTATATACGGCTTATATATATCAAGAACTTCATCGACTGATAATTGCATTAACGCATCATCAGGATCAGCATAGTTCGAAAAATACACAATATGATTTCCGTCGTATTGGTCAGATGAAATAAAATTTGTGTGCTCTACAGTCACGACAAACGGCATATCCTCATCAGTCATAGTTAACCAGTAAATATCAGATAGTGGCCTATCTAACACCAATAACAGCACCGAAGCCCATTGGTATTGGACCGTTCGTAACAACTCGCCATAGGGTGAGTCAAGTACAGCTGGTGGCGAAATTTTTTCGAATATATGTGTGGGTGTGGTGACCAACATCGCATCGCACTCAACATTAGTGGTTACTCCATGCCGAGAGTACCTGAGGCCGGTCAATTGGTCATCAATAGTGAGTATTTCTTCGACTATAGATTCCGTCAAGATAGTGCCAGATGCTTTTCGAATCGCTTCAGAAAGTGATTCGATATACTTACGAAACGATCCTTTCAGATAGCCTAGCTTTTCTTTAGCCAAGATACCATCTCGTGAGGCAAATCGAAGGTAAATTTTGCCCCAAAACCAAGCCATTGAAATATCTTCAAAATGTGCTCCGAATTTTGAGCGAAGCACCGGGCGCCATACTGCTCGATAACCGGATTCCCCAATCCATTTCTTAATCCAAGTCGACGCGCGTTTACCTTCATATTTTTGCCAATTCGAGTCATAGCGTAGCCAAAGAGCCGCCAAACCCAATCGTAGTCTAGACAATATTGACACTTTATCAAAACGAAGCAGATCAAGGGCTCCTACGAATGGGTAGATCTTCGTCTGGCTATGCATTGCGCCCACAGATGGCAACCAAGCTAAATCATCACCATGGCCTAATTTTTTTATTAGTTCAATCACTACAGTATCGGAACGAAATAAATGATGATAAAAAATCTCTATCTGATTACCCCCCACGTCGATAGTTCTTACCTGACCTCCAAGAGTTTCTCCACTTTCGTAGATCGTTACATCAACACCATTGTTCACGAGATGGTATGCAGCAGCCAGTCCTGTGACTCCGCCACCTACAACAGCTACTTTGTTATTTTTTAAGTTTGTACTGGTCATTTTGTATGCATGGCCTCTCTTTCATAACTCGTGATTTTAAGAATGCTCAGTCCCCGAACCCAAGCTAAAAACAGTCCGACCAGACTCACTGGTGCTAAAAGTAAGAAATGGAGTAATACTGCGTATACGGCTGCATCAATAACAGAAATGTCACTGACGAAAGTTAATGATTCTTTCGCGAAAAATTCAAAAGGGCCGATTCCGCCTGCGGTCGATGGCACTGCGATCGCTAAGTTAGAAGCCGATGTTACGACTGTGAAGTGAGTGATACTCAGAAATATCCCCAAAGATGCCGCTACGCAAAAATAAGAGATTGATTCAAATATCCAGATCAATGCAGAAAGTGACACCACTTTAAACCAAATTTTCTTGGATTCAATCATTCCAACACCAGATTGCACTCGAGAAATGATACCTGAAGTCACTCCATTAATTCTATTAGGTAGAAAGATCAACAGCTTCAATAATCGACGTGAAATACTTCCGTTGACGAGTACAAAGAGAAGATTAACACCAAGTACGACTATCCCCGTTGCCCCAATAATGAAAAGTTTAGCTTCTTCCTCATCTAATAAAATTAGTGCGACGGCAGCGAGCGTGAAAAGTACTAACGTGTCCAAAATCTTCTCTAATAAAATAGTTCCGAGGACCGTCAATGTCGGCATTCCAGTCTCGCGGCTGAGAATACCAGAACGCACTATTTCCCCGGTCCGCATCGGTAAAATATTATTTGCCGCCATGCCTATGACAACAAGCGAAATAGAAGCACGAGTGGTGATATAAGTCGAACTAGGCAAAATTATTCGCCATCTTATTCCCCGAAGTACAACGCCAGTAATATAGAGCAGCACCGCTAAAAACAACCAACCAAACGAAAAGTGTATCCCTCGATCAAGCACATCCCCTAGATTGATTTGTCGGAACGAAAAATATATAAAAATTCCGCTCAATATCAGGCCAGCTAGCATTTTCAACGGTCTACTCATGGCTATCCTCAGTAGTTATTTCGGAAAGCCAATGAATGCCTTCACTCCGTGTGGTGTTTCCCCTCGAAATCTCAAAAATGAACCCAGTCTCCTCACTCGATCGGGCCAGTTATTTGTCCCGAAAATCTGTTGCCATGTCACTTGTCGGTAATCACTCTCGTTGAACCACCATCGGTGCATATATGGCTCCACCAAACCATGATCTTTCATAAGATCATATCGCTGATAGTTGCTTAAATCCGTAAGTATTGCAATTTTTTTCGGATCCATCTCATAATCACCAGATTGCAATTCTGTGCCAGGCGTGTAATCTACGTTTCGGCCTCTCAAGTACCAAGCCCATGGCCATGACAAGGCCAAGTCTGTATCCAGGACCACTCCTGTACTCGAACCGCTCTCGAGGCTTTGAGTGATTCTTGAAGCTAGTCTTGGGACATCGGGTGATGTCTGAGTATAGATCATCGGTTCAAGTGGTGTATCCGAATGGCGAATATTAAGTCCCACGTTTGTCCAAGCAGTTAAACACACGGCAAATATCACAGGCACACCAGCCATAACTGCTGCAATTTTCCTGGCGCGCGTTAGTCTAAAGTCTATTCGTACAAATCGAGCGACATAATACGATGCTAAAAGGGTGAGTGGAAGTGCAATATGAGTGGAGAGCCATGGCATTTTCTCGCCCGCAAAAGTAAGTCCGACAAACATCCCAAAGGTCCAAACTAATAATAATCCAAGAAATCCATTGATCTTTCTAGTTAATGCAACATATATTGTTCCAAATAAAGCCGGTATAAGTGTTAAGAATTCATAGAGTGGTATGAGCATCAAGTAATAAAACCAAGGTTGAGTGCCACGCTTGACTTCCTGCTGGTCAATCCAGTAGGACAAAGAATCCCAAAAAAGACTCCGTGCTCCCTCGAGATTCAAGCCAAAAGTTGTGTAAAGGAGCAAGAGCAATGCATAGAATATCATCGCGCAGCAGATCCAGACCCACGCGTTCCAAGCAAGGCCCACCACCAGTGCCGCAATAAAAAGTACACCCACGACAGGCCAAATAAGAGTTTCAGAAAGTTCTGGTTGCACTATTCGTACGGCTGCACCCAGTAGGGGTAATACTAATGTTCCGAGAAGTATTAAAATATCGGCCTCAGGTCGTGAACGTAATCCAAGCTTATAACGTGTACGACCCAGAAGCGGCCAAATGCTGGCTAATATCCAACTTGCTGGGATTAACCAAATTCCGTCCTTAATTCGATCAGCTAAAGTTGGCCGATTGTTATGGCGTTGCATCGTCCATTCATGAGCCAACGCAAAATTAAGGTAAAGCAAGAGCAACGCCACGATCATGTATGACAATTCTTTAGTTAAAAAGAGTCCGCTCAAAGCCACTACGAACATCACGTGCCAAACCGAAAGTTTGGTTAGTGTATCTCTCTGTTTAAACCAAGGTTGGGTTCTCGGTCTGATCAATTTCCAAATCGATATAACCAAGAGAAATGTGAACAAAGTGACTAAAATATCGTTGCGAGAAAATCTTGAATAATAAAGTAGTGAGGGAGATATAGACAAAAGTACCGCACACACGCACACACCTACGGCACCTAATTTCTCCCTAAAAAACAAAGGACAAAACACTAAACAAGAGCCAACCAATGCGAACGGTAATCTTGCCGTAAATTCAGAATCGCCCAATAAATAAAAGGCTACCCCTATCAAATTAAACAGTAACGGCCCGTGCATCATTGGATCATGTTGGTAGCCAAGTCCGATCAAATATCGCCAAGCAAATTCCGCATGCAATGATTCGTCGTGATGCATTGCACGATCACCAAGATTTACAATTCTGAGGAGCAAAGCAAGTATGGCAATACCCAAAACCGCTAGAAATAAAGGGTTCCGAACAAGAAATTTAGCTAGGTGACTGATCTCACTTCGTATTTGATATGGCATCAGTCTATACATTAGTAGATTCTATCTGACCCTATTCAGTTACGGATTGATTTAGGTGAAAAATTTTTATTGTTAAGTCAGATGATTCGAATACCATCTCCCAATTCCTAAATCTTGAGCCTACATCGGCACCATAGATTCTTCTTTCAAAATTTCCAATAAGTACATGATTTATACTATATTTCGCAAGAGATTCCAGCCCCTCTCCAGTCGACCCAAATAGGTAGACCTTATCAATAGCGGTTCGACGTTCAGTTTCTCGAATATCTTCTCGCCATTGCCGCTCGTGATTCGGCCAGGCCAATACGGTGGGTAAACCAGTCAACGTTGAAAACATGTTTCCGCCCTGATATGACTCACCCACAGCCTGTAACACCACATCTTCATTTGGATTCAGGTTATTCCTAGCCCAGTCGACAGCCTCTGCAAGAGCGGGCTGCTGAATCTCAATATATTTTGTAGCGTCCAAACCGCGGATTTGACCTTCCCATCCTCGACTAATAGCCATAGCGGGAACAAAAGCAATGGAGCTAAATGAGAAAAGAAACAGCATGATTGCTAGAGGGCCGCTCAACTTCATAGCTGTAGATTTAGTATGAATTAAGCGGAAAGTTAGAGATAATCCAAAAATGCTACCCGCAGCAACTGAAGCGATTCCCCAACTAATAAACCAACCTTTAAATAATGTGTTTAATCTGCCCGGAAATGCATCCTCAATTCTCACCAATTCCGTTCCAATAAGGAGCAATAACACCAATCCCATCATCCAGTAGATATGCCAAGCCTGGTCGTTAGTTTTGTAACTCACTATTCGAGTCAGAACAACCCCAGAAGCTAACAAGCCCAGCGTCAGCCAACCAGTGGAGCGGCTTATGATCTCACCAACGTTATCCGTTAAAACTAAAGCCAATATCCACACGAGTAAAGCAATAGCTGTCAGCCATAGAGGTTCACGCAAAGCGGTATAGACCCGACGTTGGTGCCGCCAATTCAGCAATACAGATCCAACAATTACAGAAAATATTGGACCCCAAAACAACATTAATTGCGACAGGTTGGTGTGTTCTCCTATCACCATCGATATCCCCGTGGTTGGAGGACTCAAGCTCGAAAGAAATGGATATAGAATTATACCCACTAGGATTACGATCGGAATAGAAAAGCTTAAAGTTGACATGAATGCCTGTATGTAATTTTTTTGATTATGTCGTTGACAAAGCCATACAGCACCGATCAGAGCCACGAAGGAAATCGGCAAATCCCAGACATTAGTCATACAGAGCGCGGCCAACAGTCCGCTCACGTAAATCAAGCTAAAAGGCCGGTTACGCCAATACCCAAAGCTCACCACCGGTTGATTTTTGGTAATCTTCATCCCGACGGCAAGAAGCGTAAGAACTATAGGTAACCCAAATACATGGGCATGGGGATCACCCAGTAGGAAAGTGAATGCTGGAAATTCAGCAAAACCACTATCAAAAATCCTAGTTGTATACCACCACCACCACCATTGATCTGGAATTCCATATCGCACCTCAGTTAGAAACGGAAAGTTCTCTACATTCAACCAATGCCAATTCATCTCAGTTAAATATCCGTTCGAAAAAACAATATTTAACATACCAATCCATGGTGCCAAAAGAAATAAGCTGCACAGGGTTATGAACCCAGTGGACACAAAAATAAGAATTCTCTTACGACGATTCAATTGTTGCAAGTCAGGTAAAAAATCGTTTGCAAGTATTGCGGCTACTGTGCCTGCCGACGCAGCACAAGAAGCCAAGGCTAGATTAAAAATCATTCCTATCGATTGTTGGGACAGTTTGCCAATTATGACTGCGCTCAAATGACCGAGATGATGGTAGGAAAGCGGCATGCCAGAAAACCACGGATCGGGAGGTGGAACGGTTTCACTCCAAAAGATACTTGTGATTATCATCAAGTCCATTGGTTTTTCGGTAGCAATCGCATCAGGCGCCAGTGATCTTGCTAACAAAACAATTCCGAACAAGCCGATCCATATCGATTCGGTTACAAATATTTTCTTTCTCTGCAACCAAAATCGCTTAAGTATTGAACGATCGTGAAAAATTATTCCAGTACTCACCCCAAAGAACATTAATATCCAAAAAAGAGAAGCTCCGACCACTGAAATACTGATATCAAGATTAAGAGTTATCCATACCAATAATGAAAGAAACGCGATACCCACAACCCGTGAGTAGGCAAATCCCTCGGATCTCAACGGTTGAAAAAATTTCATCGTAGGAATGATTACGGAAAGTGAAACAACTAGAGTGGTCAGATACCAAAGAAGTAGATGTATCATTCCTAATGCCTAAACAGAAGTTTCAGTCTTCGCGATCGAGTAATAAGGCATCCACGAAGGCTTCGGGAACAAAAGGAATTAGGTCAGAAGCATGTTCACCTATCCCAACAAATTTAACTGGTAAACCATACTCCTGGGCGATCGCAAAAACTATACCACCCCTGCCTGCGCCATCAAGTTTCGAAAGTGCGATTGAAGTAACACCTGCTTCTTTGGTAAAGATCTCAGCCTGTGCTAGTCCATTCTGGCCTGTGGTAGAATCAACAACAAGTAATACTTCGTCTGGTTCTCTATCAATTTGTCTAGTGATAACTCTCTTAATCTTTGCAAGTTCTTCCATGAGACTCGATTTATTTTGTAATCTTCCCGCAGTATCAATAATAATCAAGTCATGAAGACGTGCTTTGCCCGCGTTAATTGCATCAAAAGCTACGGCAGCTGGATCCGCTCCAGGTTGCTGAGCAATTACATCAAAGCCTACTTTTTCACCCCACGCTTGTAATTGATCGATGGCGGCAGCTCGATACGTGTCCCCAGCTGCCGCCATCACGCGATAGCCTTCCTCTACATAAAGCGAGGCTAATCTACCGATCACAGTAGTCTTGCCACTTCCATTGACTCCAACCACTAACACGACAGCTGGTGATTTAATAGTCTCCACATCTAAGTTAAGATCATCAGTACTCCATAATTTTCCTGTTGAATCTTCCACAGAAACCAGTATTTCAATTAATGAGTTGCGTAATGCTTCCTTCACTTCAAGACGAGTCTTGGGTCTTTGGGCCTTCAAACCATCTAAAATCTTAAAACTTGTTTTTACGCCAACATCAGCACTAATTAGAATTTCTTCTAATTCTTCCCAAAGATCGTCATTAATTGCGTCCGTGCTGAAAAGCTCAGTTACCCTGCCAAATATCGAAAGGCGAGTTTTTTTTGTGGCCTGTTGAATTTTTCTGTCATCACTCTGACCAATTTGAGAATCTTCTCGTGATCTACGAAATCGCATTTATAAATCCATCATGCGGCGCTTTGGGCATCAGTATGACCTAGGTTTATTGATAGTACTTGACTCGTTGAATCAGATCCCATCGATATGCCATAGATGGAGTCAGCTGCTTCAATAGTAATTCGGCTATGCGAGACCACAATGAACTGTGTCTCTCCTGTGAAGTCACGTACCGTTTGGACAAATCGGCCAATGTTTGCCTCATCAAGGGCTGCGTCTACCTCGTCAAGAACAACGATTGGTGAAGGGTTTACTGAAAGCAAGGCAAATAAAAGTGCGACTGAAGTCAACGATCTTTCACCTCCTGACAATGCTGCAAGTCGAGTGATTCGCTTGTCTGGTGGTTGAGCATAAATCTCCACGCCCGCTTCTCCATCCGCAGGTAATAACGAGTTGTCTCCTGATAATATTCCTGTCCCTTCAGATTCGTCTGTTGTGCCATTCGCCCCGTCACTCTCTTCCAGTTCAGAATTTACATCTGTACTTTCCGGTTGTACTAGCTTAAGTTCAGCACGCCCGCCTCCAAAAAATTTGGTGAAATATTCACGAAAATGCATATTAACCTGTTCAAAGGTCTCAACAAAAGTAGTTCGTATTTCAGCACGCAAGTCTCGAATTATTGTGCGTACGTCAGTTTGCGCGTGTTCGAGGTCCAAAATTTGGGCAGTAAGAAACTCGTGGCGCTCAAATATTTCTTGGTACTCGTCCAGTGCATCAATATTAACCGGGCCAAGTGACCTCAACTTCGATCTTGTGATGTTCACTTGCTCCTCGGCGCTCGTAAATATTTCTTGTGGCGTCATGCCATCGTGCGCGACGAGTGCTGGTTGATTAAGCATGTCTTCCGTGAATTCCTCCGTCTCCATTTCTCGTATCAGTCGTTCACGTGATTCTTTGAATCTATTTAATTCGTGCTCCGAGTTAAGTAGCTTCGATTCATTCTCTCGGAGTTCAATTTCAAGCTCTTCCCGATCTGACTGAAGCGTCGATTCGTCCTCCGTGAGCGCGAGTGCTCTAGTTTGCATTGGTACGATTACCGCTTTCGACTCCACGAGCGATGATCGTTGTGAAGAAATTTTATCTCGCAATAGAGTCATTTCCAAACCTAGGTCTTCATTAGCGTTATCGAGTGACTTCAGCGACTCTAACGATTGTGTACGGGTCTCTAAGCGGCGAATGCGGTCCGTTTCACGCTCAGAACGTATCTGTTGTTGCGCTCGCTGATCCGCATCAGCAGCTGCTAGTTGAGTATTTGCCTCTTCGAATTCACTGGCTATAGAATCGCGTTGGGCATTAACCGATATTGCTCGATCACGAATCTGTTGAATTTCATCATCAATCTCGATAATGCCTGATTCACGATCCTGAATTGACTGTTTCACTGAGGCGCTTTCATTTTTAGGTTCCGCATTTTCCACACGTGATAATAGAAGTGCCCGCTCGCCTTTCAGGCTCAAGTGCTCTTTTTCTAATTGTGAAACCCCATCAGCTAGTACTTCTCTATTCTTCACACACGTCGCTTGCTGAATCTTAGATTCATCCAGTGCGACCGTCGCTCTCTCGAGTTCAGTAACGATCTTACTGTGGTGCAATAATATTGCCGCCAAAGAATCTCTTTTGTTCTCAAGCAAGTCAATACTATTTGAAAGATTAGTCACTAAAGAAAGGTGTGATTCTGGATTAGATCCGGAACGCAGCCGTACGCCTCCATTTCTCTGAAATATTTCTCCGGCTTCAGTCACCGCGTTATAGCCCAATAGACTCAGTGACATTCCTGAGTCAAAATCAGTAACTAGGTAAGTATTGGCGCATATCACTGAAAGTAAATTCATCATATGGTCATCAGCAGTAATCACGTCCACAAGTGAAGCGATTACCCCAGTGTGCTTTGGGAACGGAAGTGCTTCGTTCTCAAAATTGCTGTCACCAGAATACAAAAGAAGATTCTTGTCAATTTCGTCAACTCCTGCGTCCAGTGCACTCACGAGTGATGCACGATTTGAGAAAATTACTGCCGTTAAGCTGTCTCCCATCCATGCCTCTATAGCTGTCTTCCAGCGATCTGGTACCTCAATCAGTTTGCTCAAGATATCGATTAACACGGTTGGATCTAAATTTGACACATCAGAGACAAACTCAATTGCATCGGACATATGACCAGTAGAACGGACAAGTAACTCTTGAAGTTCAATTTGGCTCTCAAGGCTTGTGATTTCAGATTCTAATAGCGATATTTCATTCGTGTGAGAGTTAAGAGTCGATCGGGCTGACTCAAAAGCGGTTTCAGTTTCCTTAACTAGTTCTGTCGTATTTACAAGGGATAATTGTATTTCATCGTACTGACTTCGATCTCTACCAAGCTCAACGCCTAATCGAGTAATTGATTGAGTCACAATCTCAGCAGCAGACATGTTACGTATATGGTCTTTAACTTGCCTTTCCTCATAGGCTTCCACATCCAGGAGTCTGGCTTTAAGTTCGTCATGCTCGGCGTTAATTCGTGCCCGTCTCGCCTCGCGCTCCGCAAGATCGCGAAGGATTCCTCTAGTAACTTGATCTGCTTCCGTAAGTGCATCTTTCTTCTGTACTAACTGCGCTTTGCTTCTAAGTACGATTAGTCGTAATGATTCATCCGAAGGTTCACTTGAGCTTTCAGATGAATCATTCTCTAATTCGTGAGAAAGACTTTCTTTGAGATCGTTTCGTCGTTGATTGAATAGTTCCGAACGCTGTTCCGCCAAAGCCATATCCTGTTCGAGATAAAGCAATGCCTCTCTTTTCTCTCGCTCATCTCTCTCTGCAGTCGCAAGTTCAGAGCGGGTATTTTCAAGATTAGTTCGCACGCCCAAATACATCTTCTGCGCCTGTTCAAATCTCTGTTTGGTTGACAAATGGGCATCGCGCAATCGATGGGCGCTTTCAGATGCAAGCTTGATGTCCGATGCGGACTCGTTGAGTCCGATGGTGAAATATTCTTGAAAAGCCCCATCTAGAATAGTTCTAAGTTCCTGGTATTTTTCAGCTCGCGTTGTCTGACGCTTCAGGGATCGTAATCTAGGTTCTAGCTCTCTGACCTGCATACGGGCATGTCCAAGATTATCGCGCATTTCCTTCAGCCTTCGCTCAGATAATCGAAGTCGTTGCCTAGCAGAATGCAAGTCAGCCGCTTCCTCAATAAGTGCCCTGCGTTGATCAGGTTTGAGAGAGAGAACTTTATCCACGAGTCCTTGCGACAAGTATGAATAGGAGCCCTGGCGAAAATCTGCCTTTGCCATAAGTTCCGTTAGATCCGTTAATCGCACTTTTCGCTTATTGAGTAAATATTCCGATTGTCCATCTCGATGTACACGACGAGTAATAGCGACGTCAGAATAATCGGATGGAAGCCAACGATCAGTGTTATTGAAGGTTAAAGTCGCCTCAGCAAAGCCCGCAGGTCTTTTAGAATCAGAACCTATCCAGATCACATCATCTGATTTCTTTGCTCGCAAGGAGCTCGCAGTCTGTTCACCCAGTACCCAGCGAATTGCGTCTGTCACGTTACTTTTTCCTGATCCATTTGGACCTGCAATGACAGTCATACCTGGCCCAAATTCGAACGTAGTTCGATCTGCAAAAGATTTAAATCCCTGAATTTGAAGTTGTTTTAAGTGCATTAATTATCCCTGTTCATCCATAAGTATTTCTTTTAATTGGGGTAAAATCTCTTCTGCTGCTGCTATTTCAGCTCCACGCTTAGATGACGCCATACCTTCAGCAATAAGAGGCTCTAGTGCGATATTTGGTCGAAGTTCAACCTCAACTCGAACTCGATATTCAACTTCATGCTCCGGTCCTGATTCATCTACTAGTATGTATTTCGGTCTGGTTTTTATCGTCGCCGCTAGTTCTTGGAGGTCTCCTTTCGGGTTAGATGTCTCCAGCACTTCGAAATAGGGTTCAAAAATCACGTTGATGAATTGTTGCGCCGCGAGATGGCCTCCATCCACGAAAACTGCACCGATTAAAGCTTCAAGTGAGTCCGATAAATTACTTCCCTTCAGTCGGCCATCGCTTTTTTCTTCTCCTACGCCAAGAATCAAAAAATTACCTAAACCCAGCGTCAATGCAATTTCTGCGAGAGTTTTTCCACGAACTAGCCCTGTCCGCCATTTTGTTAAGTCTCCCTCGCGGCTTTCTGGAAAGCGATGAAAAAGTTCGTCAGCAATTATTAATCCGACCACCGCATCACCAAGAAATTCCAAGCGTTGATTATTCTCAAAATAAGTCTCAGGAAATTCATTCGAGGCGCTGGCATGCGTCATCGCCTCAGTGAAGAGATTCTCGTCACCAAACTTGTAGTTAATAATAGATTCGAACAAACGTAGATTAACCTCAACGTCCAAAGCTTGCGTGCTAGGAGAATTTAATCGCATAAAACGTCCTCGCTGTTTCGATTCAAACAGCTCCCCACCGATAGCCTGTAACATAGTCAACAGTACTAGTTTAAGAATTTGTTATGAAAAAATCAACAACTGATCACGTGCTTATGCAAATGTACAATAGATGTCGCTAATGTCAAACTTATCACCACACCGTTCAAGTCATATTTCTCTCAAAAACTTAAGTAATCAACTCGAACCAGAGGCACAACGGTTACTGGCCTTGGCCATCGAGCATAGCAACCGACATAACCGGAATTTGTGGTTGGTTGGCGGAGCAATTCGCGACTTTCTCATGCAAAAACCTATCCGAGATCTTGATATCGCAACGAATGGCGACTCACTGGCTCTTGCAGAAGCAATTAGGGGTGAGTGGGGTTCAAACGAGATTGATCTTGTTAGTCATTCAGACTTCTTAACAGCCTCGCTACGAACAGATGCTAAGATTCAACTCGATATTTCAAGGTTGAGAACTGAGCGATATGCCAGGCCTGGTACGCTCCCAATCGTCTCTACCACGGAAGAAATCAATTTAGATCTTAAGCGTCGTGATTTTTCAATCAATGCGATGGCACTAGGCCTCAGTCGAGGTATAGAAAACATGTTTCATGATCCGTTTGAAGGAGTCTCCGCTATAGATTCGGCCACGTTGGTGACTCTACATCGCAATTCTTTCGTAGACGATCCAACTCGACTCTGGAGAGCCGCAAGATTAGCAACAACTCATGCGCTCAAATTGGACCCTAGCACGTGTCAGCAACTGCACGCCGAGAACGTAAGTTTCGAAAATGTTTCAGGAGTGCGACTTGTCGCAGAGCTTAGACAGATTTGTGCGAGCGCAAATGCGCTCGAAATTTGTTCGCAACTTCAAGACTGGAAGATTCTTGAGAGGACTGATTCCGCTCTTTCGTTCGACTCGAATAACTTTCACACTTCCGAACTCACAACTAAATATAATTTACGCACCCTGGTAACAGGTTTGCTTATCCATTCCACCAAGGAGATGAGAGTCACGGCTCTCGAACGATTACAGTTACCAAAACAGCTAAAAATATTTATCGAAGAAGCCTGCATATTATTAGATAGTACTGACGGTACGGAAATGACGATAAACAGTATCACTTACTACGAAAATATCAGTGAGGAATCACTCACCATTGCGAGCGTGCTGAACAGAGAAAAGACTGTATTGATAGCTAGTGAACTCGAACGATGGAAGCAGTGCTCCAGCTACCTCGCCATTGATGATCTGAAAAAAATCGGCATAACCGCCGGCCCAGACATTGGTCTGACGTTACATCGACTTAAGTGGGCTGACTTTGCGGGAATTATTGAGTCAAAAGCTGATGCCTCCCGCTTCCTTCAAAACGAGAATATAAAATAGAATAGAGTTATGTTCGGTTAGTTATAAGATTTGGCGGTTCTATGTCCAATGAGATGACAACGTGCGAAATTTGTGGTGAGCAATCCACCTTGGCATTGCTGCAGCAATGCTTTAGCTGTAATCGGTCATACCACCTCAATCCATTTTCAAATAGGCCCGGCAAAGATTGTGGTGACGCTGTCATCGGAGAATCTCTAGGAGTTTACTACTACTGCCATGACTGCATGGAGCAATCATCTAATTAAACGCATGAAAATAAACCTACTTACAAGTTTTTTCGTCGGGGCATTATTCTGCCTAGTTGGGACGGGTCTGTCTGATGCATCATCGGAGCTCACCAAATTATTTATTTACGCTGGAACCGCCATATCAGTCACACTGATATGGAGACGTTGGGCCCGAAACACCCTGATTAATCGCAACCAACGTCGAGACCTCTGGACAAGTAAAAAAAATAAAGAGTCCGAGTCCTAGTCGTTGTACTAGCCCCTAGGAATTCTTCGAAACCAAGTGGCTGATTCGCTCTCACTGCTGGATCGTTGTCCCACGAATCCACAACGTAGCCAGAAATAAAGGCCTCGGCCATTCGTTTCCGGTACTCTGCCAAACAGCTCATACCCTTCACTCCTCAATTTTCTCTCAGCAATCAGCGCCGCTCGAGTGCCAACAGCGTTGCCACGGTACTGAGGATCCACGGCGAGAAAACGCGCCGTGGCACTGCCCCGTTCAGGTGAATTGCGTTGGATACCGAGAACTCCGACCTCCAGACCAGTCTCACGAATCACGTACCAATCAGTGCGAGGCACGGTGGTCAATTCTACTAAATCAGACGGATTGAAATTTCTACTCACGCCATCAGCTAAAGCGCGCATAATCCCAGCTCTAGCAAAAATATCTTGATTCTCTAGAACTTGAAGGCTGACCTTCTGGCCACGAGTCCAAATCATCTCGCTAATCCGTCAGCAAGCCAGTTGGTGATCTCACCCTGCAGATCTGCTAGTTGAACGGTCTCAATCTCTGCATCAGGTAAGGACTGTGAAAATTGAACTCCGTATCGTGCAGTCGAAAATCTACTATCCAAAATAGTAAATATCCCTTTGTCACCTTCATGCCTGATTAGTCTTCCAAAGCCTTGGCGAAATCTCAATATCGCCCGTGGCAGCAAATACTCTGAAAATGAATCTTCGTATTGTTCACCACGCGCAGCGTGTATTGGGTCTACTGGAGAAGGAAATGGTAATCGCACAACTATGATTTGTGATAAGGCACGTCCGGGAATGTCTACACCTTCCCATAGAGCCGCTGCTCCGAAGATTACAGTGGATTCACCAGATTGCAACTCTCTGACTAATCTGGTAGCTGAACCATCAATTCCTTGTGATAACAAACGTACATCAATCTCAGCTAAACGATCTCGCAAAGCTGCCGTTGCTTTGCGTAATGCATCGTGAGATGTAAACAATACAATCGTTCTCCCGCGCAACGCATTCACTGCATGGAATATCGCTTCATGCAGTTGGATTGAGTAATCGGTTTCACTTGGATTTGCGATGTCATTCACTATCACCACTTTTGCTTGGTTCTTGTAATTAAAAGGTGCCGGCCAGCTAGAAGTAAAAGCATCCGGTAAGCCGATCTGCTCTAATATAAATTTGAAAGACTGGCGCCCGTCTGTATCAATATCCTGCAAAGTCGCACTCGTTACCAAAACAGATTTTCTATCCTGAAAAAGATATTCCCTTAGGTGATCACCTGGAACAAGTGGTGCACAACCGAGGCGAATATCTCGATCCCGACGACTGATCCATAAGATATCGCTCCGGCTTTCATCAATCATGACTCTTTGTATAGTGTCACTCATTCCGGACAATTCGCCTAGGAATCCGTTAATCGCAATAGCTACTTCCTGCAAATCACCCTGTGGTGTAGCCTTATGTTGCGATCGTACTACCGCCCAAAGCTGCTCTATTTCACGACGTAAAAATTTCAATGAAGATAATAATAGGTCAGAATTATGGGATAATTCTTCCCAAGCCGGTTGAGATCGAGCACCAGCCGTCAGGCTAAATTCCTGCTGACGATTTTCATGGCCAGCTGCTTGGCCAGGGTGTCTTGCGTCCCCATGGTTCTCAAAAAAATCTCTGAGATCTTCTCGTAGTTCCCGTAAACGTCCGATTGCGATATCACGGGTTCGGATAATTTTTTCAACTTCAGATGGATTTCCTTGAACATATCCTTCCAAAGCCTTGAAATGTCCTAAAAAACTCAGTGGTTTATTTTTACGTTCCCTCTTATTTTGTACTAGAC
>CAVODE010000031.1:0-18688 GCA_963694535.1 Dehalococcoidia bacterium
TGACTACACACATACCGAAGCATTGTCAGACCAACAAATCGACGAACTTACGGCGGTGGTGAATTCCCGAGTTAGATCGAATATCAGATCACTTATTGAAGAATTGCCATATGACGACGCTATTTCCAAGGGAGCCATTGCTTTCTTTGAGGATCGTTATACCGAAAATGTTCGAATGGTTGAGTATTGTGATTCGCGAGGTCATGCCCCTGTCCATGAACACGCGGATTCATGCTACTCGCGAGAGCTTTGTGGAGGAACTCACGTTCCCGCCACGGGACTAGTAGGTCACTTTATTATTACGTCAGATTCAAGTATTGGTGCCGGGATGCGGCGAATTGAGGCAAGCACGGGTCGCGCGGCAGAATCTGAATTAGGCGAACGTATGAGAATACTTAAAGAGCTTAGTCTCCGGTTACAAACTAATTTTCGTGATATACCTGAGCGAATCAACCAGCTCGAAGAATCTATAGTCGAGCTAAGGAAGCGATTAAAGGATTCCGAAGATAAAAGTCGGCTTGGAGGAATCGAAGAGTTAATTAACCAGGCAGAGGAATTCAATGGCCACTACCTTTTGGTCTTGCAGACTAATTTTTCCTCAAAAGAATTGCGCGAGATCTCCGACATATTACGAAATCATTACAAAAGTTGCGTTTTGATTCTTACTGCAATAGAGAATGGAAAAATAGGAGCTCTCGTTGCAGTGACACCTGATTTAGTCGAATTGGGTTTGAGCGCACGGACATTAACATCCGCCTTGACCACACTAGCGGGTGGGAAAGGCGGCGGGCGGGCGGAGCTGGCTCAGGCCGGTGGTTGCGACTCCACAAAGTTAGGCGATGCACTGATCGATCTCCAGACTGATATAAAGGACCAGCTGAAAAGTCTGGCAAAATAGCTCTTGAAAATGAAATTGTATCGCCTCAATGGACTAGTCAAGAAATTCTTATTGGAACGTACCAGGGGATTGATTGCTGCCTTCGTAGAGAAACGAAAACCAGTCTTTAAAACAAATCGTCAGATTCTGGACAAAGTTAGATACAGAAATATATCGGAATCGTTCCCCGAAAGGCTTACGGGAAACGGCTTATATTTTGAAGTGCCGACGTCAGATACGCTACCGGATTTGATCGGAAAACTCAGAAGAATTGAATCACTGGAGATTATTTTAAAAATCCCTGAGAATGCGAACAACTTTCGCGAACTAGCAACATGGTTAAGGCTCTCGGCCTATATGAAACAGTCAGGGCAAATGCTAGCCGTGGCCAGTACCGATCCATTAATTAAACAGTTGGCAAAGACAGTGGGCATGCCAATCGCTTCTTCTGAATGGTATTTTGGACCGAGTATTCGAATGCGTCGACTGGGGCAAATCTATTCCAAATATCTTGTACGCCTCGGATCTGTGCTGGTTGCAGTGGTTTTTATTTGGTTTGGTGGAGGACTGATATTAGACCGAATAACTCATGCTGAAATAGACGTGACCCCCACGGGCTACGAGAGGTCCGTGGATGTAATTTTCTCGGTGAGTGACTTGATAGAAGACAGCGATTTACTGAGGCGTGTTGTGAAGGCACGATCGGTGCGTGAAGAAACAGAAGCCACCGTTATAGTGGCCGTTACGGGTATGGACAGACTTGGTTCAGAGCGCGCAATTGTAGATATTGAATTCGTTAATTCAAGCTCAAAAAACTATTCAGTCGCCAGCGGTTTTCTTGTGGGTACTAAGGAAGGGATCAACTTCAGAACCACGGTTTCAATAACTTTAGCGCCGAACGAATCAAAGCAAGTAGCGGCGGTATGTGATTTACCCGGCACATTAGGGAATGTCGCTGCTTCCACAATAACAGAATCAACTCTTCCAATTGAGGTAACGGCCATGAATTCAAAGGCTGCCATTGGTGGAATTGATAAAACCTGGGCAATTGTTGATGCAAGTGACATTCTAACTGCTCATAGGTACTCCCAGAATGTATTAGCCATTCGCGGAGTTAAAGCACTGAGCACTCCTGGTAACGGAGAGCTCGTCACGGCAACGGTTTCGACTCCGATCTTGTCGCAACATGCGCGCCAGGCTATTGGTGACCGGAGTGAAGTATTCGTAATCGATTATGTAATTGTCGCGTCTGGCTTGGTTGTCGACTTCAGCGAAGCAGAACATTTAGTTAGAATGATGCTCGTCAGCACCCTTACATTTACCGAAGAGCTGGTCGGGCTTACCCAGATTGACATAATCGATGCACCAGAACTCGGCAATGATAAAGTACGCATCCGTGGAACAGGTCGTGTAGTTGATACAAAAAACTGGGCTGAAGACCTTTCAGTTCTCTTGAGGGCCACGAGCCTGCAGGAAGCGACTACCAACCTAGAAGAATATTTATCGCTGACTGAGCCACCGATAATCACGTTGAGCCCCTCGCTTCTTTCTGTAGACTCACTACCCCGATTAGCCCGCAATATTCGAATTCGGCTTTTGTTACCAGAGTACAATCTACGTGATGAGAAAAATAATGAATAGAGTTTTAGGAATTGATTTTGGTGAGAAATTTGTAGGGTTAGCAATTAGTGACCCAACTCGAAAATATTCTCTACCTCTCGAGGTAATTTCTACTTCAGCGACATTTCCACATGTCAGACATTTGATTTCTTTCGAGAAAATCTCTACGGTAGTGATCGGTCTAGCACTAACTCCTAGTGGGCATGAAACTAAGGTAACGAAAGGCGCTCGGCGACTAGCAGAACGACTAACGAAACTCGGAGTCAAGATAATATTTGAAAACGAGGAGCTTAGTACTTTCGCCGCGAAACAATCGCAACAAGGAATCGCCAGTGCCAAGTTGGATGATCACCTGGCCGCGAGTATCATCTTACAACAATATTTAAATCAAAATATTGAATAACACGCTCTGGAACCGGCTCAATGAAATGTCAAAAATATTAAAGTCTGGTCTTATATTTATTGCGCCACTTGCCGGTATTTTATTATGGTTAATCACCTATATCGACGGGACTGGTGAACGCATAGTACCGCGTCTGCCTTTGTCAGATAATCTGCCTGTCAATTCATCTGACGAATTCACCGTCGAAATTGGTCTATCAGTCGGTGAAATTATTGACGACTTGGTTTTAGCCGGAATACATGTCGATCGAGCGGGTCTTTTGACTCTCCTCGAATTTACAGGAACGGCAACAAATATTCGATCGGGTACCTACGCATCCAATCCGAATCTGAGCACCGGAGCACTATTTTACCATTTGGGCAAAGGCCCCATTAGTAGATATAATCTGGAATTCGTACCAGGTTATCGAAATGAAGAAATTTTCGACATTTTAGAAAGTTTTGACAAGTTTACATCAGAGGACTGGGACCAATCGATCGATTCTTTACTTGCTATTGAAAGTGAAAATATTCTAATTCGAAATCTTTTGAAACAGTACAATTTGGACGATGAGTTTGATCGGAGTGAAGTGTTTCGGCTGTTACAGGGATATTTGTCTCCAGGAGTTTATTTAATCGAAGAAGAAACCACACTCCTCGATATACTTACCGCAATGCTCCAAGCATTTTTAAATGAGGTTACAAACGACCTTGTGCTTGATGCTGCGCAGCAGGGATTGACGATTCACCAGGCAATTACACTCGCGTCTATAGTCGAACGTGAGGCTTTTCTACTGCGTGAAATGCCACTGATTGCATCCGTTTTCCTCAATCGCTTAGAGCAAGGCATGCCACTTCAATCGGACGCAACGGTCCAATATGCAGTCGCGTCTGATCCTGCGTCAGTTCAGGAGCATGGCTGGTGGAAAACTCGATTGCAGCAGAATGAGCTAACTACTCTATCTCCCTACAACACATTTAATATAAACGGTCTTCCCCCAGGCCCCATCGCCAATCCAAGTTTTGGAGCATTGCTTGCTGTGATACATCCAGCACAAACCAAGCATCTCTTTTTCCTTACATCCCCTGCTTGTGACGGAACACACAGTTTCGCCGATACCTACACTGAACATCTCCAAAATGCTAGCATTTTTGATAACTCGCCATGTTCTAGTAGTATCGAATAGGTTTGAAATCGAGGGACTAGTTTACTGATGCAAAAAGTTTTACTACTTGGTAATCCAACCGAACACTCACTGTCGCCAGCATTTCAGCAAGCTGCTTTCGATCACGTACATTTACCATGGCAATACCGCACCGCAACGGTTGAAACATCCGAACTGCCGTCAGTAGTCGCGTTAATGAGGAGTGGTGAAATAGCTGGCGCTAACGTCACCATTCCCCATAAAACCGCAATCATGCCTTTTCTCGATGAGTTAGCCTCTTCGGCTAAAGAGATTGGAGCCGTGAACACGATTCAAATTATTACAGGTAAGAGACGGACTCAACTGATAGGCCACAATACCGATATAGACGGAGTTAAAAGCTCAATAACCACACAAGATGTGACTATGGAGTCATCTATCGCATCTGTCATAGGCAACGGCGGTGCAAGTTTAGCCGTTATTACAGGACTCCAGAGTCTCGGAGTAAAAAAAATTCATCTTCTCGGACGAAATATTGCAAATGTGCAGGAAGTAATTGATCGTGGTTGGGTTACAGAAATTATTCCACACGATCTAACATCCATCTCCACTTCTGAACTGACCGGGCTTTTGATCGAATCAACTGTGATAGTACAGGCTACCTCGGTTGGAATGACGGGCGGCTCAGCACCCAACCAGAGCCCGATTCCGAACGCAGTATTAGAATCGGCTCTCAACAAATCGACTTTGCAACAGTTATTATTCGACCTCGTTTATTCTCCCATCAACACGCCATTTCTCAATACGATTCACAATATGAATGTCGTTGGAATCAACGGGCTCGAAATGTTACTAAGACAAGGGGCTGCTGCCTTTGAGATTTGGACAACGCAAACCGCACCCATTGAGATCATGCGTGCTTCGTTAAAAGAAGCTGCGATATGATAAAAGCGTAGTAGTCCTTATAGCAGAGGGGATCACGATGGGCTTAGGTTTAGTCTTATGTCTTGTAACATTCATCGTTGTCGGAATAGTAATATTTCAGGCGCAATTTGCGGCACGTAAATGGCGACAGGTTATAAAAGAAGGTGATAATGGTGCTCTCAGCGAGTTGATTGATGACACATTTGATGAATGGCGCCGGAGACGACCTGCGCGTGATAGCTTACTGGCCGAATGGAATGCACTGCAGTCGGTTGGCCTGGTTGCCGCGAATCACTCTGCCATCCGGGTCTCTTTGCTTGCTGAGCCAGCTATGACCGTAACTAACGGCAAACCATCTCAGTCGTTAGAGGTGAAAACGATCGGCCTTCGAGCTCTAATAGGTACCGTTGAGCGTCTCATGTACGAAATACCACATGTTTCGTTCGCGCGCGTTCAAGTGGATGTTTATACTGAATATAGATCAATCGTGTCAGGAAATGATTTAATTTGTTTAATGAGCTGCAAGATCGATCGCGAACAGGTGGCTCATTCCGATTGGGATTCTAATACTATTGAAGAAATAGCAATAGACTGGCCGATCGAATTTAGTAAGAACGGACGAGCACTCGATCCGGAGTTGGGAGCGTTATGTTGCAGTTGAGATTATTTTTACCGACCGGTATGGATCGATCATGAATCAATTTCGCTGGTTAACAGCTGGAGAATCCCATGGAAAAGGGTTAGTAACGATTGTTGACGGAATGCCCGCAGGAGTCGCGATTACTGAAGAATTGATAACAAAAGATCTACTCCGGCGACAGGGTGGTTACGGACGAGGGAAGAGACAACAGATCGAAACAGACAACGCTTCGATTTTGTCAGGAATAAGACATGGATTCTCTATCGGCTCACCTGTTTCAATACAGCTGCAAAATAAGGATCATGGAAATGCTGGATGGGAAACTCGAATGGCTACGGAAGCTATTGCTGAACCAGTGGACCGCGTGGTCACTTTGCGGCCTGGACACGCGGATCTAGCGGGGACACAAAAGTACGGATTTGATGATGTTCGACCCATATTAGAGCGATCCTCGGCCCGAGAGACGGCGGCTCGAGTGGCAGCTGGAGCGCTCGCACGAGCTTTATTGGGAGCAGTCGGGATTAGTGTCTACTCGCAGACTATATCCATCGGAACTATTAAGTTAAGCGCTGAACTTGCAAATACACCTGACTGGATACAAGTTGAACAATCACCCGTGCGGGTTACCAATAAAGCAATCGAAGAGGAAATGATTGAGGAAATCGATCGAGCCAAGGCTGATCTTGACACTCTCGGCGGCATATTTGAAGTACGGGCGCAGGGTGTTCCTTTCGGTTTAGGTTCACACGTCCAGTGGGACCGGAAACTTGATGGCCGTATCGGGCAAGCATTCTTATCGATCAATGCCGTAAAAGCCGTTGAGATCGGTGACGGTGTTGCCAATGCAGGCAGGCCGGGCTCACTCGCACAAGATTTAATTACACCATGGAACCAGGAGAATCCAAAACTTTGGGATCGAGCTTCAAATAAGGCGGGTGGCCTTGAAGCTGGAATGACCAATGGTCAAGACGTCGTAGTTCGTGGATTTATCAAGCCCATCTCTACCGTTCCTCGAACATTACCAAGCGCAAATCTTGATACGGGCGAGTCAGAAAATTCCTTTTATGAACGCTCAGATGTTGCAGTAGTTCCAGCGGCTGGAGTTGTTGGTGAAGCAATGCTGGCTCTCGTTCTTGCTGACGCGCTGTTAGAAAAATTTGGTGGTGATAATCTTGCTGAAATTACCTCTAATATGTCGGCTTTCCTGCAGACAGTTAAACCACGCGCCACCAACTAATTATTACTTACATGAAATATAACCTCACCCAAATATCATTAATAGGTCTTTCATACTCTGGCAAAAGCACGCTTGGGCAAATTGTTGCCGAGCGATTAGGTTGGAAGTTTGTGGACACCGATACCGTCTATACGGAGAAATTTGGAAAAACTCCGGCACAGGCGATTAAAGATGATGGCGAGGCAATGTTCCGTGATAACGAATCTGTAATTTTAGCTGAGGTGCTAGCTGAAGACTGGTTGGTCGTTGCAACAGGTGGTGGAATATTCGAGCGCAGCTTAAATCGACGCGCACTAGGCAATACGTCACTGATTGTTTACCTTGATGTGCCTGTCGACACTTTGTACCAAAGATATCTAAATGATGAAGGATCAGAAATTAGGCCGTTACTCGAGACAGAACAGGGAGTGCTTCACTCACTTAGAGAACTAGATCGTGACCGTAGACCTCACTATCAGCTCGCTGATCTTTGGTTATCCACAATGACTCTTCATGACATTGATCACACGGAGGCTGTGGCTCAAACCGCAACGCGTTTATTAAATTATTGGGTTCAAGAAAATTCTATAGCTGAGACCTCGGTGGAGCGCTTGGCTCGACTAGAGGCTGAAGTTGCACCGTCGCACCCCGCAGCGATCGTGAGAACCCAAGATAGCGTCTATCCAGTGTGGGTGGGGGTCAATCAGATCGAACGACTTCCAGATCGGTTAATCCAACTTAATCTCACGGGCAGGAAACTATTCATTATCGCGGATGAATCAGTGATGGAACCACACGGCAGACTTCTAGCCGAAAAATTACAGGCCGCGCAAATATCAGGTGCCACATACCTTATTCCTTCAGGTGAAAGCTCCAAATCATCCGCAATGTTAGAAGAGGTATACGCCTGGCTTGCGACTCATAAAGCCGAGCGAACTAGTGTCATAATTGCATTAGGCGGCGGTGTAGTTTGTGATATCGCAGGATATATCGCTGCGACTTATTTACGTGGTTTGCCGATAATTATGATTCCTACATCGGTATTGGCCATGAATGATGCATCAATAGGTGGAAAAACTGGGATAGACCTTCCTACAGGAAAAAATCTTGTGGGAGCCTTTAAACAACCACGCGCAGTTATTGCGGATATCAACACTTTAAGCACATTGCCTAAAAGATCATACATTGAGGGATTTGCTGAAATTATCAAACATGGCCTTATTTTGGATTCAGAATTACTCGAGTGGCTTGAACTACATCGAGCCAAACTGATAGATGAAGTGCCTGAAACCGCCTTGCTGAGACAAATCACAGCCCGCTCTACCTACTTGAAATCACTAGTTGTTTCCGCGGATCCTCATGAACAAGGATTGCGTGCGATTCTCAATTATGGTCATACCATTGGCCATGCAATAGAAACAGTGACTGGATATCAGCAATGGATGCACGGGGAGGCAGTTTCTATAGGGATGACTGCCGCTGGGCGAATAGCCCGTGAACTCGGAATCATGGAACTGAGCATCTTCGAGCGACAAACTGATCTTTTACGTGATTTTGGTTTACCAATTAGTGCACCTGGACTTAACCCAGATGCCATAATTGAAGCAATGTCACGCGACAAAAAGGTAATTGACGGCAAGGCTCGGTTTGTTTTCGTCTCGGAGGTTGGTAAGGCGATAATTCACACTGATGTACCCGATTCACTGATTAAGGATGCTGTTCAACGAGTAACGAGGTGACATGGTAGAGAAATGCTTGGTAGCCGTAATATCAGGACGCGTACAGGGTGTCGGCTATCGCGCTTTTGCAGCCGATGTGGCGATGCGAGCATCGCTTCAAGGCACGGCACGAAACATGGTTGACGGACGTGTGGAGGTAATTGCTGAGGGATCTGAGAATCAGCTCCGATCCTTTCTCGAGGAGCTCCGTATCGGTCCGACGCTCTCCCGAGTAGATAATATTGAGTCGCGCTGGGACGATCCAATTAGAGATTTTACTGGGCTCGGTTTTGAAATTTTATACTAATTCAGCTTCCAAGTACCTCCCGAATTAGTTGATCTAGTGTTAGGTCAATTGATGTCTCATTAAGTACAGCATCAACCTTGGTTGTTGCTTCCCTCACATTAAATTGCAAGGCTAAAAGTGCCTCGATTGCGTCAGAGCGAAGCCCGTCGTTCGGTGAATATTCTCCAGAAAGAGCTCCCTCCATCTCCGAAGACAGTAAAAAGCCTAACTTCCCCTGGAGTTGTGCAATGATTGTCTGGCTTAGTCGCGTACCTATTCCAGGAAGAGTTGTCAAAGCTTTTTCATCTCCGCTTTCAATATATTTCGCAATTTCGACGGCAGGTTTTTCAAGCGCCTGAGCCGCGCGACTCGGGCCAACCTTGGGCACCTCCACAAATTTTCGGAAGAAGTCTCTTTCGTGCACAGATGGGAAACCCACAAGTTGGCTTGTGATGTCATGCTGTGTGGCATATTCATAGACGTGCACAAGTACTGTCTCACCAATAGATTCCATTTCTTCTGCCCAAACCGAGGCAAATGCTGGAATCCGAACTTCATGGTGTACGCCACCCACAACCACTGACGCTGTGAGCGTGTCGCGCTGGAAGTCTCGGATAATACCCTCAAGTGCACGAATCATCGATTAGTCTCCTGATTAAATATTGTTTCGTAGCGTCGCAATGTATACGCAGTTAATCCTATAGCAACAGCGTCAGATGCATCCAGAGAACTCGGAATTTCCCCAGAGTTAATTTGTGCGGTGAGCATTAACTGCACTTGCTCCTTCGGTGCATTTCCCCAGCCAGTAATTGCTTCTTTCACCTCGCGTGGAGTTATTTCCCAAACTGGAATTTCATTATTACTTGCCGCGATCAGCGCTGCCGCTCGCACCTCAGACACCGACATCGCTGCTTTCACATTTTTCGCGATGAATTGTGTTTCAACCGCTAGTTCATCTGGCTTATACCGCTTAATAAGATCTACTAATTCTCTAAAAATTACTCCTAGGCGGGCTGATTTAGTCCATTTGGGATTTGTGCGAATTATCCCACTAGTGATTAATGCTGCACTACTCTCGCCACTGCGTTGATCCAACAGCGCATAGCCAGTGGTAGCCAAACCGGGATCGATTCCTATCATTCTTATGGGGTTCTCAGTCACTAGGCTCGGCCTTCATTCGACAAACGTCGGAAATTGATCTAGTCGAGCTCATCGAACAACGAGTCTGAAAAATCTGCATTAGAATGCACTCGAGCAACGTCATCCAAATCGTCCAACAGTTCAAAAAGACGTAAAACTGTTCTTCCGTCAGAGTCACTAAGCTCCACGCGCTGCTTCGCTACCTGTAATGAATCCGCGTTCGCAACGCTAAATCCTTTATCCTCAAGTTCATCTTTTATATCGATCAGGTCCGTTGGCTCAGTAATAACATCGATCATCAAACCTGCATCTTCAATATCAAGTGCACCAGCATCAATTGCAGTTAACGATAAATCTTCCTCATCGATCACACTCTTATCCAAGCTAATCACTCCACGGCGCTCAAATTGCCATGCTACCGAGCCCGACTCAGCCATACTTCCACCACTTCTAGAGAAGGCGTGGCGCACTTCAGCCACAGTTCGATTCCGATTCGTGGTCACCGCATCAACCAGTACCGCACATCCCCCTGGTCCGTAGCCCTCATATGTCACCTCTACAAGCGATTCACCATCCCCAGGGCCGAAGGCTCTCTTGATTGCCCGATCGACATTGTCATTGGGCATATTCGCCGATTTTGCTTTCTGCATAGCCAGTCGCAGTGGAGGATTCGTTTCCGGATTAGGATCTTGCCCATTCCGCGCGGCCATAGTGATATCTCGCGCAATCTTGGTAAATAATTGACCACGCTTCGCATCCGTAGCGGCTTTCTTGTGTTTAATTGATGACCATTTAGAATGACCAGACATTGTTGCACCTCACACTCAAATTATTGGCTCTAGACGACTAAGAGCACGTTATCAATCAATCGCGTGGAGCCCACCATCGCAGCAATTGACAATAGTGCATCATTCTTAACGTCACCGGTTATCTCAGCAAGCGTAGTCGAATCAGCGAGCGATAGATAATCTACTGCGATTATATCCTGATCCCGTATTGCTGATCTGGCCAATGCTCTTAGTCTTCCAGATGACCTTTCACCAGCTGCAAATGCGTCCGAAGCGTTAAATAACCCTGCTGAAAGTGTCAGAGCTTGACGTCGTTGATTCGAATCAAGGAAAATATTTCGAGAGGATAGCGCAAGACCATCAGGCGCCCGTACTGTTGGACACTCAATTACTTCCGTCGCTAGATGAAGATCTTGCACCAGTCTTCTAATCACCCGAATCTGTTGTGCATCCTTTGCTCCAAAGTAGGTCTTTTCAGGCCGCACCATATTCAGCAGGCGTAGCACCACACCTGCAACTCCTGCAAAGTGACCTGGTCGACTTGCGCCTTCTAAAATTTCCCCAACGTAAGGAAGTCTAATGAGAGTTTCGTCGTTGGTTGTGTAGACCTCCGTCTTGTCGGGTGCAAAAACCAGGTCCACACCAAGCTCTCCACAAATCTCGAGGTCTCGATCCAAATCTCGGGGATAAATATCGAGGTCTCCCGATTTTGTAAATTGCGTGGGATTTACAAAAATTGAGACCGTGACATGATCGCAGTCAGATCTAGCGCGCTTGAGTAGTGAGATATGGCCCTCATGCAAGGCTCCCATCGTTGGAACAAAGCCCATTACGCCAAGATATTCATCTCTAATCGTTCGTAAAACTGAGCTAGTGGCAATGACCTTCATTTTCGCTAATTATCGCCTCGTTCAGTTTCCAAAAGAACCTGTTCAGCGTGTTTCATACTCTGTTCGCTTCCTGGAAGGTTATCCTTCACCCATTTAGTGACTTCCTTACTAAGCATGAATGATTCTCGTGAATTTGGAAATTCGCCGGTCTCAACCGCAGTTATATACTGCTTGATTGCAGACAACATTTCCTCGCCAATGGAGGAAAATACCCGAGAATGGCGAGGTTTCAAGTCTTCATATAATCCAAAAATATCGTGCCATACCTGAACTTGCCCATTCGTATAGGGACCAGCTCCTATTCCTATCGTTGGGATATTCAAAACCTCAGTAATTTTGGCGGCCAAGGCCGTTGGAATGCACTCCAGAACCAGGGCATATGCGCCTGCGTCTTCGAGTTTCTGAGCCTCCGTGAGTAACCGAATGGCGTCGCGTGGAGTGCGACCTTGTAATTTGAATCCGCCAAGTGCGTTTATGGATTGCGGAGTCAAACCGATATGACCCATTACGGGAATCCCCGCAGTACTGAGTTTTTGAATAGCGTCTAATACTTGATCACTTGCTCCTTCAAGCTTTACCGAGTCGCATTCAGTTTCTTTCATGATGCGAACGGCAGAGTCCATAGCTTTGAGAGAGTCTGACTGATAGCTACCGAATGGGAGATCTACAACTACATGCGCTTTCAGAGCGCCACGGCGCACCGCTTTTCCGTGGTGAATCATATCCTCTAACGTAACGGGCAAAGTTGAATCGTAGCCAAGCACAACCATACCAAGCGTGTCGCCAACCAATATTATCGGGATTTTGGCTCTTTCAGCCAAACGTGCACTGGGATAGTCATAGCACGTCAACATCACAATACGTTGATTCGAATCACTCATTGATTGTAAATCTAAAATACTGACTCGTTCTTTTCGATTAGTCACTAAATTAACTCCTAAGTCATTTGATTATGATTACACCAGTATCGCTGAATTGAGTTTATTGCGTGGCGATAGATAGTGTACGTAGCGTTAGCTATTCATTCAACCATTCGTTCGAACTGGGTATTTCCAGTAGGCCACTAGTCATTAAAACAGCATTTTTAACCGCGGATGCCACCACTAATGGTGCTTGAGCGTTCAGGCCTAATAATGCTTGTGAATCTAAATCCACGAGGCCGGTAGCCGCGGAAAATACCAGATCTCCATCTCCTTGGGTATGTACTGGCCAAATCGATTGGGCAAAGCCGTTGTGAGATATGCTCGCCAGTTGATTCACCTCTAAAGAATTTAATTTTGCGTCTGTAGCAACAAACACTAGAGTCGTGTTTTCATTCGATTCAATTGGTTTAGCTGGAAGTTGATGATTCAGCAACGCATCAGCGGTATCAAGAAATCCTAACTCAGTTGAACGCGGGCCAGCAATTCGAATTCCAGTCTGGTAGTCATAAATATCTCCCAATGCGTTAACCACTGCAAGTGCAGCTACTGTGAAATTATGTCCTGTTTCATTCGTAAGTGTCACAGAACTCGATCCGATTCCACCCTTGAGTGCATGGTCCATTCCAAAAAGCTTCGCTACAGTGGCACCCGTTCCCGCGCCAACGTTGCCACTCTCAAGTCGAAGATCAGTGGCCATTCTTGCGGCCTCGTAACCAGCCTCTGCCTTGGGGGAGATGGCGTCACCAATTCCTAAATCGAAAAGGATAGCCGCAGACACTATAGGAATCCGTCCCATTGATGTTTGATATCCCACATTAATATCACGAAGATATTGAGAAACACCGTCAGCTACACCGAGCCCCATCGCGCTGCCGCCAGAAAAAACAAAGGCATTCGCACCAATTACATGGCCATTCGGACGGAGCAAATCAGTTTCACGTGTGCCTGGTCCTCCCCCGCGTACGTCAACGCCACAGGTTGAGTTCTCAGGTAGCATAATTACCGTGCAGCCAGTGCCGGAATCTGAATCCGTCCAATTGCCGATTCGGATACCAGATATGTCAAAAATAGAGTTCTTTTGTCCTAAATTCATTCACCTAGACCTTATCTGACATCCTGCTTATCGGTGCTGGCATTTTGGGCAGTAATGCGTTCCTCGTCCGACAACCTTAATCTTCTTTATTGTGTGACTACATCGATGACAATTCATGCCGTCTCGACCATAAACATTACAGTGATCCAATGCGCCTCCTGGGGTGCCATGCGCATTCACGTAGTCGCTAAATGAGCTACCACCCTGCTCCAATGCCTTATTGAGCGTATCTTGAATCGCTACAAAAAGTTCTTCGTTTTTTTTCCTATTAATCGTGTCCGATCGTTTCCTTGGATCAATGCCAGCCATAAAACAAATTTCATCGACATAAATATTTCCTAGCCCAGCTACAGTCGATTGGTCGAGTAGAACTGATTTAATCGTACTCGTTTTTCGCCGAAGAACAGACATCAACGTATCGGGGGTAAAGTTGGGCGAAAGAGCATCCGGACCAATATGCGGAGCCAATCCGTCTTGAAAATGATTCACGACATTCCACGTACCAAATCGCCTCACATCTTCGAAGCTGATTATTTCAAACACAGAACTCGTCACAGAGTTCAGACCCAGACGAGCGCGTTCGTATTTGCCGGCTGGTTGGCTTGGTTCGCGTAATACGAGCGCTCCAGTCATTCGCAGATGCACGATAAATGAATCACCACTTGATAGAAAAAATATCAGATATTTCCCATATCTATGGGTATCTATGATTTTTTGACCGATTAGTCGACTTGTCAGTTCGTTAACATTCGAATTAAGACAGAGGCGCTCGAAACCCGGGTGAATTTGCGCCTCAATTATTATCCGTCCAACTAGGTGTGGGTGCAGCCCCCTTCGAGTCGTTTCGACTTCGGGTAGTTCAGGCATACTAGCTAATTTCTCTTAAATCACCCAAATTAGTTCCTATAGCTTCATCCAATACGAGTGGGACGACTAATTCCATCGAAGGCATTAGTCTCGCAGCAACAGCTCGGACACTATTAAGCTCTTCTTGCGGCAATTCAAAAATAAGTTCGTCGTGAATTTGCATCACGATTCTAGCGAGTTTCCCATCGGTCCTAGACACCTCTAACTCGCGGTCAATATTATTCATGGCGATCTTTATCACATCAGATGCCGTACCTTGAACAGGCATATTCATTGCTATTCTTTCACCGGCTTTGCGGACATTGTGGTTGCTCGCAGACAATTCAGGTATAGCTCGTCTACGTCCTGTAAGCGTTTCCGCGTATCCTTTATCTCTCGCTTCGTCAATCGTCTTTGTTCGCCACACATCGATGGCGGGATATGCTTCAAAATATGAGTCGATAAACTCCTGTGCTTCATTTCTGGGAATGCCTTCTCGAGTTGACAATCCAAATGCGCTGAGTCCATATAACACGCCAAAATTAAAAACTTTCGCTCTGCGACGTTCGACAGACGTAATCGTGTCGATTGGTTTTGAAAATATCTTTGCCGCAGTGGCCGCATGGATGTCTTGATTGTCTAAAAATGATGCGATCAATGTTTCGTCCTGAGTTAGGTGGGCTAAGATTCGCAGTTCAATTTGAGAGTAGTCGATCGACAGAAAAATAGAGTCTTCGCCACATTTTTCTGCTATAAATGCATCTCGAATGGCACCTCCTCTGTCTCCTCGAATTGGTAAATTTTGAAGATTCGGATGGGTAGATGATAATCGTCCCGTTGCCGCCGTAGTCTGAGAGTAACTGGAATGAATTCTCTTAGTTCGTTCATTAACGTGCTGTGGTAAAGCATCTACATAGGTTGATTTAAGTTTCGATAGCTCTCGCCACAGACTAATATTTTCAATTACTGGGTGCACGCCAATCAAGGCTTGGAGAGAATCCGCATCTGTGCTGAATCCGGTTTTTATTTTCTTCGTTGGAGGCAACTGCAACTCGTTGAATAATAATTCTGAAAGTACCTGAGGTGAACTAATTTTAAAATCATGTCCCACGTTCCTAAAGGCCAACGTCTCAACTTCTTCAATTTGTTTACCTAAATCAGCTCCCAAGTCAATCAGTGGCTGAGGATTAAGTCCTATGCCGAATTCTTCCATTCGAGTAAGTGCTAACGCATGTGGTAAATCAATTTCATAAAATACCGAATCAAGTCCTTGAGTAGTAAGTTTCGAGGCAAGAATTTCTCTAGCGCCTAAGATCAGATCACTTGCCCGCCCTGCATATTCTGAGATCAACGCATGTTTTACCTCAGATAGAGGTATCGCAGCTCTGCCTTTCCCTCGTATCACTGTCTCTTCGATAGGTTGCTGCAGTCCATGTTCATTAGCAAGTTGCCCCAAAGTGATGTTATACGAGCCCAGAACATAAGCTGCAATTTGTGTATCAAATATTTTTTCAAACCTGAGATCAATTTCTAAGGCATCTGCAATTCTTCGGAGGCTCCCCAACGTAAGTTTTGAGTCATGATTCACAAACGTGAGTTCTGGCAAAAGACCAAGTTCTTGCAACCATTGAAAAAATATTGATGCCGTCAATCCGGAAGAGTGACTTGGTTCGTCCCCTAAATGCATCATCGGTGATGGATTTATTTGAGGGAATAAATCAGTCAGTGGAAAATAGAAACTAGAATTTGAGTTCACTGACATAGCAAGTCCCACTGCCTGCTCCGCTGATTCGACTGGATAGGACGAGCCGGAAACCATAAATAGTGACATATAACCGCTGGCGATAGCAGAACTCCGCAGGGCCATTAGCTGCTCACTCGTCTCAAGCAGCACCGCTTTATGGGGTTGGATGTCGGGTGTTACGACCTCCACTGATTCTGCGGTGTCTGGAAGTCTTGAACGTAACGAATTAAATTGCATTCGTTCGAGGAAATCTAGAGCACTCGCTCGTTCATAATTTCCGCAATCAGCAAGTTCGAGTTCAAGATTCAAGTCAGGGACTTCCCTGACTATCGTAGCCAACATTTTAGAGTGCACCGCCGAATCCTGGCCATTTCGCAACGCAGTCTGGGTACGCTTTGGCTCTATCAAATCAATATTCGCGAGCATATTTTCCAATGATGACCATTCGCTTATCAACGATTTTGCGCCCTTATCCCCTATTCCTTTCACGCCGGGTATGTTGTCACTCGTATCACCAACCAATCCTTTGTAATCGATCATCTGTAAGGGATCAAATCCAAAGCGCTCACGCACCTTTTCGTTGTCGTACATAACATAATCTCGTTGGTACGGTCGGTACATATATACCCTGACACCCGGTTCTACTAATTGGATGATGTCATTATCTAACGTCAAAATGATCGTGTCTTCGACTCCGCTCTTTTTAGCCTGTGCAGCCAAAGTTCCTAAGACATCATCAGCTTCATATCCTCCTTTTTCAACAAGAGGTATCGAAAAGGCTCCAAGCAGCTCTCGCACCCGGTCAAATTGTGGCCGGAGATCATCTGGGGTGGGTTCGCGATTAGCCTTATAAGTTGGATCGAGTTCCTTTCGAAAGGTCATCTCAGACGCATCCCAAGCCGCTATCAGGTGAGTTGGTTGGAGATCTGCTAATACCGCAAGTAGGCTGCTAGCGTATCCATATACGGCTGAAACAGGTTCTCCACCTGGCCCGGCCGGCAGCACATCTTTCAATGCAAAATATGATCGAAACATCAATCCATGTGAGTCAATAATCACCAAACGCTTGCGATTTGGATTTGTTGCACCAGAAGTTTGAATAGGCTCTAATTTCTGCATAGTCGGTCAAGTATAGAGCCCATAACGATCCTTGATGTACACAGCTCACCGGCAGGATATCATTATCGGAATGCGTAGATATCGTACCCTCCCTCTCCTCGCCATACGAAGAATGGCTGGTAACTGGCGATTGCTCACAAGCATCGTTATTGGAACAATTTTAGCCTCTGCAATCCTTTCGGCAACTGCTATCTACTCGGATGCAATTCGAGATTTAGGGCTTGATTTCGCGATCGAGAAAGAAGACATTCGCGATCTAGATCTTGTTGTCCTTCAAAGCAATATTCCTGTAGAAGCGGCACGTTATGAACGTGCCCAAGCGAGGCAATCCACAAGAATATTTACTGCATCCGATCAGAGTTACTCGACCGTAAGCCGTGGGGCTCGCAGTGCAACATATTTCGCCACTAAAAATGATGAGGTTTTCGTAGTGGGAGATTCGAGTTTCCCTCGGGCGAATTTCATGTGGAGATCAGACCTAAAAGACCATATCAGAATTGTTGAGGGTACTTGGCCAGCTTCCCAACCGAGTGGTTCTGCCGAACAAGTCAACGTTGTCATCGGTAAAAAAACCGCAATTGAACAGGGATTTAGCGTTGGGCAGGAACTCGAAGTTTATCCATTCTGGGAAAAAGAACCCGTGGCTGTTCCTGTCGTAATCATTGGTATTGCGGAAGCCATCGACACCACTGCAAGGTATTGGGGTCAAACCAACTTCGTGCGACTTAATGGAAAGGAACGCACATGGGATACTTATTTACTTTGGATACCAGAGGTGAGTGCCTATGGAGCTTTGCTCGATCTTTCACCAACAATCACCGCCGACTACAGGAATACGTATCAACTTGAACCTGACCGTTTAAATTCAAGAAATTCTCTCTTAGTCTCAACTGGACTTGATCGACTCGAACCTGACCTAAGATCGACAGAAACTCGCGTTACGATCCGCACGGACCTACCCTCCCTTCTACGAACTTACGATCAAAAACTTTTCTTTACGCGCATTCCACTTTTGGTACTTCTTCTTCAGGTTGGTGGTATTGTTGCCTACTATTTAATTACCGTTTCTACGATGCTGGTCGACCGACAAGCTTCTGAAATCGCAACCTTACGATCCCGAGGAGCAACCACAAGGCAATTACTTGCGCAATATGCCTCGGAGGGCTTAATCCTTGCTGTCATAGCAATAGGTTTAGGTCCGTTAGTCGCCGCAACGGTCATCTCCGCTCTCGGACCTACCCCAGCATTCAGTGCGATTTCTGATGGAGGACGACTAGAGGTTCATATCAGTACGGCCGCCTACATCCTCGCGTGTATCGGCGCACTAATAGCATTCCT
>CAVODE010000032.1:0-18583 GCA_963694535.1 Dehalococcoidia bacterium
TACTTCCTCAGTTGCTACTTCTTCAGTTGCTACTTCCTCAGTTGCTACTTCTTCAGTTGCTACTTCCTCAGTTGCTACTTCCTCAGTTGCTACTTCCTCAGTTGCTACTTCTTCAGTTGCTACTTCCTCAGTTGCTACTTCCTCAGTTCGAGGTGCATCAGTTCGGGGTGTATAAGTCGCTCTCTCGCGCACACCTTGAGCAATAGATTGGGGTGCTTTCTCATATGCCACAACACCCTTCACTATCAGGTGTCTGATAACAGATTCCTGAAGATGTAGCCATCTCTCAATCAGCGCAATAGTCTGGCCGGGGACATCTATGATGTAGTGGACATAGGTCCCTTCCATCACTTTCTGAATTGGATAGGCCAAACGCATACGGCCCCATAGATCCTTGGATGATACCGCACCGTGCACAGCAATTTCGGTCTCAATTCGCTCAACTAAAGTAGATACCTCATCAGTCGAAAGACTTGGATGAAAAATACAGGTGAGTTCATAACTAGGCATATTACCTCCGCCCATCATGGCCTGAGGAGATAAACTTTTTTGGTTTATCCCGATCAGCGGTTTTTAGTTCTTAATTTAAGTTACCTTATTTTTTGCCTATCCTCTAGGGAGTCCGAGTCCCCTTGTCGCAATAATATTTCGCTGAATCTCACTGGTGCCCGCTGCTATAGTTGCACTTACGCTCGATACATATGACTTCGTGAATGAAGCCTTCAACACAGATCGGTCATCGGATTCATCCCATAAATTGCTATATAGGCCAAATGCCTTAACCCCCGTATTTGCCAGCCGTTGGCTCAACTCGGAGTTAAATAATTTAGAAGTAGATGCTTCATAGTTTGGAATGAGACCACGCCCTTGCATGGATACAATTCGAAATGAAAAGTTGAACATCACTTCACTTTCAATAAATCGATCTGCAACTTCTTGCTTTATGTTTGGAAACTCGTTCAGACGAGATCTACCTGCACCTTCACCCTGTGCGTATTCAATTAAACGTCCAATCGCTCGACGAGCAATCACGGCTCCCGTTATATTTGATCTCTCAAAGTCCAACAAAGTTGCGCCGACATACCATCCACGATTTTCTTCACCCACTCGATTTTCAACGGGCACCTTAACATCCTCAAAGAATGTCTCATTAAACACATGACCCCATCCCATATCAATTAGAGGTCTGACCGATAGTCCAGGTGTTTTACCATCCATTAGTAAAAATGAAATCCCTCGGTGCTTTGGTGCATCCGGATCTGTCCGTGCAAGCGCAAAAAACCAATCAGCATTATGAGCGCCAGACGTCCATATCTTTTGACCGTTTAGCGTGTACTCGTCACCATCACGAATAGCTCTTGTCTGAAGAGATGCTAGATCTGACCCAGAACCAGGTTCAGAATAGCCTTGAGCCCATATAACCTCTCCATTAAGAATCTTGGGAAGATGCTCTTTCTTTTGATCTTCCGTTCCATGAACAATTAATGTTGGGCCCAGCATTGCAACACCGGAACCGCCAATACTAGGTGCTCCAGCATCAGTCATTTCCATATTGAAGATAAATTGTTCAATAGTGGTTAATCCCGCGCCACCGTATTCCTTTGGCCATTGTGGAGCTACCCAGCCTCTTTCACCCAAGGCATTAGCCCAGTTCTTTGCGGCCCCAGACGCATCGCCATCCTCTGATTTTCGGTCCTCGACCCAAGACGCGTCCGACGGGAATCCATCATCATCTCGCTGATAACGATCTGGCAGATTACTTACAAGAAAAGCTTGAACATCCGAGCGAAAAGTTGACTGCTCTGGACTATCGTTCCAATCCATCGTACACACTCCTTGGTCTACATATTTTTAATAATAATGGCATACAGTGTAGCTTGCTCAAATACCGTGTGCCATGATTCGTGAAAATTAGAGCTTACCTAATTCGAAAACGAATTTCCGTAAACCTGAGTAGATTTCAGTGCTCTATGCCACCTATCTCGAGACTTGAGTCGCTCACCCTCAGTCCATTCTGGTATAAAACGGTCCACTCCCTCAGCACTTATTGGCCATCTATCGATCAAGCTCGATTCGAGTGCAGCCAAAGCGGCGACTCCTCGAGCTGTGTTCTCCAAAACTGCCGATCTCAAAACTGGCAAATTAAGAATATTGGCTTGCTGCTGCATGAGCCAATTATTTGCTGAGGCGCCTCCATCCACACGTAATTCGCTAACTGAAAAATTCGCTTCGTTGATAGCATTGATTACGTCTGCCGATTGGTGAGCAATAGATTCTAATGTGGCACGAACAATATGCGATCTATTAGATCCTCGCGTAAGGCCAAAAATTGCACCTCGTGCATTCTCATCCCAGTATGGTGAACCAAGTCCGGTAAACGCGGGGACCACTACCACCCCACCACTATCCGCTAGATCGAAGGATATTTGTTCTGTTGCCTCGGCTGAATTAATGAGGCTTAATCCGTCTCGCAGCCACTGAATCGCTGCACCGGCCATAAAAATAGATCCTTCTATTACATAGCTTCGTGGATCGAGTGAATTACGAGCCGCAACTGAAGTGAGGATTCCATCGATATTGTCGGGCACCGTATCTCCAGCAAACGCCAAAATAAAACACCCTGTCCCATAAGTGTTTTTTGCTTGCCCGATCGAGTTGCAACCATGGCCAAAAAGAGACGCTTGCTGATCTCCGGCTACGGCTCTTATCGGTATTTCCTCGCCGAATATATCCTTCTGTGTTACACCAAAATCATTTCCAGATGTTTTAACCTCAGGCAAAGCAATCTCCGGAAGGTTTAGCGCGCTCATTAATTCCTCATCCCATTCACCAGTGTGAATATTCCAGATCATGGTTCGGGAGGCATTAGTCTCATCCGTCATATAACTAGCACCATTCGTAAGACACCATATAATCCAAGAATCGACCGTCCCCAAGAGCAGTTCCCCGTTCTCCGTTCGGCTCTGTCCATTCGGCACGTGATCCAAAATAAAGCGCCACTTGGGTGCCGAAAAATAAGAATCAATGGTTAAGCCAGTCTTCGAACGAATAGATGACTCTAAATTGGAGGCTCTTAGTGCTTGACAAATTTCTGCTGTCTGCCGTGATTGCCACACGATTGCTGGATAGACTGGACGGCCACTAGATTTTTCCCAAACAAGTGCAGTTTCACGCTGATTCGCAATTCCTATCGACGCAATGTCTTTCCCACTCAAGCCATGGTTTTTTATTAACCTTTGAGCAACATCGATCAATCCATTCCACAACTCAAGAGGATCCTGCTCCACCCATCCATCATTGGGATAAGACTGACTAACCTCAACCTGTTCGATTCCCAGGATCTCTAATTTACTATCGAACAAAATAGCCCTTGAGGAGGAGGTTCCTTGATCCAAAGCTATAACAAATCGCTGGTTTGGCATGGTTAGTACTGTAACTGATTGATCTCAATCACTCAGACACTGATCTCACTTAACTATTATCACCTAGCGCGAATCACCAAAGGTATATTGTCTGCTAGTCAGGCCAATCGCAATAATAAGTCCGGTCATAACTATACCTAATATGCCAAACAAGCCAGCAGCGGTGATCAAGTCAGCGATCTTTCCCATCGGTGCGGCACTCAAAGAAAGAAACGCCATACTAAACATAAAAAGACTCATTACACGGCCCCGATATTCGGGCGCAGCAGTATCCATCAACATGGACTGATTAATCCCCATAAAAGCCGTCATCGCAGCTCCTGATACAAATATTGGAAGAATCACTCCAAAAAATCCAAATGGAGCTCCAATCCAAATACAGGCAATGCTAATGGCACCGATAATTCCGGCGAACCACTGAATCAATGGTTTTCTAGGTGACTGGGTCAAGCGGGCTACAAAAACCGATCCTAAAACTCCACCAACTCCACCGATAGCAACGAGAATTCCTGCATATACCTGCCAATTTGAAACATTTAGCTCTCTTTCTACAAATCCAGGAAATTGGGTCTGAATCGGCATACCCATCACGGCGATTATTATCATCATCAAAACCAGTCGACGTATCTGCGGATTCGAATAAACATATCGTAATCCGTCACCTATCGAGCTAGATAAATTCCTGAACGAAGGATCAGCCATAGCCGATTTGTCGTCACTTCCAATTCCAGTAGGAACAGTCAAAATTGTCAGAGCGGAAATCAGATAACAGATTCCGGCTCCAAAATAACCCCACTCAAAACCAATAAACCCAGCTGTTAATCCGCCGAGCGCCGGCCCAATAGCTCGCATAGCTGTCATCGGCATCATTGAGAATGCAACAGCGCTCAGTCTTTGCTCAGGTGGCACAGTATCAATCATTAGCGGTGTTCTTGCCGGCATTCCTACGGCCACAAAACTACCTTGAAAAACTCCAATAGCAAAAAGTAGCCAAAAATTAATTAACCCCAACATCACCAATAGGCCGGTAGCACTCGCAATGAACATCGAAGCGACCTGCGAAAGTAAAATTAAGTTCCGTTTTTCGAAGCGATCAGCAAAAGCGCCACCCAACAAAGCAAACAACCCCATCGGTAAACCAAAAGAAATAACTAATAACGCTGTCATTCCAAAACTACCGGTTAAATCCCAGGCAAGCATGCCTCGTATAATCTGTTGTGCATTCATGCCCAACATAGATACTGCTGAAGAAATCCATAACAGCTTATAGTTCCTGAATTGAAATACCTGAGCCGCCGTCCGAAGAGACGGTCGCGAATTTTTACCTTGTGAAATGGGGCTTTGCATATACGTCAACCTAAAATTTCAGAACCGACTCGCATTGATGCTTCAGCATCAATGGCCGCTATGAATTTCAAAATCTTGATCATGCTAACGTAATTATTATTTAAGAAATTTAAAGTCTCTCTGGGGGGTAGTGCAGATACACGAAAAATGACTTAATCTAAGGGCCTGTCAGTGGAAGTAATGACAGACCGTTGACCTTAGCTCAACAGTCCCATTAGATTTCTTCGACACGCTTTTAGAATTAAATTTTAGCGAGATGCCTTGGAGGTACGAATGCTAGGTGAGGGTGAAGGTCTAGAGCTATTAGGCGTATTTTTCACTATTACAATTGGCCTCGGTATCATGGTGGCGTTTGGTCGCTGGTGGGAGTCTTAGAAAAAGCTTGTCGCAAGACTTGTTGAGTAGAACAAGAATTTTTTTGAAAAGGATTGGTGAGTGTAATGGCTTCAAACGAGCGGCCGCAGAGAGGAACTCTCGGGGATAGGCTTTATGACGCTGCGTTTCAGAATCGATTATGGCGGTCAATATTTCGATCAGGTTACCCAAACACACCTAGAAATCAAATGCTGGCGGTTGCAACAAACGTTTTCTTACATCTTCACCCAACCCGTATCCACAGAACACACGTCAAGATTACGCATACCTTCTGCTTAGGTGGATTATCCTTTTTCCTATTTTTGGGGCTTACGATTTCTGGTGTTTTACTTATGTTCTATTACGTCCCCTCGGTCGATCGAGCCTATCAAGATATACTCGCGCTAGAAACAGATGTGCGATTCGGCCAGTTAATGCGGAATATGCACAGGTGGATGGCTCATGGAATGGTACTAACGGTTATTATGCATATGATGAGGGTTTTTTATACGGGCGCGTACAAGCCACCTCGAGAATTCAACTGGGTAATTGGCGTTGTGCTTTTAGTTTTGACTCTTCTCCTTTCGTTCACTGGCTACCTCTTGCCTTGGGATCAATTAGCTCTCTGGGCCATAACCGTCGGTACAAACATGGTGGGTTCCGCGCCACTTCTCGGTGAACCTAATAGATTCGTACTCGTAGGTGGCTACCAAGTAGGCCAAGCTGCCCTTATTCGTTTCTACACCCTTCATGTAATAGGGTTGCCGCTTGTCGCTGCGGTCTTCATGATGGTTCATTTCTGGCGAATACGACGTGATGGTGGACTCGCGAGACCCCTCTAGGAAGTAACAAAAAGGCATAAGGGATTTAAATAATGACTACAGCCGCACCTGAAAATACCTCAGAGCCTATATCGAAGGCTGTCCGTGGACGAAAAAGTCGCGCGCGCGAAGAGGAACTTCTTGTCTGGCCAGATCTTGTCTTTATCGAATTTATTTGTGCTGTTTTATTCACGATACTTATGTTAATTCTCGCTGTATTAGTTGATTCCGTACTGTTAGATAGAGCAAATCCTGCAATCACGCCAAACCCATCAAAAGCTCCCTGGTATTTCTTGAATCTACAGGAGCTCCTTTTGCATATGCACCCAGCACTTGCTGGGGTAATTGTACCTACAATCGCATTGATTGCTCTGGGAGCGATTCCCTATTTTGATGCTTCTAATGAAGGCCAAGGTGAATGGCTGTCAACCCCACGAGCTTGGCTAAATCTTTGGGTAGGTGCATTTGTTGGGTTCTTCGGCACCTTGCTCCTGATTCTGTACGATGCATCCAAGCATGTAAAACTTTTTGAAATGATCGCTAACGGAACATTAAGCCCTAGAGCTCCATCTACCCCATCCGCGGAGCAGTACGCTGCTGCTTTAGAAGCACGTGGGGATGCAGTTCCGGCTGGACTTCAGGAAATAGTAAACGGTGTTAATCCCGTTCTTTCGGCAACAGATACAGTTCCATCAGACTTTTACTCACAGTCGATTTGGAACGGTGCAAGTGGTTATACGGCATGGCCAGAATCTCTGGAATTTCTAACTACTCTAAGAGGTATTCAAACAGGCATCCCATGGCCCGAATGGACTAAGAGTATTCCACTAGGTAACGTTTTGCGAACCGACTTGTTTGGACTTCCTAAAATCGAATTGAACATTGATATTTCGGCTTTAATAGTTGAGCAGATGATTCCTGTTACAGCAATGATTGGGCTACCGCTTCTTTTGGCTGCAGTTGCCTCAAAGACCGGAATAGCACAAAGTAAGCGCGACCACATGATTATGCAATTTTCCGGCTTCATTGCTGTGTACGTAATATTAACAATAATAGGAACCTATTTCAGAGGCGTAGGCCTTGAATTAGAGCCCTACACGATTTTCTCACATGGATAAGAGATAAGGAAAATAATTAATGTCTAGTGAGTCAACGCAACAATCACCGAGTGACGCATGGCGCGCGGCCATTGCTTCTCGCAAAACTCAACTGGCTGACGCTGAGGGCATTCCAGCAGCCCCAGTTACACCAATTGACTACGATGTGTCCCGAAGACAGTTCATTAGGGCTTCGTTCTGGAGTGGGCTTGGTGTAACTCTCTTAGGATCTGTCGGGCTCTTATTAGACTTCCTATACCCGCGAAACGTCAAGGGTTTTGGTGGACCCGTACCTGCTGGTAAAGTCACAGACTATAAACCCGGAGCCGCACCTAAAGCCAACTCAGAGGGTCAATTCTGGATTGCTAACCTAGACGAGAATGAATCCCGGCCAGGTGGCTCAGGGGGTGGACACGGTTTAATCGCATTATGGCGAAAATGTCCACACTTAGGTTGCACGGTTCCATGGAAGGAAAATCAGGGTTCCGTCCCATTCCCAGGAGATCCAGGGTGGTTCATATGCCCGTGTCATGGGTCAACTTACACAAAAGCTGGCGTTCGTGTATATGGTCCTGCGCCAAGATCGATGGATACCATGCAGATCGAGATCGATGAAGCGGGAAATATTACTGTACTGACAGGAGCCGTGGAAAAAGGCGGTCCAGATAACCCAGAACGAGCAGTCAATCACCCTTTACTGCCAAGTTAGTTACAAAAGAAAAATCTTAGCCACGAGTGAATAAGGAAAAGAAGGCTCAGGGATGAATACAAGTAAACAAGTGAATGCGATGATAGGTTTGCTTTTTATAGCATTCTTGTTTTTTGGTGGCTATATCGCGAGAGAGCAGCTTCGTGCTGAAGAAGCATCGATTCATCAAAATGAAGAGCTCGTTCACAGGGGAGCAGAACTGTTTCACAATAATTGTGTATCTTGTCATGGCTTAGTAGGTGAAGGAAATATTGGCCCAGCACTTAATTCAGACTACTTTCGGACAACTGAATCAACACCTGACGGTGAAGCAAGAGAAGTTTATACCTTCTTGTTTAATACTCTCTCGTGCGGCCGTTCAGGCGCGTATATGCCTCTATGGAGTGAACGCTTCGGCGGGTCAATGTCAGAGACACAAATCGACTATATCGTCAAACTAATCATGCAGGGCCGCTGGGATTTAGTTGACCACGCAAATGAAGAGCATTTTGAGCATCGGCTAGAAAGTTGGGAGATACAAAAAACTGACGCCGAACGCCGAAGAGGTACCATTCCGGATCGGCCAGAACTTACCGATTACCTTACAACGTTGGAAGATAGCGCTAACCTCTCTGCCACAGCTGATAATTGTGGACAGTACTCTATGGATACAAGAAGCAAAATCTATGCTCGTACCCCTTTCACGGCTGATACTAATTCCGTAGATAATTCGCAAAGCGCTGCCGAGCCAGCAGCAACAGAGGCACCACCTGGTGTGTTAGCCGTGGATCTTGCAAAAGACGGCCCGTACGCCATCACTGCCCCAGATACATTCAGTGCCGACGGAGAAATTTCGCTTAAAGTCAAGAATAACGCTGCGTTAATTCATAACCTCCGAGTATTACGTACCGATCTTTCACCCGACAGCCTCCCTACAAATGACCAAGCCATGGTAGATATTGATTCAGCCGGAGAAGTTGTGTATGCAAGTGACGATCTACAAAATGGTGGAGAAGAAGAAACCAGTCTGTCACTTGATGCGGGAACGTATGTATTATTTTGTAACATTCCCGGTCACTACCAATTGAGAATGTATAAAGCAATAACTATCGAATAATAGTAAAAAGACTAGGGGGTAACTGAATGGCTACAACAGGAAAACGTTATAAATGTCCAGCATGTGAGGCTGAATTTATTGTCACGCGAGGTGCAGATGAAGCCGAACTTCGCTGCGGCGATAATGTACTTGAGCAGATATAAAAAATCTGTCACACAAATAATCTAAAGCTGGAGGAATAAAATGGCAGTTGCGCTAGGAAAAAGATACAAAGACGAAGAATCTGGTGTCGAGGTGCTATGCATCAAACCGGGTGAATGTGATTTAAATGTTGACGGACGACCGATGGAAGAACTACAGCCCAAAGTTCTGCCTTCCGCTGATTAACTTATTAAGCGCAAGAAGCAGTATAATTACCAATCCGTACCGCCAATCGTAAAAACACGATTTATCAAAAGCGGTAGAGTCAAGAATGAGAGAGATTAGTTTGAGCGAAATTCAAGTCGGACAAAATGAGTCATTAGAACAAGCGCTTCGAAGATTTACCAAGCGAGTACAGACTGATGGCATACTCATGGACTACCGCAAGCATGAATATTACGAAAAGCCATCGGAGCGACGCAAGAAAAAAGAAGCTGCTCGTGTTCGAAAAATGCGGAAAGCCATAATAAAGGCTGAGTCCCGCAAAGGTCCAAGCTTTTAGCTTGAATCAGTACGTAGAAATGCCATAGTGCATTTCGAATATATTTGCTGAAATATTCGTGGCTAAGCGATATTGACGGTTGATTGCTCATTTGAATATACGAGGCTCGACTATGACAGATAATACTACTCTTCTTGAGACTCTTAGAACTCACATGAAGCAAGCTTGGAAAAGTGGTGACAACGAGCGCCGCGATACCTTACGACTTGTAATAGCGGCAGTTGATTACGCTCGAATTGCTAATAAGGAAGCGCTTAACGACAGCCAAGTAACACAGGTGATTCAAAAAGAGGCTAAGCAAAGAAAAGAATCTATCGATGAATTCACCAAAGGAAACCGCCAAGATCTAGTTGCCAAAGAAGAATTAGAACTTTCAATTATTTCCGAGTATCTACCTGAAGAACTAACGGAAATAGAATTAACTCGGATCATAAAAGACGTCATACATGAAACAAAGGCTGTGAGCATAAGCGACGTTGGAATCGTGATGAAAACGCTGATGCCAAAGCTCGATGGTCGTGCGGACGGTAAGCGAGCTAACATCTTGGTTAGAGAATTACTAAACTAACGATTAACTAATCAGGTTTTATAACAGTGTCAGAACTAAAGCTAGCCTTCAGCCCTCCACCAATTATCCATAGCAAATTCACGATTTCACTCTTCGGAATTTGTACCACAGTCGTACTTTTTGGAATACTTGTACTTCCATCTGGAGGTTTGGCACTTGGGACGAATGGTATCTCCGAGGTAAGCTGGACACTCACAGCGATATGCTTGTCTGTCCTCCTCGGGGTACTCTCTGCAGCTCATCTTGCAAGTGATACCTCACCAAATCTTTCTGGGATTCGGCGACTACTACTCTTCATAGTTCTCCTTATAGCTATTAACTTATCCATTCGGGTAAGTCTCCCATTGCTTACTAACAATTCGTCAAATCTTGACATTTTTGTAGCACTTCCAATATCAGCATTCGCGTTAGTGGCCACTGTTTTATTAGGATTTAATACAGGAATTTTATCAACTCTCATTTCATCTCTTGTTGGCGTATTCGTAATCGCAAGTCTGCCAAATACAGAAGCGGCAGACGTGGTCTTAATCTTCTCCACCATCACTGGAGGAGGTCTATCAGCCTCATTTGTTGCGCTTGGAGCCAAGCGAATTAATGACTATTTACGGGGTGGCTTCACTATCGCCGCCGTGATTCTCTTAAGCGTGGCTTTTTCCCTGCCACTTAGCAAAGAGTTTGAACCTTCACAATTTATTAATATTAGTATTGCGGCGATAATCAATGGACTCCTCTCAGCCACAGTAGGCGTTGGTATTTATAACGTACTCAGTCGACCTTTTGGTATTATTACCCGAGTGGAATTAATGGAGTTAGTGCAGCCTGGCACCCGACTCCTCCGCCAATTGCAAGAACAAGCTCCCGGAACTTATGCGCACGCGACTGCGGTTGCTGACCTTGCGTCTCGCGGGGCAGCTGAAATTGGAGCTGACGAACAACTCGTTCGAGCGGGTGGAATGTTTCACGATGTTGGTAAGCTCTTTCGCCCAGATTTTTTCATTGAGAACAGAGATGCTGAACAATCAGAAAATCCTCATGACGCACTCGATGAATTGCAGTCAACTCGTGTCCTTCACGGACATGTCGCCAAGGGAATCGAACGAGCGAGAGAAGAGAAATTACCCGAAGCCGTTATACGCTTTATCCCCGAGCACCATGGCACCACTTACCCAGCTTACTTCTATCGCCGTGCACTGGATAAAGATCCTAATATCGAACAATCAAAGTTTAGATACCCTGGACCTGCTCCGAGGTCTCGAGAGACCGCTCTTGTAATGATTGCTGACGGATGTGAAGCCGCGGTTAGGGCGTCGTCTGACCGAAGCTCAGACCAAGTTCTGGCTATAGTAAAATCAATTATTCGTGACAGACTAGAAGACGGACAATTTGATAATTGTGACCTTACCGTGAGAGATATACGAACAATTGAAAAGGCGTTTACCTCAGCTTTAGTAGCGGCTTACCACCCTCGCATTGAATATCCAGAAGAAATCTCCAAGTCAGATAATTTGTCACGTGCTCAAGATTGAGAAAGTACAGACTCCCAAATACGATTGCCATCCTCGCTACCAAGCAACATCTCACAAGCCCTCTCAGGGTGTGGCATCATTCCTAGTACATTCTTCTGACTATTGAAAACTCCAGCGATGTTCGCCACAGATCCATTAGGGTTAGTTTCCGGACCAACTAACCCTGATTGGCTAGCATAACGAAATGCGATCTGCCCGTTTTGTTCTAACATCTCTAGATCAGCAGACGATGCAACGTATCTCCCTTCACCGTGTGACATGGGAATTTGGTAAGTACGATTTTTATCCAATCCGGACGTAAAAGCAGAATCAAAGGTCTCAGAAACTAAATATGTATCCTTGCATCGGAATTGAAGTGAACTGTTACGCATCAAGACACCTGGCAATATACCGGCCTCGCATAAGATCTGAAATCCATTACAAATCCCAATCAGCAATCCTCCATTTTCAGCGTGTGCCCGCACGGCCTTCATAACCGGTGAAAAACGCGCGATTGATCCACAGCGAAGATAATCTCCATAAGAAAAACCACCAGGGAGCACCACAAGATCATATCCAGTTAAGTCGCTAGCCCGATGCCAAATCTTATCTGCCTCAATCCCACACTTCTCTAATGCCCACACCGTATCAGAGTCACTCCAAGTTCCAGGAAATACTACTACAGCAGCTCTCATCAAAAATCTCCATTGCCTTCATCAACAAAGTCTTGCTCAATAATTCGCTTTAGACCTAGATCCCATCTCTCATATGCCACATCCAAGTCGACATCAACAGGACCAAAGCTAAAATTCCTGCTAGCTTCAACTTCGCCTAGCTCAATAACCGGTATTGAATATTCATCACCTAATGCAATGACTAAATCTGGTTTATCCGTTGCTACCAGAAATCGAGATGGGGCCTCACCAAATAAAGCTGCGTCTAATCGCTCACCTAAATTTAACGCATTCGCTCTGAACCCATATCCACTAGCAAAACTCATCTCAATCAAAGCCACTGTAATTCCACCATCGCCTATGTCATGCGCAGCAGACAAAAGTCCTTCACCATGCATATGTAAAACCAAATCACCAGTTTGTCGAGCCAATTTAAGATCAATTGATGGACTCCCTGCAATTCTTCCTGTCCGAGTCCATTGAAATTCCGAAGCCGCCAAGGTGCTAGCAGATTGCTCTAAGGTTCCACCGATCAAAAATATACGATCACCTATCGTAGGAGATATGGTTAGCCGACTCGCGGCATCTGATATCACTCCCAGCATACCGATCGTGGGAGTAGGCATTATTTGGCCATTTGGGGTCTCATTATAAAGAGACGCATTCCCTGAAATTACAGGTGTGTCAAATGCGCGCGATGCGTCCGACAGGCCGATAATTGATTTCTCCAGCTGATAAGCCACCTCCTTTTTTTCCGGATTACCGAAATTAAGGCAGTCAGTGACCGCAACTGGGCGAGCACCAGTCGCAATTACATTTCGTGCGGCCTCCGCAACGGCTAAAGCAGCACCCACCTCAGGATTCAAATAAACAGCTCTGCCATTACAGTCCGTAGAAACCGCAAGACCCTGCTTCAGTCCTTTAATTCGTATAACTGCAGCATCTCCACCTGGCTTTACAACTGTATTATTCAGCACCTGATGGTCATATTGCTGATATACCCATCTCCGCGAAGAGAGATTCTCTGACTGAAGTAAATCAAAAAGTACATCAGTCGTTATCAATGGATCAATGTCAGGCTCGAGCGACAAATCCTCAAGGGCAAGTAATTCAACTATTGGATCAATCGCCGTATCATTCGTGTACATCGGAGGGTTTGTCATGATACTCAGTGGCATCGAGGCAACGACTTCGTCGCCTTCTCGAATGGTGACCCGTGAGTCTGAAGTAACAACGCCTATCTCGGTGGCATTAATTTCCCAAGACTTAAAATGCTCTATCACCTTGCTAAGGTGTTTTCTGTGAGGTATAACCAGCATGCGCTCCTGCGATTCAGAAAGCATTACCTCATAGGCAGTCATATTTTCAGCCCGCCGGGGTACAAGCGTCACGTCTATATCAATCCCAGAATTACCACGGTCAGCCGCCTCAACTGCGGAGGAGGTTAGTCCAGCTGCTCCTAAATCTTGAAGACCAACTATCCAATCTGAGTGATTTTCTGCAAGTTCGACACATGCTTCCATCAAAAGTTTCTCTAAAAAAGGATGTCCCACTTGTACTGCCGGTCGGCGTGAGGCTGAATCCTCATCTAACTCGACGGAGGCAAATGTCGCACCATGAATTCCATCTCTACCAGTATCAGCTCCCACTAGAACAATCGGGTTCCCATCTCCTTGAGCCACAGCAGATAATAAACTTGTCTTCAGTCCTACGCCCACACACATTGCATTGACCAACGGGTTTCCACTGTATGACGTATGCATTTGAATCTCACCACCGACGGTGGGGACGCCGACGCAATTTCCATAACCACCAATTCCTGAAACAACTCCTCGTAAAAGAGTTCTATTATGAGCCTCAGTTAAGGGGCCAAATCTTAGAGAATTTAGTAATGCGACGGGACGCATACCCATTGCAAATATATCCCGCAAAATCCCCCCGACACCAGTTGCCGCCCCTTCATAGGGCTCAAGTGCAGAGGGATGATTATGTGATTCAATCTTAAAGACAACTACCCAACCATTCCCAATATCGATAGCTCCAGCATTCTCAGCTCCAGCTTCCGTCAGAACATGAGGCCCTGTCGTAGGGAAGTGATGAAATAAGGGCTTAGAGTGCTTGTAACCACAATGCTCTGACCACAGGGCCCCCGTCATACCTAGCTCAACCTCAGTCGGCTCACGGTTCAACATATCTAGAAGGCGGGCATATTCATCCTTCGACATTGCAACCTGTGACAAAAACGTTTCTAGGTGTTCCATTTTTTAAGATTACCAATAATTTCTACTGCGAAGATATTTGTTTTTTCGAGCGATACGAGTTCCAAGCCTTTATGGTCTGAACACGTCCCTTACTATACCCAATCTGGTCGCCAAAATAACCGCCTAAAAAACCAGCTAGCACTCTACTTCCAATCAATAAAATTAGACCATAGGCTACCGTTGCATAAATCAATCGATCATCAAATATCGGAGTCACCAAAACAAACACGATACCACCCACAATAGCGATCAGGACCCCAAGATAAGCGAAACTGTTAACCCAACGAGATTCTATCGATCTCTGTTTTTTCAAAGCTAGTACAATCTCTTCCGGTACTTGGTCGAGTCTCTCAGTCGAAGTTGAATCGGATTGACACTCAGCACACAATGCTTCCTCTAATCCCATCGGAGAGAAACAATACCCACAAAAATTTCCACGATTAGGAACTGCTCCATTTAACACATCAACAAGATGATTTTCAAGTCTCAAAGAGAAAAGCGGGCAATTATCATCAGGCCTATATCGACGCTCATCGTGGAAGTCTTGATTTGTCACTCACTATCCTCTCTACCAAAATTTAAACACTAGCTCAACCGAGAGAAAATTGATGATTACCTAAGGCAATGCCTAGCCAAAGAGTAGCAGTCGTTACAAGCAGCATAAGAAAAGAAAATAGCCATGATTGGCGCCGCAAATAATCCAAATCACCCACCTTGTCCTCATCTCCATTAATTACTTCATCCGATAATATTCGAATCTTTTTACTAAAATACATCGTATGAATCATTAATAAAATCATTAAAACCACAAAAGCTATCATTTTCACTACCAAGATAGATCCCCACCTCGTTTCAACTAAGTTGGAGGGTGCAAACACTTGCATTTGGTAAACTCCAGTGGCCATCAGAACAAGAATCGACGCAGCGCTCATTATTCCAAAACGGCGTGCAACTGTAGAAACTACATTTCCTTTAAGTTCCTCATCATCAATGAACCATGTTGCCGGAGTCAACGCAAAAAACATTAGCACTTGTGGTCCGAAAAGAACGGCCGCTGCAGATACATGCAATATAAGAGATATCGTTTCCATATTCGTCCTTGGACGCCTTTACTTTGTTTCGATAACGGTGCCGAAAATATCTCGGGTTACAATCGCCTGATTGCGTTCTGGTCCAACTGAAATCATATCGATACTTACGCCTATTAATGATTCAATTGCCTTAACAAAGTTACTAGCATTTACCGGAAGGTCTGCTAAGCGCCTCACCTCTGACACATCTTCACCCCAACCAGGCATAGTTACATAGATAGGTTTAGCTTGTTCCATTCCCCATAACGTGGCGGGCATTGAATTAATCGTACTTCCACCAATTTCATAACCCGTACAAATTTTGACCTCTTCGGCATGCGAAAGAGTATCAAGTCGAGTTAATGCTATGGAGGTAATACCATTTATCGCAGCAGTATGCCTAGCGAGAACTCCGTCAAACCATCCTATTCGTCTAGCTCGACCAGTCGTGGTTCCAAATTCGCCAGTTCCCGCTACTCCCCCACCACCTTGACGAATATCTTCCGCTTCTTGTCCGAAAATTTCGGTCGGCATCGGTCCATTGCCAACTCGAGTTTGATATGCCTTGTAAACACCTATAACTTTCTCGACGGCTGTTGGACCCAATCCAACACCAGCAGGTCCACCTGCCGCGATAGATGCTGGTACCGATGAGGTCACGTACGGATACGTACCAGTATCCAAATCTAGCAACGATCCTTGCGCACCCTCCAAAAGAATCATTTTGCCATCTGCATGAGCTTTCTGAACTAGTAGTGCAGTATCATCTGCGTACGGTCGAAGTCGGTCTCCAAAATCAAGATATTCTTCATATACCTCCTGATAACCAAGCGGCTCCAATCCATAAAGACCGGTCAAAATTCGATTCTTATACTCAATAACCGGTCCTAGTCGTTCAGCAAAGCGGTCAGCATCTAGTAAGTCAGCGATTCGAATGCCCGTTCTGGCTACCTTGTCATGAAATGCAGGACCGGTTCCCGTACCCGTAGTCCCAATAGCGAGATCTCCTCTTAACAACTCGTCGCCTTTATCGATAATTGGGTGCCAAGGCATGATCACATTAGCATTACGAGAAATTCTCAAATTTTTTGTCGATACGCCTCTATCTTCAAGCCCTTGTATCTCTCCGAGCACAACCGCAGGGTCTATCACTACTCCATGGCCGATTACACAAATTTTATCTGACCTGAAAATCCCAGCTGGAATGACATGTAACGCGAATTTACCCTGGTCGTTCATAATGGTATGTCCAGCATTATTGCCTGCAGAATATCTAGCAATCACTGAACAGTACTGGGAATGAAAATCCACAGTCCGACCCTTACCTTCATCCCCCCACTGACCACCGATGATAACAACTGCCGGCATACTTATATCTCTCCCGATTCTTCACATACGCTCAAAAAAACAAACCAAAATATCGTAGTTGATTAGCTAACCTGCGTCTATCTTGTTCGCCAAATTATCAAGATATGTAGCACGCTTCATGGACTGAATCGTAACTCCCTCGTCTTGGGTGGCAACTTCATTACTTGACCACTGTTCACTAATAGCTTGAGCCCTATCACTCACTGCGCGACTAAGCATAAATTCGTGATTTAGAGAAGAGATCAAGTCTGCATCTCGCGTCAGGATTCCGCTTCCGCCAGTACTTGAAATCATCTTTATCTTTTCATCACTCATTTGAATATCTGAGTTTGTCACGATAGTAGCTAAATTTTGAGCCGTTACTCTCATGGCCACGTCAGTCAAGATATGTCTTTGAACAAAAAGATCGACCGAAGAACTTGAATTCGTTACGACAAGATCAGCACATATCAAGTCAAGATCTAGCGCCACTCCAACGATGCGATCCACGGCGGTCAATATGCCATCAAGCACACTAATGGGGTATACAGTATTCAGTTCTGGAATCAACGATATAGCTCCAGGTTTTATCCCGTGTTCCATTTCTAATCTACGAATCTCCACATCAGCATCACGAACCTGCTGAGCATCAGAAATGCCGGCGATCCATACTGCAGTTATGTCCGCAGAAAACACCTGTTGTAATTTAGAGCGCAAACTGCTGGAGGTGCTGACAGAAAACCTGACGTGATGCGAAAGAGACATGCCTCCAGTTAGCTGACTAATTTTGTTCTTAATCGTCGAAGAATCAACAGGCGCCGCCGTCGGATTAGACAGGTCAAAAACAAATGCATCGGGGATCGTTCCCTCGTCAAAATTCAAAGAATCCTGTTCGTTAATCAACAATGCTGAACGTATGTATGTCATATAGCCATCTTACCTTGCATGGCTCACAATTTCTCAACAACTACACAGCATTGCTATATTTATCTAACCATGAATTTCATGCACTCACAAAATAATATTCGAATCCGATACTCAGATACTGGAAATCAATCCAAAATACCGTTGATATTATGCCATGGATTAACCGCTACTCTTGAAATGTGGGGTAACCAAGTACATTTTTTTGAGAGCCAATATAGAGTTATCACCTGGGATAATAGAGGTCATGGCTCTTCTTCGGCTCCCAACGACATTGATGAATATTCAACCGAACTTTTTGCCAATGACCTTCTTAATTTAATACAAACTCTTAATATTCAAGAGAAAATCATTCTCGGTGGAATGTCATTTGGTGGTCACACGGCGCTTCAATTTGCTTATCAATTTCCAGAGCTCGTCAAGGCGCTTATCCTCTCTGACACAACCACAAATACTATGGCCATTAACCCATCTATGCCATCTGAGATCTATAGTGTCGATCCTGGAATTACAGGTTGTTACTCAGCAATGAGACGACGACCAGACCTAACGTTACACCTGAAAAATCTAGCAATTCCTACTCTCATAATTGCTGGAACAAAAGACTCGATGATCTTACCCAACCTTGGTAATTTAACTGACAATCTCCCGCGAAGAAAACTAGCGCTCATGAAATCATGCTCTCACGGGACTAGCTCACAAAGACCCACTACTTGGAACCAACTTGTCGCAACTTTTTTAGAGG